>NZ_JCBCUR010000020.1:0-94216 GCF_059862305.1 Pseudomonas sp. MF09156
GACCATAGAGCATTGGAACCACCTGATCCCATCCCGAACTCAGCAGTGAAACGATGCATCGCCGATGGTAGTGTGGGGTTTCCCCATGTGAGAGTAGGTCATCGTCAAGATTAAATTCCGAAACCCCCGTCTGCTAGCGCAGACGGGGGTTTTGTTGTTCTGGGGACCTAAGTGTCCAATCCTGACCGCCTGTCGGCTTCTTACATAAAAAGAAGATGTATCCCACAAATTCCTAAGATTTATCCAGCCTTGGCCGAAAGCCTGATGAGCCATGCGTGCACCGAAATAGAGCGGTCGTAGAGTCCGCCTATACCGTACATGGAACGTTGCATTCGGCACGCTCACCCCCTTTTGGCAAAAAGAAGTCGATGAAATGAATCTCAAGTTCAGTCATAAAATTCTGTTGGCCGCGTCAGGCGTCGTGGTTTTGGCCTTCGCGCTGTTTACGTTGTACAACGACTACCTGCAGCGCAATACCATCAGGCAAAACCTGGAGTCATCTATCCAGCAGTCGGGTGACCTGACTGCCAGCAGTGTGCAGAACTGGCTCAGTGGCCGGGTGCTGGTCCTGGAGAACCTTGCGCAGAACGTTGCTCACCAAGGCAGCAATGCCGACCTCCCCGGCCTGGTTGATCAACCGGCGTTCACCTCGAACTTCCAGTTCACCTACGTCGGTTCCACCAACGGTGTCTTCACCCAGCGTCCTGACGCGAAAATGCCTGATGGCTACGATCCGCGTCAGCGCCCTTGGTACAAGCAAGCGGTCGCTGCCGACAAACCCATGCTGACCCCGCCTTATATGGCCGCCGTCGGTGGTTTGATCGTCACCATCGCGATGCCGGTCAAGAAAAATGGTGAGCTGTTGGGTGTAGTGGGTGGCGACTTGAGCCTGCAAACCTTGGTGAAGATCATCAACTCGGTGGACTTCGGCGGGATTGGCCACGCGTTCCTGGTCAGCGGCGATGGGCAGGTGATTGTCAGTCCTGACCAAGAACAGGTAATGAAAAACCTCAAGGATATCTATCCGGGCAGCACCGTCCGTATTGAGAAGATCAACCAGGATGTGGTCCTCAATGGCCAGGACCGCATCCTGTCCTTCACCCCGATCAGCGGCTTGCCTGGTGCGGACTGGTACATAGGGCTGTCGATCGATAAAGACAAAGCCTACGCCCCCCTAAGTAAGTTCCGCACCTCCGCCTTGATCGCAATGTTCATTGCCGTCACTGCAATTGCCGTATTGCTGAGCCTGTTGATCCAGGTGCTGATGCGCCCGCTGACCACCATGGGTCGCGCCATGCAAGACATTGCCCAGGGCGAGGGCGACCTGACCCGCCGCCTGGTCGTGGAAAGCAAAGATGAATTCGGTGAGCTGGGTGGTGCGTTCAACCAGTTTGTCGAGCGTATCCATGCCTCGATCAGCGAAGTGTCCTCGGCGACCAGGCATGTACACGATCTTTCCCAGCGCGTGATGGCATCGTCCAACGCCTCGATCATCGGTTCTGACGAGCAGAGCGCCCGTACCAACAGCGTTGCCGCGGCCATTAACGAACTGGGTGCCGCCACCCAGGAAATCGCCCGTAACGCCGCTGACGCCTCGCAACACGCCAGTGGCGCCAGCGAGCAAGCCGATGACGGTCGCCAGGTCGTAGAGAAAACCATCCTGGCGATGTCCGAGTTGTCGCAGAAGATCAGCCTGTCCTGCACGCAGATCGAAACCTTGAATGCCAGTACCGACAACATTGGCCATATCCTCGATGTGATCAAAGGCATCTCCCAGCAAACCAACCTGCTGGCCCTCAACGCCGCTATTGAAGCCGCCCGTGCTGGTGAAGCCGGCCGTGGCTTTGCCGTGGTGGCTGACGAAGTGCGCAACCTGGCCCACCGTACCCAGGAGTCGGCAGAGGAGATCCACAAGATGATCACCTCGTTGCAGATCGGCTCACGCGAAGCCGTGACCACGATGAATGCCAGCCAGGTGTCCAGCGAAGAAAGCGTCGAGGTTGCCAACCAGGCCGGTGAACGCTTGATCAGCGTGACCCAGCGTATCGTCGAGATCGACGGCATGAACCAGTCGGTGGCCGCTGCCACCGAGGAGCAGACCGCCGTGGTGGAGACGCTCAATGTTGATATCAACCAGATCAACCTGCTGAACCAACAAGGTGTGGCCAACCTCAACGAGACCTTGAAAGACTGTGACGCGCTGTCACAACAAGCCAATCGCTTGAAGCAACTGGTCGACAGTTTCAAGATCTGATCACCCTGCCAGTCAATGTGGCGCAGTGCAGCAATGTACTGCGCCATTTTTTTCAGCCAAGCAGTCGGCGCACGTTATCCAGTGCACTGTCGGCGAAGGCCTGGATGAATTGTTCAAATCCCTCTTTGTCGCTGGCATCAACGGGTTCGGCGATGATGGTCCAGGTCACCCGCGCCTGATTCTCCCCCAGCGACTCAACGCTCATTGCGGCCCACAGCCGGGCCACGCCCAAGGTGTTATAGATCGTCGTCCAGGTCATGTGCATCGCCTGCGCATCGTGGCTATTGAGCTGTTCCACGACCACATTGCCGTCGTGGAAGCATTTCTTGCGCAGCGATCCCACACCGCTGCCGATCATCGTGATACTTGCCAGGGCAGGGATGAACGCGTCAAAGCCTGCGAAGCGACCCACGACCCCCCACAGGTTGACGGCGCTGCAGGCAATCGCCACAGATGACACCACAGGCCTGCCCACGGGGTTTTGGATCAACGTATCGGGTTGCAGCTGTCTCATAATTTTTTCCCTGGTGGCGGTGTCACAGAAAGCCGATGGCATTGAGGTACTGGCACCCTCTGCGTAACAGCGCGGGTGCTTTTTCGGGGTATTGCATGCCCATCTGCTCGACGCCATAGCGTGCGTTCTCGTGGCGAATCATCGAGATATCGCCAATGTCTTCTCCCAGCCCATTGAGGTAAAACCCGAGCACGCCAAACAGGGCATTCTCGCGACCCACTTCACCTAGCTGGTGTTGCCAATCCGCCACGCTTACCAATTCGAACGCATGACCTGCCTGGCGGAACGACTCCACGTAGGTTTCCCACCGCAGTGGCTGCGGATTGTGCAGGTTGAACACGCTGCGCTCGGCAACGCAGTTGCCACTGTGGAAGGCAATGAACTGCGCCAGGAAATCCACCGGCATCAGGTCGAAGTTCAAGCCCAGGCGTGGCACCCGGCCCAGCTGCAGCGAGCCCTTGAGCATCAGCATCAGGCGGTTTTTGTGTGGTTGGCAGACGCCGTTGCGGCTATTGAAACTGATGTTCCCGGGGCGATAGATGTTGATCCAGGCGCCTTGCCCCGCAGCGCGCCCCAAGAGGCGTTCAGCCACCCATTTGGAAAGGTTGTAGCCGTTCTTGATGTAGAGCGGCGGGGTACTTGCCGCAGGCGCTTCAAGCACCTGCCCGTCGGCTCCGACGCTGCTTGATGCGGATAATGTGGAGACAAAATTGAGCACCTTCTTACAGTGGGTTTCGCACAGTCGCAGGCACTCAAGCACCGGTTCCACGTTGTCCTTGGCCAGCGATGCGTAGTCCATGACGTGATTGACGTGGGCCGCGCTGTGTATCAGCACCCCGTACTGGCGGGCGAGGTGTTCATAGACATGGGCCTCAAGCCCCAGGCGAGGTCGGTGCAGGTCGGTGGCGTACACCCGCACGCGGCTCAGGTCCAGGTGTTCCAGGCGGTATTCACGCAACGCCTCGGCAAACCGTGTAGCGGCTGATTGCCCTGGGTTTTCGCGCACCAGGCAGGCGACTTCTGTCGCTCCGGCCATCAGCAAGGCCTCGACGATGTGCACACCCAAAAAGCTGTTGGCGCCGGTCACGATCGCCTTGTGGCGATTGCCCGCGCGCGCTCCTGGCAACAGGCTTATGTCCAGCGCGCGTAGCGCGTCGCTGATCGCCCGGTCGCTGGGGGCAGCACCTGGCAGGCTATCGCTCATCAACGCGGCGAGGGTCTGCACCGTTGGCGCTTCGATAAACCGGTTGAGGGGCAGGCTGCGCCCGTACAACTCGCGAATCCGCAGGAGCATGGTTGAAAGCAGAATGGAGTGACCGCCGAGATGGAAAAAGCTGTCGTCAGTCGACATCTCGTCGACCGGCAACCCCAGCAGTTCACTCCACAGGCCCAGCAATTGCCCTTCCAGCGGTGTTTGGGGGGGGCGTTGAGGGTTTTCCGAGACGGCTTGAACCGTCAGCGCCAGTAAGGCCTGGCGGTCAACCTTGCCATTGCTGCCAGAGGGCAGGCTCGTCAGCTCTGTGCACACGGTCGGCTGCATATAGTCCGGCAGCATTTGCCTGGCATGTTGCTTGAGCGCGGCCAGGGCTGCGCCCGAACCATTGGGATCAGGCTGTGCCACAAACGCCAGGACCCGTCGATCACGGTCAATCACCACCGCGACCTGGCGAAACAGCTGGCTGGCGCGCAAGCACTGCTCGATCTCTTGGGGCTCGACCCGAAAACCACGGATCTTCACCTGCTGGTCCTGGCGCCCGACCAGCGCGATACCCTCGGCCGTCCATTTCGCCATGTCGCCCGTGCGGTACGCGTGCAAGGCCTGGCCGTCAGGCAGCCCAAGGCGCACAAAGTGCTCGGCGGTCTGGCGTGGCTGGTTCAGATACCCAAGGCTCACCCCGGGGCCGACGATATACACCTCGCCAACTACCTGGTCCTCGACCGGCTGGCGCTGCTCGTCGAGGATCAGCACCTGGCTGTTGGCGATGGGTATGCCGAGGTTGAGGTTGCTGTCGTCAGCCTGCATCCGACGGCTGCTGACCAGCACTGTGGCTTCCGTCGGGCCATAGAGGTTGTGCAAGGCGCATTGCCCGGCCATCTGCCGGATGACATGGGGCTCACAGATATCACCGCCGGTCAGCAGGTGTTGCAGGCCCAACGGTCGGTCCATTGGCAGCAGGCTCAACAGCGCCGGCGGCAGGAAGGCATGGGTGACGCGCTGTTGCTGGATCAGTTCAACCAACTGGAGTGGGTCACGACGCTGTTCTTCACTGGGAACAATCAGGGTCGCGCCCTGGTTCAGGGCTGGAAAGAGATCGACCAGCGAAGAGTCGAAACTCACGGACGAAAATTGCAGTACACGGCTGTGCTCGCTGAGTTCGACATGCTGGCTGTACCACGCCGAAAAATGCGCCAGGTTTTGCTGGCTGAGCAACACCCCCTTGGGCTGGCCGGTAGTGCCCGAGGTGTAAAGCACCATGCTGGCGCTATCAGCCGTGGGCGAGGTGAGCGCCAAGGGGCAATTGTCGTCCACGTGCTGGCTGTCCATGCGGCTGACGTCCACCGCCATGAAATGCTTGCGCAAGGGATGTTGGCCATCATCGAGCAACACCACGGCCCCGGCGTTTTCCAGCATGGCTCGTTGGCGCGGCAGCGGGTGGCCCGGCTCGAGCGGCAGATACACCGCGCCGCAACCCAGGGTCGCCAGAATGCTGGCGTACAACTCGATCGACTTGCCCAGGCAGATCCCGACCACGGGCGCCGGCCCCGGCCCGAGCAAGGGTTGTAGAACCTGCCGGATGGCCAGGCTGTGTCGCAACAGCTGTCGATAGCTCAGGCTAAGCCCGGCAATCTCCAGGGCCGGCCGGTCGGCGAAGACCCGCAAGCTCTGCTCCAACTGTTTGATCAGCGGCGTCCGGGCTTTTTGCAGGAGCGCTGGGTCAGCGGTCCGGTTGAGGCGATGCAGGTAGGCCAGTCCTTCCAGGCCCTGCAGGCTCTGCTCGGCAAACGTGGCGGCGCTAGCACGTTGTGTGAAGTGCCCGGGGTTGCGCGAAAAGCCGCTGACCTGCAGCGCGACCCACTCGACCAGGCGCGTCACTGCCTGGCGTCGCAGTCGTTGGCCGTTGCCACAGGCTGGCGGTGTCAGATCCAGCGCGGCCAGCAGCTGGCGTGTGCGGTCATAGCAGCGTATTTGCAGGGCTGGCAGGCCACACTCACTCATCGGGCCGATGCACAGGCGCAGGCTCATCCTGGTCACGCCGGCCAGTTCCTGGGCGAGGGGCTGGGTGCCATCTTCAATCAGCAAGTCGATTGCCGGCGCCTGCGCGGCAAGGTCATGCCCATAGGGTTGCAGTGCCTGCCCCAGTTCATGCAAGGCCGCACTGCTACCGACCAGGCTAATCCCAAGGCGTCTCATGACTGGCCCCCGGCTGCCGGCAGGTAGGCACTCAACGCATGGGCGACACACGAGGTTTGCAGCAACCCGCTGCGGCGCAGGAACCCCATGATGTTGCCGATCAGCGGGTGCTGGCGGGTGATGGGAAAGGCCGGGGTCTGTACCTCGACCCGCAGCGCCTGGCGAGTGTGCGCCGGCACATCCAGATGTTCGATCAACAGTCGGTCGAAGTCCCTTTGCAGGTCATTGGTCAAATAGTGTTGCAGGAACACCGGCAGGGTTCGGGCGATGCCGTCGCGATCCTCTTCGCTTGCCGTTTGCCAGTAGAGCCTTACCAGGCAGGTCCAGAAGCTGGCGTGGCGGCCCTCGTCAGCCAGGTGGTCGGCCATCAGGCCCCGGACCGACTGCTTGACGCCGTCATCCTTGGCAAACGCCGCCACGTCATGGGTGACCGTGTTCTCGGCAATCGCCACGCACACCAGCTCCACCGCATCACGCAGATGCGCCGGTGCCTGGGCCTGAGCGATGGGGATGGCACGGCTCAACTCGATGGCGGCCGGTAGCGGCAGCGGGGCAATACCTGTCTTTTCCTGCGTTTGCTGCATGAAGTCCAGGGCAACGAGGGCGTGATAATCCTCATCGACCACCACGGTCATGGCGTCGTAGCGGCACGCGGTAGGGAAGGGGATTGAAAAACGATTCTTGGCGATGCTCCGTGCGGTTCTATCGACGATCTCGGTCTCAAAGATCACCACGTCGTTGAGGAATTTGTAGAGCGTCTGCACCAGCACAAAATCGCGCCACTGCGGGCAGTGCTCGAGAAAACCCGCACTGAGTACCAGCGGTTGGCGACACAGGGGGTAGATCAACTTGTCGTCATCTTCCAGCAGGCGTCGCGGGCGAGTGCGGATAGTCGCCTGATGCTCCCAGTCGGCTGCGAACGAGCGATAGTCGAGGGCGTTCACAGGCTCACCTCCTGGCGGCCTGCGTGCTGGCGCAGGCCGTCCCACAAGGCAATGCGGCTCTCTACGGCGCTGAGGGCGGCGTTCCAGGCCTGTTGTTCGAGCACCGGGTCCGCCAGTGTCAGGCGTCGGAGCAGGCGCTCTGCGGCCGGCTCATGGCCCTCAGCGTCCAGCTCGATGTGGCGCTGGAGGTAGTAGCACAAGCTGGGGGCCTGCCGGTGGGCGACGTCGCTGCCCTGCAGGATGCGCTTGAACATCGCCGGGATGACGCTTTCCCGGCCATGCAGGAAGGTCGCGGCTACACAGTGGGTCGGGGCGTTCAGGGCGACGTCCAGGGTGTGCCGCACAAAGCGCTCTACCGCAGGATCAAGCGTGATCTGCGCCAAGGCACTGTCGAGGCTTGCACCCTCTCGCTGCAACGCGATGAAGCGTTCGATGGTGGTGGTGCAGGCCCCTACCTCGCGCATTGCCTCCAGGTACAGTTCGAAGTGACTGCTATGCCCGTCGCCCAGGCGCAGGTCCGATTCCTCGTCGAGGACAATTTCGTTGATCAGCCGCGCGGCCTGCGGGTCCGCCGGCGGGAGCCAGGGCAGGCGCACGCAGGTCAGGTCCTGTTGCAGGCGTTTGGTCAGGGTCATGAAGTCCCAGACGGCGAAAATATGGTTCTGCATAAAGTGCTGTAACTGCGGGAAAGAGTTGATTTCCAGGAAAATCGGATGTTCATGTAGTTGCAGTTTTTTTTGTCTGAGTAGTTCTTGGAGTTGAAACATGCTTAATGCCTATAAGTCGTTATGCCGACTCAAATAAAAAGGTTGTTTAGAACCAAGTGTGCATTACAGGTAAGTGTTGCGTCGCGCAGTCATGGGAATGACACGGCTGGCTTGGTTATCCGGCAAGCAACAAGTAGTGACAAAGCAACTTAGACTTATTGGATAGTTTGTCGTCCACAGCCGTGCCTAAGCCTGTGCCTACGCTTTCGACTGAAGTGCCAAGACCAATTAAAGGATAATCACTTGGTTAAGTATTCAAATACTTTAAGAGTTGTATAAGGTTTTTTTGCAGGAAGGAATGTTTCGTAGTCGAGCTTACTGTTCGATGTGAGAACTTTCCTCCTTGTTTGCAGGTTTTAAATTATTGGACTTAATGACCAGGCTTAAATCCGCTTTTGCATTTGCAATGCTGGATGTTTCCTGACGGTCAATGTCGAGTCGGTTGCCGGAGCGGCCAAGGGGTGACGGCAGCAGAGGCCGGCTTTGGACGTGTGCGGCGCCTGGCAATCCAGGTCGCGCACGTAGCGGCTAAAGCCGGGAGAAATCAACGCGCCCCTTTGTCGTTCTCCTGCTCGAGGCCGTTCAGGTAGTGAGTGATCACTTCCATCCCGCGCATGAGGTGATTGCGCAGGGTCAGTACACTTTCCTCGACCTTTTTCTGCGCGACCAGGGTGAGCAACTCGCGATGGTCCTCTTGGGAAGTTTCGCCCAGCCCCATGGCTTCGAGGTTGAAACGCAGGAACCGCTCCTCCTCGTTCAGCCCGTGCTCTACCAGGCTCAACAACCGCTGGTTGGGAGCCTTGCCATACAATGCCATGTGAAACAGGCGGTTGAGCCGGCCGATTTCGTTGTAGTCGGTTTCGTGCTCAAGGGTGTCGATCAAGGCACCCGCCTGCTCGATATCACTTGTGCCCAGCAATGGGATCGACAAGCGCAACGCCTCCGACTCCAGGAGAATTCGCAGGGCGTAGGTTTCCGCCGAGTTATCTTCAATCAGCGGGGCGACCACGGCGCCTTTATGGGTGACAACATGCAGCAGCGACTGGGCTTCCAGCTGGCGCAGGGCCTCGCGCACCGGCATACGGCTGACTCCGAACAGGCTGGCCAGCTCTTGCTGGCGCATGGCGGTGCCGCAAGGCAGGCGGCCATCCAGTATGGCGTTGCGCAATGTTTCTTCAATAACGGAGCGGGCGAGGTGAGCGGGAATGGGCCCACTGATCTTGATGCTGCTCAAAGGGTTCGGCTTGTGCGTCACGACTACGCTATCCTCCTTTCTTGTTGGAATGGGTTTTGGCTAATTGGATCCAAAGAACACTAGAGATTGCATGCAGGCTTGTCAAACAGGCAAGGTTTCCCTTTGTAAGCGACTCAACAGCGCGGTTTTTCATCGCACATTATGGCTTGCTGGCGTCTTACAAGGCGCGATTGCTTAAGCTCAGTGATTGCACCGTGCCATTGTCTTTTGCCGACCGACCCTTCACCATCGATTGATTCTCCGTCTCTTTCTACGGACTGAAGCCATTGGCGGTACGTTTTACTCCTTCGCGGATCCTGTGCTGGTTGTTTTCAGCGCTGCTGCTGGCTGGCTTGTTGCCTGGCGGGCTGCATGCCGATTGGGATTTCTCCCAGATCAGCCGGCGTGCCACCACGCTCTATGGGCCACTGGGCGCGGGCCAGCAGCGTATCGATGACTGGCAGCGGCTGCTGGCCACGCAAAAACAAGGCAGCGAGCTGGAGCAGCTCAAGGTGGTCAACCTGTTCTTCAACAAACGGGTGCGCTATGTCGAAGACATCGACCTGTGGAACCAGGTCGATTACTGGGAAACGCCCATCGAAGCCCTGTGGAAGGGCGCCGGCGACTGTGAAGACTATGCCATCGCCAAATATTTCAGCCTCCGGCACCTGGGTGTCTCCAGCGACAAATTGCGCATTACCTACGTCAAGGCATTGCGGCAGAATCGCGCCCATATGGTCTTGACCTATTATTCGACGCCAGAGGCCATGCCGCTGGTGCTCGACAGCCTGATCGACGAAATCCAGCCTGCCAGCCAACGGACCGACTTGCTGCCGGTCTACTCCTTCAACGCCGAAGGTTTGTACCTGCCGGGCGCCAAGGGCAACAAAAAGGTCGGCGACACCAAGCGCCTGTCGCGCTGGCAGGATGTGTTGAAAAAAATGCGTGCGGAAGGCTTCCCAGCCGAGCCGGCCAACTAGGAGTAACTGTTCAGATGTCACTGTTCAAACAGCTGTTGATCGCTATCTGTCTGTTCCTGGTGGTCGCTTTCAGCGGCAGCTTCATGGTCAGCCTGGAAAGCTCGCGTACCCAATACGTGAACCAGTTGCGCTCCCACGCGCAGGATGCGGCGACCGCCCTGGCGCTGTCCCTGACGCCCAATATCGACGACCCGGCGATGGTCGAGCTGCTGGTCAGCTCGATCTTCGACAGCGGTTATTACGCCAGCATCCGCGTGATCGACGTGACCAATGACCAGGTCATCGTCGAGCGCAGCGGCATCCCCGACAATAACGGCGTGCCCAACTGGTTCGTCAAGATGATCGGCCTGGAGCCGGCCGGTGGCGACGCCCTGGTCAGCCGTGGCTGGGAGCAGGCGGCGCGGGTCGAGGTGGTCAGCCATCCGATGTTCGCCCTGGCCAAGCTGTGGCAGAGCGCCCTGGGCAGCCTCGGCTGGCTGCTGTTGTGCGGCGCCGTCAGTGCGGTGCTGGGCGCGTTGTTGCTGCGCCGCCAGCTCAAGCCTTTGGACTACATGGTCAAGCAGTCCCACGCCATTGCCCGCCGCGAGTTCCTGAGCCTGCCGGATTTGCCGCGCACCCCGGAACTGCGCCGCGTGGTGCAGGCGATGAACCAGATGGTGGAAAAGCTCAAGGCGCTATTCCAGGAACAGGCCGAGCGCAGCGAAAAGCTGCGGGTGGAGTCCTATCAGGACAACCTCACAGGCCTGGCCAACCGTCGCTATTTCGAGATGCAACTCAACGCGCGGGTCAGCAACCCCGAAGAGACCAGTTCAGGCTACTTGCTGGTGCTGCGGGTCAAGGACCTGGCCGGCCTCAACCAGCGCCTCGGCGGCCAGCGTACCGACCAACTGCTGCAGGCGGTTGGCGAGCAACTGCTGCGCCAGTGCGAGCCGTACCCGGAAACCCACAACCTGGTCACCCGAATCCGCGGTGGCGAATTCGCCGTGCTGGCGCCGGGGCTGATGCGTGAAGAGGCGTTGCAGCTGGCGCAGAACCTGGAAAGCACCTTGCAAAGCCTGCAAGCCACCGGTGCCAGTGATGTGTCGCCGGTCGCTTGTATTGGCCTGGCGCCTTTCAATCACGGTGATTCGCCGCAAGCCCTGCTGACCCTGGCCGACCAGGCGCTGGCCCAGGCCGAGACCCTGGGGGATGTCAGCTGGGTGTGCCTGGACCACAGCGCGGCCGCCAGCGTCGGCGACGATCACCATGCCTGGCACACCCTGCTGGACCAGGCGCTGACCCAACAACGCTTCGAGCTGTACTTCCAGCCGGTAGTGGCCACTCAGGATCCGCAACTGATCCTGCATTACAAAGTCCTCTCGCGACTGGTCGACGACCAGGGTCATACCATCCCCGCCGGGCGCTTCCTGCCTTGGCTTGAGCGCTTTGGCTGGTCGGCGCGCCTGGACCGGGTGATGCTGGAACTGGTGCTCAAACAGATGGCCAGCCATGAGCAGTCGCTGGCCCTGAACCTGTCTGCGGCCACACTGGCAGACCCGCAAGCCCTGAACCGCGTCTTCGACTTATTGCGCCAACATGCCAACCTGGGCCCGCGCCTGACCCTGGAAATCGGTGAAGAGCAACTGCCTGAACAGGCCGTGCTGGAGCAGTTGACCCAGCGCCTGCGGGAGCTGAATTTTTCCCTCAGCCTGCAACGCTTTGGCGGGCGCTTCAGCATGATCGGCAACCTGGCGCGCCTGGGCCTGGCCTACCTGAAGATCGATGGCAGCTACATCCGCGACATCGACCAGGAAAGCGACAAGCGCCTGTTTATCGAAGCCATCCAGCGCGCAGCCCACAGCATCGACTTGCCGCTGATTGCCGAGCGGGTCGAAACCGAAGGTGAGTTGCAGGTGATTCGCGAGATGGGGATTTTTGGCGTGCAGGGCCAGCTGTTTGGCGAGCCGGCGCCCTGGCGCTGAGGCCGTGGCCGGCCTCAGATCAGGCCGGTCTCATCATCATTGATCAGGTGGCTCAGGCCACCCAGTGATTCCCGTGCGTTGCTACGGTCCTTGAGCTTGGCTTGGGCAGCCACCGGCAGGTCCGTGAGGTTGATCACGCCTTTTTGGATCAGCACCTGAATCAAGTCTTCCAGCACCCGGATCATCTCCGAGTCACTGTGCTTGAGCTGCTTGAGGCTCAGCTCCGCTTCTTCATTGGCAAACCAGGCCTGGATCTCATGATGATCCGCGGGCAGGGTGCCGGTCGATTCGGCGAAGGCAACCGCTTCGGCGCGAATCAGCTCACCCTGTGCATCACGTTGCACGTAGAACATTGAACATCCCTCATGAGGAGAACTGACGACAGCCTGTCAGCAGCATAGGCCAACGGAGCGCGATTGGGCGTGAGTATGCCGTGCAATCGTTGCCCCATGCCAGCGAACGGTGGCCGCAAATGAATCGGCCGCCTCAAGAGGCGGCCGGGTCATTGGTTCATTAGGTGTGATCGACCTTGATGGTCGGGTCAGCACCACTGATCAACGAATTGATCGTCTGCCCGGACCAGTTGTTACCTTCCAGCTTGATCGTCACATCCGCGTTGGCCAGGCCGCCGGCAGCGTTGAGCTTGCCTTCGGAACTGATCTGCAGCGTGGTCACGTTATCCACCGTGGTCAACTTCAGGAAGTTGTCGATGGTGCTGTCGGTTTCACCCTTGAGCAGGTCGCGCAGGTCGATACGGTCGCCTTCCGAGGCCTTGAAGTCCTTGATCACGTCGTTGCCGACGTCACCGGATCTCCAGACGAAGGTATCGGCACCGGTACCGCCGATCAGGATGTCATTGCCCTGGCCGCCGATCAGCGTGTCGTTACCCGTGCCGCCCAGCAGGATGTCGTTGCCCTTGCCCCCGTCCAGGTAGTCGTTGCCGCCCTGGCCGAACAGGATGTCATCACCCGAGCCACCCAGCAGGGTGTCATTACCGTCCTTGGCACCCGAGGTGTTGAACTCGTTGTAGTGCTCGGTGATGTACTTGTGCACATCCTGGCCGGTGACGGCAGCAACCGCCACGCCGTTTTTCCCTGCCACGTAGGACTGGATAGCGTTGTAGCCCTCGCCGGTAATGCCCGGGAAGCTCACCAGGTCGCCAAACAGGATGTCGTTGCCGTCACCCCCATCGACACGGTCGGCACCCGGCAGGGTGGCTTCGCTGCTACCGAGGATGGCGTTGGCCAGATCCTTGGGATCGATGTTGGCTTGTGGCTTGTTATCGCTGTCGTACGGTTTCAACTGATCCAGGCTGACGCCACTGTTGAGGCCGATGGCTTCGACACCGCCGGTGGACAGGCCCTTGAGCAGTGCAAATGCGCTATTGGAGTTGGTGGTGGTGGCGGTGTCGGTATAGTTGCCATAACCGTCGCGCACCGACAGCTCAAAAGTGCCATCCCCTTGGGCGTGGATGACTCCCGGGTTGTACTGCGACCAGCCCCCGTTGTTGATCCAGAGCGTCATTTTCCCTACAGCATCAATATCAATCAGGTGAGTCGAGTCGATAGTGATCCTGGTGGCGGTGCCTAAGGTGTAGTTGTTCATGTTGACGACATCATCCAGCTTGACGTTGCCGTACAAGGTCGGGTTGCCCTGCTCGCTGCGTTGGTAAAACGTCGGCTGGCCATCGGTGATGAAGTACGTTGTGTTGATTGCGCCAGTATTACTGGTCGCCTTGGCACTGTTGAAGAAGTTGGATGCGGCCTTGAACACGTCTTCGTAGTTGGTCCCGCCTTCAGACACCATCGAGTCCAGGACTTTCTGCAGGGCAGCCAGGGCGCCTGGGTCTTTCAGGTTGACCGTAACGGTCTGGTTGACTTGGGAATCGAAGTCGGCAAGGAAGATGTTCACGGTGCCAGAGGTGCTGGAGCCGATACTGTTTTTCAGTGAGTTGAACACGGTGGTCAGCGAGGCTTTCGCCGCCGCCACCGAGTCGTCGCCCATACTGCCCGACGTATCGATCATGAACGCGATGTTGTAGTTCTTGCCCTGGACCACGTTCAGGCCCGAAACGTCCGCCACAATGATGTCGTTGCCACTGGTACCGCTGACGTTGTCATCGCCCGAAGTCGCCGTGCTCCCGCTGTAGGTTGCCGGGTACACCTTGACCGGCAGATTAGCCACGGTTTGGGCAGAGCCGCCGAGGCTTTCGGTGGAGGTCGAGGTCACGGTCAGGTTGTACTGGCCGCTGGTGTAAGGCAGTGGCTTGAGGCTCAGGTTGTTGAGGTTCCAACCGGTGACGTCCACCTCGGTATGGCCCTGGGTCGCGGTGAAGGTATGCCCGGCACCATCGCTGAGCACTGCGCCCACCGGAATGCTGCCAATCTTCACGCTCAGGGTTTCAGAACCGTCGGTATCGGTCAGGCCGGTGGTGACCTTGGTCAGTTTGACCGTGCCGTTTTCCAGCCCTTCGTTGAGCTTGTACGCGTCGTAGTAGCCCTGGCCGTTGGTGCCGTGCAGGTCAGATACCTGCGCGCCGGCGCTGATCAGGTCGTTGATGCCGGTGTAGATCGGCATCGTGGTGTTGCTCAGGTTGGTTGCGGTGCCACCGTTGACCGACAGCTTGAGATCAAAGCTGCCCGGACCTGATTGGTTGGCATGGTAGATATCAATGCTGTAGTAGCCGTTGCTGGTCGGGGTGAACGTACCGTTGAACTGGCCGGAGTTGGAGCCCCAGGTACCGCTGGCCACATCTTTGCCGCCGATATTGACCAGGATGCTGTCATCGCCGTAGCCGCTGAAGGTGTACGACTTGCCGGCTTCCAGGTAGATCAGGCCGGAGGTCTTCGAGCCGGCACCGCCAGGCACATCGGCAGTAGGTAGGACGGTGGTCGAAACCGTCGTGCTGGTTGGCGTGCCGGCGTTATCGATGGCGTTTTTCAACACGGTCGGCGAGGCGCCGTTGCCGTTGGTGCCCAGGTTCGCAATGCTGTTCCAGCTCTGCTTGGTCAGGCCGACCGACGCAATGTTGTTATCGGCAACGCTCAAGGTCGGCGCATCTGCAACCGGGGTGATGTCGACTTTCACGGTGGTGCTGGTGCCCAGGTCCTTGCCATCGGTTGGCTGGAACTTGAACTGTGCGTAGTCCGCCTGCTTGTTGCCCACACCCGTGCCGCCGTAGCCGTCGGCTCCGGATTCGTTGGCGTTTGGCGTGAAGCGCAACTGGCCGCCGTCGATCTGCGCCTTTGTGAAGGTCTGGCCGGCGGTCACGTTGGTCCAGGTCGTGCCGTCCGCTGCCAGGTACTGCAGCTTGCCGGCCACCGGCAGCTCGGTGATTTTCACCCCGAGGCTGGCCTGCGGGGAATCCACATCGGTGACCCCAAAGTTGGCCCAGGTCAGCTTCAGCGGCGTGTCTTCGGTACCGGTGACGGCACTGCCAGTGGCAACCGGTGCGTCGTTGACCGCCACTACGTTGACCGTGGTAGTCGCCACGTTCGAGTAGTTGCCGCCATCGGTCACGGTCACGGTGATGGTCCGTGGCGTGGTGCTTGGGTCTTCGCTGCTGTTGCTGAACGTGATGTTCTTGATCTGCAACATGTAGTCAGCCAGCGACGCCGTACCGGTGAGGGTCAGGGTGATCTTGCCGGTGACCGGGTCCGTGACCGGGGTCACGGTAATGCCCGGGACGCTGGTGTAGCTCAACGAATCGTTCGGCTGAGTATTGGTCAGCACCACCGTGGCGCCCGTCAGCTGGGTGCTGTCCGGGTCGGTGATGCGGATGTCGGTGTCAGCAATCGACACGCCAGTGCCGCCTTCGGTGAACGTGGTCTTGAAGTCGTTACCGGTGGCGCCGCTGGAGTTGTTGGCGTCCAGGTCGATGGCCGGTGGTGCGTCGTTGTCGATGATCGACGTTTCGATTTTACCGTTGGTGGTGCTGATAGCCAGGTTCTCGAAATTGCCGCCGGAGGTCCCGGAGATACTGATCTCGAACTTCTCCGTAGGCTCGGTCAGCTTGTCGTCGATGGTCTTGATATCGAACGTCGCGCTGCTTTGGCCGGCCGGAATCTTCACTGTGTACACGCCGTTGAAGTCCGAACCGTCCTGGGCCACGCCTTTATACGAGAGCGTCACCGTGACTTCGGTGGCTGCCGGCTGGGTCAGGTTCAGCGTGTAGTGAGCGGTCTGGCCTTCGGTAACCGAGGTATCGCCCGCGATGGTGATCACGGTGTCGTTCGTCACGTCCGTTACCTTGGTAACCACTGGCGTGCCGACCGGGATCAGGTTTTCATACTTGTCGCCACCGCTGACCACGCTAGTGATCTTGGCGGAAATGTCCTTGGCGCCGATGTAGAAATCATTCGGCGCGGTGAAGTTGGCAGTGCTGCTGGTCTTGCCATTACCGATGGTAATGATCAAGTTGTTGTCCAGCTTGATCACCAGGTCGGAACCCACGTTGGTCACGGCCACGCCGTTCTTGTCTACCAAACTTGCGGTGTAGACGATCTGGCCGCCCTCGGCGACGCTGGTGGTGGCTGTCAGCACAACCTTCACATCGTCGATCGTGTCGTTGATCTGCGTCGTTGCGCCATCGCCTGCAACCACGAGTTTCTCGAAGTTGCCACCGTCGGTACCGGTGATCTTGACGGTCTGGGTGCTCTTGTCGATGAACACGTCATCGCCAGGGGCATCAACTGTCACGGTGCCGACGGTTTCGCCGGCCTTGATGGTGATGGTTTGCTTGTTGTCGAGGGTCAAGGTGACGTCAGTGTCAGCCTTGTTGCTCAAGGTGGCGGTGTAGGTGATCTTGCCGCCCTCACTCACTTCCGACGGCGCCGTCAGGGTCACGGTCGTGGTGTTATCGGTGCCTGGGGTATCAGTGACAGTCGTGGTGACCTTGTCGGTATTTGGAACCAGGTTTTCGAAGTGCGCGCCACCGGTGACTTCCTTGATGCCGGTAGTAACGGTTTGGTCGCCTTTGTAGACGTCGTCCGGCGCTACAACCGAAACAGTACCGCTCGACTTGTCCACACCGATGGTGATGACCTGGTTGTTATCCAGAGTCACAGTCACAGGGCTGGTGATGTTGGTTACCGGCGCACCGTTCTTATCCACCAAGGTGGCGGTGTAGACGATCTGGCCGCCTTCACCGACAGTTTTGGTCGCGGTCAGCACCACATCGACCTTGTCGATGGTGTCGTTGATCTGCGTCGTTGCACCGTTGCCCGCAACCACGAGTTTTTCGAAGTTGCCGCCGTCAGTGCCGGTGATCTGGACGGTCTGGGTGCTCTTGTCGATGAACACGTCATCGCCTGGAGCGTCCACTGTCACGGTGCCGACAGTTTCGCCGGCCTTGATGGTGATGGTTTGTTTGTTGTCGAGGGTCAAGGTGACGTCGGTGTCAGCCTTGTTGCTCAAGGTAGCGGTGTAGGTGATCTTGCCACCCTCACTCACTTCCGACGGAGCCGTCAGCGTCACAGTTGTAGTGTTATCGGTACCTGGGGTATCAGTAACAGTCGTGGTGACCTTGTCAGTCCCAGGAACCAGGTTCTCGAAGTGCGCGCCACCGGTGACTTCCTTGATGCCGGTAGTAACGGTTTGGTCGCCTTTGTAGACGTCGTCCGGCGCTACAACCGAAACGGTACCGCTCGACTTGTCCACACCGATGGTGATGACCTGGTTGTTATCCAGAGTCACAGTCACAGGGCTGGTGATGTTGGTTACCGGCGCACCGTTCTTATCCACCAAGGTGGCGGTGTAGACGATCTGGCCGCCTTCACCGACAGTTTTGGTCGCGGTCAGGATCACATCGACTTTGTCGATGGTGTCGTTGATCTGCGTCGTTGCACCATTGCCCGCAACCACGAGTTTTTC
This sequence comes from Pseudomonas sp. MF09156, assembly GCF_059862305.1. Lineage (NCBI taxonomy): Bacteria > Pseudomonadati > Pseudomonadota > Gammaproteobacteria > Pseudomonadales > Pseudomonadaceae > Pseudomonas > Pseudomonas sp. MF09156. The sequence continues at coordinate 17,938 of NZ_JCBCUR010000020.1, forward strand.
GAAGTTGCCGCCGTCGGTACCGGTGATCTTGACGGTCTGGGTGCTCTTGTCGATGAACACGTCATCGCCTGGAGCATCCACTGTCACGGTGCCGACGGTTTCGCCAGCTTTGATGGTGATGGTTTGTTTGTTATCGAGGGTCAAGGTGACGTCAGTGTCAGCCTTGTTGCTCAAGGTGGCGGTGTAGGTGATCTTGCCGCCTTCGTTGACGGCGCTTGGCGCGGTCAGGGTGACGGTGGTGGTGTTATCAGTGCCCGGTGTGTCGGTCACGATGGTGGTGACTTTATCAGTGCCCGGAACCAGGTTCTCGAAGTGCGCGCCACCGGTGACTTCCTTGATGCCGGTAGTAACAGTCTGGTCGCCTTTGTAGACGTCGTCCGGCGCTACAACCGAAACGGTACCGCTCGACTTGTCCACACCGATGGTGATGACCTGGTTGTTATCCAGGGTGATGGTCAGTGGACCTGTGGTGTTAGTGACGGGTGCGCCGTTTTTATCCACAAGGGTGGCGGTGTAGACGATCTGGCCGCCTTCACCCACGGTTTTGGTCGCGGTCAGAACCACATCGACCTTGTCGATGGTGTCGTTGATGGTGGTAGTCGCGCCATCGCCTGCAACCACGAGCTTCTCGAAGTTGCCACCGTCAGTCCCGGTGATCTGGACGGTTTGGGTGCTCTTGTCGATGAACACGTCATCGCCTGGAGCGTCCACTGTCACGGTGCCGACGGTTTCGCCAGCCTTGATGGTGATGGTTTGCTTGTTGTCGAGTGTCAGGGTGACGTCGGTATCCGCTTTATTAGAAAGCGTAGCGGTGTAGGTGATCTTGCCACCCTCACTCACTTCCGACGGAGCAGTCAGCGTCACTGTCGTGGTGTTATCGGTACCTGGGGTATCAGTAACAGTCGTGGTGACCTTGTCAGTCCCCGGGACCAGATTTTCAAAGTGCTCGCCACCGGCGACTTCTTTAATACCGGTAGTAACGGTTTGATCACCTTTGTAGACGTCGTCCGGAGCCACAACCGAAACAGTACCGCTCGACTTGTCCACACCGATGGTGATGACCTGGTTGTTATCCAGGGTGATGGTCAGCGGACCAGTGGTGTTAGTGACGGGTGCGCCGTTTTTATCCACAAGGGTAGCGGTGTAGACGATCTGGCCGCCTTCACCGACAGTTTTGGTCGCGGTCAGCACCACATCGACCTTGTCGATGGTGTCGTTGATGGTGGTAGTCGCGCCATCGCCTGCAACCACGAGTTTCTCGAAGTTGCCACCGTCAGTGCCGGTGATCTGGACGGTCTGGGTGCTCTTATCGATGAACACGTCATCGCCTGGAGCATCCACTGTCACGGTGCCGACAGTTTCGCCAGCCTTGATGGTGATGGTTTGTTTGTTATCGAGGGTCAAGGTGACGTCAGTGTCAGCCTTGTTGCTCAAGGTGGCGGTGTAGGTGATCTTGCCGCCTTCGTTGACGGCGCTTGGCGCGGTCAGGGTGACGGTGGTGGTGTTATCAGTGCCCGGTGTGTCGGTCACGATGGTGGTGACTTTATCGGTACCTGGAACCAGGTTCTCGAAGTGCGCGCCACCGGTGACTTCTTTAATGCCGGTAGTGACGGTTTGGTCGCCTTTGTAGACGTCGTCCGGAGCCACAACCGAGACAGTACCGCTCGACTTGTCCACACCGATGGTGATGACCTGGTTGTTATCCAAGGTGATGGTCAGTGGACCAGTGGTGTTAGTGACGGGGGCGCCGTTTTTATCCACAAGGGTGGCGGTGTAGACGATCTGGCCGCCTTCACCCACGGTTTTGGTTGCGGTCAGAACCACATCGACCTTGTCGATGGTGTCGTTGATGGTGGTAGTCGCGCCATCGCCTGCAACCACGAGTTTCTCGAAGTTACCGCCGTCAGTCCCGGTGATCTGGACGGTCTGGGTGCTCTTGTCGATGAACACGTCATCGCCTGGGGCATCCACTGTCACGGTGCCGACAGTTTCGCCGGCCTTGATGGTGATGGTTTGCTTGTTGTCGAGGGTCAGGGTGACGTCGGTGTCAGCCTTGTTGCTCAAGGTGGCGGTGTAGGTGATTTTTCCACCTTCACTCACTTCCGACGGAGCCGTCAGGGTCACTGTCGTGGTGTTATCGGTGCCCGGTGTGTCCGTCACGACGGTGGTGACTTTATCGGTACCTGGAACCAGATTTTCAAAGTGCTCGCCACCGGCGACTTCTTTAATGCCGGTAGTGACAGTCTGGTCGCCTTTGTACACATCGTCCGGCGCTACAACCGATACGGTACCGCTCGACTTGTCCACACCGATGGTGATGACCTGGTTGTTATCCAAGGTGATGGTCAGTGGACCAGTGGTATTAGTGACCGGTGCGCCGTTTTTATCCACAAGGGTGGCGGTGTAGACGATCTGGCCGCCTTCACCCACGGTTTTGGTCGCGGTCAGGATCACATCGACTTTGTCGATGGTGTCGTTGATCTGCGTCGTTGCACCGTTGCCCGCAACCACGAGTTTTTCGAAGTTGCCACCATCGGTGCCGGTGATCTGGACGGTCTGGGTGCTCTTGTCGATGAACACGTCATCGCCTGGGGCATCCACTGTCACGGTGCCGACAGTTTCGCCGGCCTTGATGGTGATGGTTTGCTTGTTGTCGAGGGTCAGGGTGACGTCGGTGTCAGCCTTGTTGCTCAAGGTGGCGGTGTAGGTGATTTTTCCACCTTCACTCACTTCCGACGGAGCCGTCAGGGTCACTGTCGTGGTGTTATCGGTGCCCGGTGTGTCCGTCACGATGGTGGTGACTTTATCGGTACCTGGAACCAGATTTTCAAAGTGCTCGCCACCGGCGACTTCTTTAATGCCGGTAGTGACAGTCTGGTCGCCTTTGTACACATCGTCCGGCGCTACAACCGATACGGTACCGCTCGACTTGTCCACACCGATGGTGATGACCTGGTTGTTATCCAAGGTGATGGTCAGTGGACCAGTGGTATTAGTGACCGGTGCGCCGTTTTTATCCACAAGGGTGGCGGTGTAGACGATCTGGCCGCCTTCACCCACGGTTTTGGTCGCGGTCAGGATCACATCGACTTTGTCGATGGTGTCGTTGATCTGCGTCGTTGCACCGTTGCCCGCAACCACGAGTTTTTCGAAGTTGCCACCATCGGTGCCGGTGATCTGGACGGTCTGGGTGCTCTTGTCGATGAACACGTCATCGCCTGGGGCATCCACTGTCACGGTGCCGACGGTTTCGCCAGCCTTGATGGTGATGGTTTGTTTGTTGTCGAGTGTCAGGGTGACGTCGGTATCCGCTTTATTAGAAAGCGTGGCGGTGTAGGTGATCTTGCCACCCTCACTCACTTCCGATGGAGCAGTCAGCGTCACAGTCGTGGTGTTATCAGTGCCCGGTGTGTCGGTCACGACGGTGGTGACTTTATCGGTACCTGGAACCAGATTTTCAAAGTGCTCGCCACCGGCGACTTCTTTAATGCCGGTAGTAACGGTTTGATCACCTTTGTAGACGTCGTCCGGAGCCACAACCGAAACAGTACCGCTCGACTTGTCCACACCGATGGTGATGACCTGGTTGTTATCCAGGGTGATGGTCAGTGGACCTGTGGTGTTAGTGACGGGTGCGCCGTTTTTATCCACAAGGGTGGCGGTGTAGACGATCTGGCCGCCTTCACCGACAGTTTTGGTTGCAGTCAGCACCACATCGACCTTGTCGATGGTGTCGTTGATGGTGGTAGTCGCGCCATCGCCTGCAACCACGAGCTTCTCGAAGTTACCGCCGTCAGTCCCGGTGATCTGGACGGTCTGGGTGCTCTTATCGATGAACACGTCATCGCCTGGAGCGTCCACTGTCACGGTGCCGACGGTTTCGCCAGCCTTGATGGTGATGGTTTGCTTGTTATCGAGCGTCAGGGTGACGTCGGTATCCGCTTTATTAGAAAGCGTGGCGGTGTAGGTGATCTTGCCACCCTCACTCACTTCCGACGGAGCAGTCAGCGTCACAGTCGTGGTGTTATCAGTGCCCGGTGTGTCGGTCACGACGGTGGTGACTTTATCAGTGCCCGGAACCAGATTTTCAAAGTGCTCGCCACCGGCGACTTCTTTAATGCCGGTAGTGACGGTTTGGTCGCCTTTGTACACGTCATCTGGAGCCACAACCGAGACAGTCCCGCTCGACTGGTTCACACCAATGGTGATGACCTGGTTGTTATCCAGAGTCACAGTCACAGGGCTGGTGATGTTAGTCACCGGCGCGCCGTTCTTATCCACCAAGGTCGCGGTGTAGACGATCTCGCCGCCTTCACCCACGGTTTTGGTCGCAGTCAGCACCACATCGACCTTGTCGATGGTGTCGTTGATGGTGGTAGTCGCGCCATCGCCTGCAACGACAAGCTTCTCGAAGTTGCCACCGTCAGTGGCGGTGATCTTGACGGTCTGGGTGCTCTTGTCGATGAACACGTCATCGCCTGGGGCATCCACTGTCACAGTGCCGACAGTTTCACCGGCCTTGATGGTGATGGTTTGTTTGTTGTCGAGGGTCAGGGTGACGTCAGTGTCAGCCTTGTTGCTCAAGGTGGCGGTGTAGGTGATTTTTCCACCTTCACTCACTTCCGACGGAGCCGTCAGGGTCACTGTCGTGGTGTTATCGGTACCTGGGGTATCAGTAACAGTCGTGGTGACCTTGTCAGTCCCCGGAACCAGATTTTCAAAGTGCTCGCCACCGGCGACTTCTTTAATGCCGGTAGTAACGGTTTGATCGCCTTTGTACACGTCATCTGGAGCCACAACCGAGACAGTCCCGCTCGACTGGTTCACACCAATGGTGATGACCTGGTTGTTATCCAAGGTGATGGTCAGTGGACCAGTGGTGTTAGTGACGGGGGCGCCGTTTTTATCCACAAGGGTGGCGGTGTAGACGATCTGGCCGCCTTCACCCACGGTTTTGGTTGCGGTCAGCACCACATCGACCTTGTCGATGGTGTCGTTGATGGTGGTAGTCGCGCCATCGCCTGCAACCACGAGTTTCTCGAAGTTACCGCCGTCAGTCCCGGTGATCTGGACGGTCTGGGTGCTCTTATCGATGAACACGTCATCGCCTGGAGCATCCACTGTCACAGTACCGACGGTTTCACCGGCCTTGATGGTGATGGTTTGCTTGTTGTCGAGGGTCAAGGTGACGTCAGTGTCAGCCTTGTTGCTCAAGGTGGCGGTGTAGGTGATTTTTCCACCTTCACTCACTTCCGACGGAGCCGTCAGGGTCACTGTCGTGGTGTTATCAGTGCCCGGTGTGTCGGTCACGACGGTGGTGACTTTATCAGTGCCCGGAACCAGATTTTCAAAGTGATCGCCACCGGCGACTTCTTTAATGCCGGTAGTGACAGTCTGGTCGCCTTTGTACACGTCATCTGGAGCCACAACCGAGACAGTCCCGCTCGACTGGTTCACACCGATGGTGATGACCTGGTTGTTATCCAGAGTCACAGTCACAGGGCTGGTGATGTTAGTCACCGGCGCGCCGTTCTTATCTACCAAGGTCGCGGTGTAGACGATCTCGCCGCCTTCACCCACGGTTTTGGTCGCGGTCAGCACCACATCGACCTTGTCGATGGTGTCGTTGATGGTGGTAGTCGCGCCATCGCCTGCAACGACAAGCTTCTCGAAGTTGCCACCATCGGTGCCGGTGATCTGGACGGTCTGGGTGCTCTTGTCGATGAACACGTCATCGCCTGGGGCATCCACTGTCACGGTGCCGACGGTTTCGCCAGCCTTGATGGTGATGGTTTGTTTGTTGTCGAGGGTCAAGGTGACGTCAGTGTCAGCCTTGTTGCTCAAGGTGGCGGTGTAGGTGATTTTTCCACCTTCACTCACTTCCGACGGAGCAGTCAGCGTCACTGTCGTGGTGTTATCAGTACCTGGGGTATCAGTAACAGTCGTGGTGACCTTGTCAGTGCCCGGAACCAGATTTTCAAAGTGCTCGCCACCGGCGACTTCTTTAATGCCGGTAGTAACAGTCTGGTCGCCTTTGTACACGTCATCTGGAGCCACAACCGAGACAGTCCCGCTCGACTGGTTCACGCCAATGGTGATGACCTGGTTGTTATCCAGAGTCACAGTCACAGGGCTGGTGATGTTAGTCACCGGCGCGCCGTTCTTATCCACCAAGGTCGCGGTGTAAACAATCTCGCCGCCTTCACCCACAGTTTTGGTCGCGGTCAGCACCACATCGACCTTGTCGATGGTGTCGTTGATGGTGGTAGTCGCGCCATCGCCTGCAACCACGAGTTTCTCGAAGTTACCGCCGTCAGTCCCGGTGATCTGGACGGTCTGGGTGCTCTTATCGATGAACACGTCATCGCCTGGAGCATCCACTGTCACAGTACCGACGGTTTCACCGGCCTTGATGGTGATGGTTTGCTTGTTGTCGAGGGTCAAGGTGACGTCAGTGTCAGCCTTGTTGCTCAAGGTGGCGGTGTAGGTGATTTTTCCACCTTCACTCACTTCCGACGGAGCCGTCAGGGTCACTGTCGTGGTGTTATCAGTGCCCGGTGTGTCGGTCACGACGGTGGTGACTTTATCAGTGCCCGGAACCAGATTTTCAAAGTGCTCGCCACCGGCGACTTCTTTAATGCCGGTAGTAACGGTTTGATCACCTTTGTACACGTCATCTGGAGCCACAACCGAAACGGTACCGCTCGACTGGTTCACGCCAATGGTGATGACCTGGTTGTTATCCAGAGTCACAGTCACAGGGCTGGTGATGTTGGTTACCGGCGCGCCGTTCTTATCTACCAAGGTCGCGGTGTAGACGATCTCGCCGCCTTCACCCACGGTTTTGGTCGCGGTCAGCACCACATCGACCTTGTCGATGGTGTCGTTGATGGTGGTAGTCGCGCCGTTGCCTGCAACGACAAGCTTCTCGAAGTTGCCACCGTTAGTGCCGGTGATCTGGACGGTCTGGGTGCTCTTGTCGATGAACACGTCATCGCCTGGAGCGTCCACCGTCACGGTGCCGACGGTTTCGCCAGCCTTGATGGTGATGGTTTGTTTGTTGTCGAGGGTCAGGGTGACGTCGGTATCCGCTTTATTAGAAAGCGTGGCGGTGTAGGTGATTTTTCCACCCTCACTCACTTCCGAAGGAGCCGTCAGCGTCACTGTCGTGGTGTTATCGGTACCTGGGGTATCAGTCACGACGGTGGTGACTTTATCGGTACCTGGAACCAGATTTTCAAAGTGCTCGCCACCGGCGACTTCTTTAATGCCGGTAGTAACGGTTTGATCGCCTTTGTACACGTCATCTGGAGCTACAACCGAAACAGTCCCGCTCGACTGGTTCACGCCAATGGTGATGACCTGGTTGTTATCCAGAGTCACAGTCACAGGGCTGGTGATGTTAGTCACCGGCGCGCCGTTCTTATCCACCAAGGTCGCGGTGTAAACAATCTCGCCGCCTTCACCCACGGTTTTGGTCGCGGTCAGCACCACATCGACCTTGTCGATGGTGTCGTTGATCTGCGTTGTCGCCCCACCCGGTGCGATATCAAGCTTCTCGAAACCGCCACCCACGACGTCCGGATTGATCGTGACGTTGATCGGGCCTGCATCTTTGAATACGTCGTCGCTCGGTGCCTTGGACGTCACCTGGCCGGTCGTCTCGCCCTTGGCGATAGTGATGACGTCACCATTGCTCAAGGTCAGGGTCAGGTCGCTGCCGGCCTTGTTGCTCAAGGTCGCGGTGTAGGTGATGTTGCCACCTTCGTCGGCCTCGCCTGGCGCAGTCAGGGTGACGGTGGTGGTGTCGGTGGTGCCGGGTGTGTCGGTCACGGTGGTGTTGACCGGCGTGGTGCCAGGCACCAGGTTCTCGAAATGCGCGCCGCCGGTCACATTGGTGATAGCGGTGGTGACGGTCTGGTTGCCCTCATACACATCGTTTGGCGCAACAGTGCTGGCAGTGCCCGCGGATTGGCCGACGCCAATGGTGATGGTCTGGCCATTGTCCAGCGTCACGGTCAACGGATTGGTGGTGTTGGTGACCGGGTTACCTGCCTTGTCCACCAGCGATGCGGTGTAGACGATCTGACCGCCTTCGCCCACGGTGGTTGTGGCGGTCAGGACCACATCGACCTTGTCGATGGTGTCGTTGACGGTGGTGGTCGCGCCATCGCCTGCCACTTCCAGTTTTTCGAAGTTACCGCCATTAGTCTCGACGATCTTTACCGTTTGCGTGCTTTTGTCGACAAACACATCATCGCCCGGAGCATCGACGGTGACGGAGCCAACGGTTTCACCTGCCTTGATGACGATGGTCGAACCGTTGTCCAGCTTCAGGGTAACGTCGGTGTCCGCTTTATTGGACAGCGTGGCGATGTAGGTGATCTGGCCGCCTTCGCTGACATCGCCAGGCGCAGTCAGCGTCACCGTGGTGGTGTCGACCGAATCGGTGATGGTGGTGACGGCTGGCGTGGTGTTGGGCACCAGGTTTTCAAAGTTGCCACCGGTTGTGCCGGTGATGGTCGTCGTGACGGTGCTGCCGTTGACGTAGACGTCGTTCGCCGGGGTGTCGACCACTACGGTACCGACGGACTCGCCGGCCTTGATGGTGATCACCGAACCGTTGGACAAGGTCACGGTCACCGGGGTTTGCGCCGGGTTGGTCAGCGTCGCGGTGTAGGTGATCTGGCCGCCTTCGGTGACCGTGTTGGTCGCGGTCAGGGTTACGCCGGTGTCGTCGACCGAGTCGGTAATCGTCGTGACGGCTGGTGTGGTGTTGGGCACCAGGTTTTCGAAGTTGCCACCAGTTGCCCCGGTAATGGTGGTGCTGACCGTACTGCCATTGGTGTAGACATCGTTGGCCGGCGTGTCGACCACCACCGTACCGGTGGACTTACCCGCCTCGATGGTGATCACCGAGCCGTTGCTCAAGGTAATGGTGACAGGCGTCTGCGCCGGGTTGGTCAGCGTCGCGGTGTAGGTGATCTGACCGCCTTCGGTCACCGTTTCGCCTGCTGTCAGGGTCACGGTGGTGGTGTCGATGGTGTCGGTGATCTGGGTAACTGCCGGCGTCGGGTCGACGGTCACGATCAGGTTGTTACCGCCAGTGGTGCCGGTGACGGTGACGCTGATCTGGCCTGGATCGATGTACGGGCTGTCGTTGGGCGCCAGGGGCACATTCACGGAGCCAGTCACCTGGCCGGCCGGGATGGTGATCACCGCGCCGTTGGACAGGGTGACGGTCAGGTTGCTGGTGGACGGCTGGGTCACCGTGGCGGTGTAGGTCAGCACGCCGCCGGCTTCGGTGATGGTCGGGGTGGCGCTCAGCGACAGGGTCGACGGCAACGGTGCTGCCGTGAGGGGATCGGTCGGCTGCCCGCCGAGTTCGTTGGTCAACGCATTGGTACCGAACCCCAGGCCTGCCGTCGGGAAACCAATGGACGGATCAACCGAGCCAGCCGTCTCATTGAGCATCACAAAGCTGTGGCCGCCACCGGCAGCGCCCGTGCCAGAAGCTGTCGCGCCTGCGGCAGTGGCTTCCAGGTCGGTGGTCGGGTCAGCGCCGGCGGCAATGGCCTGCTGCAGTTCGGCAACCGAAGGCGCGGCCTGTGCGGTGGCTTGGCTCAGGTCGGTGCTGGAGTCGGGCGCGTTGGCGCTCCACTGGGTATCACGGCCCAGGTCCAGGGTGCGGCCATCGGCCAGCTCCAGGCTGACGGCGCCCGACATGCCGGTGTCTATCTGGTCGCCGGCGAACAGGCGATCACCCTCAACAAGCACCCGACGGGCGCCTTCCGGAGAAATGACGAAAACTTGGCCAACAATGCTTTTGACGATTGCAACAACACTGCTCATTGAAGATTTCTCCGGCGATCCATTCTGTGGGTGTTCCTGTGGCTGAGACCCTATGGGATTCATCAACCTGGGAAGTGCGTAGTTTATAAAACGGGTGACGTCAAATAATTGGCTATATTTTTTGGCGATTTACTTTATGCCAAACTATTGACCTTATTGGCGCCATCCTAAACAATCGCCTCGCTAATGTCACATTGATATTCACGCGGCGAACCGTCCTACATGTGTGAACCAGTTCCGCTTTTGAACTTTCCGACGTACGGTCATTACGGTAGCCATTTTCTAACGCAGCACGCCAAGTTGCTGTGACTTGAGACAAGAAGTCCTGGGGAATTTTTAAATGCGTTTGCACCTGCTTAAGGCAATACCGTTCGTTCTCGCCGCCAGTTTTGTACAAGCCCAAACCCTGCCCCAGGCCATGCAGCAAGCGCTGGATGTGCACCCGGAGATTCAGGCAGGTGTCAACGCTCGTATTGCTGCCGACTATCAGTTACGTGCGGCCAAGGGCGGTTACCTGCCTCGTGTCGACCTGAACGCCGGTTACGGCCGTGAAGGCACCGACAGTTCTTCCACCCGGGCCCGTGGCGGCCACTGGGACACCCTCAATCGCGGTGAATCGAGCCTGCGCCTGCAGCAAATGGTTTTTGACGGTTTTGCCACCTCCAGTGAAGTTGGGCGTCAACAAGCCACCGTTAACTCCCGCGCTTTCTCGTTGCTTGGCACTTCCGAGCGCACAGCATTGACGGTAGCCCAGGTTTACCTGGACGTCCTGACCCGTCGTGAGTTCGTGCGCCTGGCTGAAGACAACCTGCGCAATCACGAGCGCATCTACGACCAGATCAAGTTGCGCACCCAGCGCGGCGTCGGCAGCGGGGCTGACCTGGACCAGGCCGAAGCCCGTCTGGCCCAGGCCCGCAACAACGTGATCACCGAGCAGACCAACCTGGCCGATGCCCAGACCAACTACCTGAGCGCTGTTGGCCAGGAAGCCGATCAGTTGGAGCGTCCGCCAAGCTTCATGGCGCTGCTGCCAGCAGACCTGAACGAAGCGCGCCGCCAGATGCTGGATAACAGCCCGATCCTGCGTTCGGCCGAATCCGACATCGCCGCCGCCGAAAAACAATACGAAGCCGCCAAGTCTTCCTTCTACCCACGCTTCGACGCCGAGTTGGGCCGCAACGCCGACAACAACATCGACGGCGACGCCAGCCACAACAATGGCTGGGAAGCCATGCTGCGCATGCGCTTTAACCTGTATGCCGGTGGCAGCAACAAGGCTGAGCTGGAATCCAAGTCCTACCAGTCCAACCAGGCTCTGGATATCCGCAACAACGCCCTGCGTCAATTGAACGAAGAACTGGGCCTGGCCTGGAACGCCATGAACAACGCCAATGCCCAGGTGCCGATTGCCCAGCAATACGTCGACCACAGCAGCAAGGTGCGCGGCGCGTACCAAAAGCAATTCAGCCTGGGCGAGCGGACCCTGCTCGACTTGCTCGACAGCGAGAACGAACTGTTCACCGCTTCGCGTCGTCTGGAAGAGATAAAAAACGTTCAGTTATTTACTCAGTACCGAATCAAGGCGACCATGGGCGAGTTGCTCAAGAGCCAGGGAGTGGTCGCACCGATGGCCTCCGTCGTACAGAACGATGTGAAGCCGAAAGTTCAACTGCCTGGGATGAATTGAGCTATTCCTTATAGTCCCATCTGTTAGTTGAGAGAGCCCGCGTGGAATCAGAAGTCAGTCGAGTCCATCTCAGTCATGATCCACGCACATTGCACGACGACCCGTTACTCGACGGGTTGTTGGCTCTCTGCGCCCTGCACCAGAAGCCCGCCAGTGCGGCGATGCTGACCACCGGTCTGCCATTGCCGGCACAGCAACTGACTGCCGATTTGCTGGCCCGGGCCGCGGCCCGCGCCGGTTTGCAAGGGCGCCTGCTGCAACGCAAGCTCGATTCGATCCCCGCGATTGCCATGCCGGCGTTGTTGTTGCTCAAGGACGGTCGCAGCGCCGTGCTGCTCGGCTGGCAGGGTGAAGACGAAGCCCAGGTGCTGCTCAGCGAAAGCGATGGCGGTGAAACCATCGTCAAGCGTCAAGCCTTGGCCGATGACTACATCGGTAAAGTGTTCTTTGCCCAGCCCCAGCACAAATTCGATGTCAGCCACGGCACCCTGATCCCTCGGGCCCGCTCGTGGTTTCGCGATACCCTCAAGCGTTCGCGCTGGCTCTACGCCGATGCCATCGCCGCCAGTTTCCTGATCAACCTGATTGCCATGGCCGCGCCGCTGTTCGTGATGAATGTCTACGACCGCGTGGTGCCGAACCAGGCCACCGCCACCCTGTGGGTGCTGGCCACCGGTATTTTTATCGCCTATGTCTTCGACCTGGTCCTCAAGAGCCTGCGTAGCCTGTGCCTGGACCTGGCCGGCAAGAAAACCGACCTGATCATCTCGGCCACGCTGTTCGAGCGGATCGTCGGCATGTCAATGAAGTACCGCCCGGCGCGGGTCGGCAGTTTCGCCCAGAACATCCACGAGTTTCAGAGCCTGCGCGATTTTCTCGCGTCCCTGACCCTCACCAGCCTGATCGACCTGCCGTTCACCCTGCTGATCTTCATGGTGATCGCCATCCTCGGCGGGCATCTGGTGTGGATCCCCATGCTGGCCTTCCCGATTGCCCTGGGCATCGGCTACCTGCTGCAAAAGCCGTTGGTCGCCACCATGGAACGCACCATGGCCCTGGCTTCCGAGCGCCAGTCGAGCCTGATCGAAACCTTGGCAGGGCTGGACGCGGTCAAGGTCAACAACGCCGAAAGCGAGCGCCAGTACCAGTGGGAACAGACCATTGGCACCCTCAGCCGCCTTGAGCTGCGGGTCAAAATGCTCTCCGGGCTGTCGATGAACATCACCCTGCTGATCCAGCAACTGGCGGGTGTGATCATGATTGTCTTCGGGGTCTACCAGATCATCGCCGGCAACCTCAGCATGGGCGGCCTGATTGCCTGCTACATGCTCAGTGGCCGCGCGCTCAGCCCCCTGGCGTCGCTGTCGGGCCTGATGACCCGCTACCAGCAGGCCAAAGTCACCATGGTCTCCACCGACCAGATGATGGAGCTGCCCCAGGAGCGCAACTTCGAAGAGCGCCCCCTGAGCCGCCGCACCCTGCAAGGCGCCATCGAGTGCCGGGGCCTGAACTTTACCTACCCCAACCAGCAGAACATGGCGCTCAAGAACATCAACCTGGTGATCAAGCCCGGCGAGAAGATCGGCATCATCGGGCGTAGCGGTTCGGGCAAGAGTTCCCTGGCCAAACTGATCGTGGGGCTCTATCAGCCCGACTCTGGCGCCTTGCTGGTAGACGGCGTGGACATTCGCCAGATCGACGTCAGCGAGCTGCGCCACAACGTCGGCTATGTGCCCCAGGACATCCAACTGCTGGCCGGTACCCTGCGCGACAACCTGGTCTCCGGCGCCCGCTACGTTGAAGACGAAGTGGTGCTGCAAGCCGCCGAACTGGCGGGCGTCCACGAATTTGCCCGCCTGCATCCGCAAGGCTACGAACTGCAAGTAGGCGAGCGGGGCCAGAACCTTTCTGGCGGCCAGCGACAAAACGTCGCCCTGGCGCGTGCCCTGTTGCTCAACCCGCCTATCCTGCTGCTGGACGAACCGACCAGCGCCATGGACAACACCGGTGAGGAACGCCTCAAACAGCGCCTGCAAGCCGTTGTGGCAAACAAGACCGTGGTGCTGGTGACACACCGGGCGTCGTTGCTGTCTTTGGTGGACCGTTTGCTGGTCATCGACCGTGGGCAGATCCTCGCGGATGGCCCGAAAGCCGTAGTGATGGAAGCGTTGAAGAAGGGGCAGATCAGTGTTGCGTAAATTCAAGGACGCGGTCCGTCGTTACTTCATTGGTTCCGATTCGCTGGACGGCCAGCCACTGCCAGAGGTCAAGAAGGCCCTGATCGAAGATGCTCCGCGCGTCGTGCGGCTGACCATCTGGGGGATCATCGGGTTTTTCCTGTGCATGCTGCTGTGGGCCGGCTTTGCCAAGGTCGACGAAGTCACGCGTGGCGATGGCAAGGCCATCCCATCCTCCAAGCTGCAGAAGATCCAGAACCTGGAAGGCGGCATCGTCGCCGAGCTGTACGTCAAGGAAGGGCAGATCGTCGAAGCCGGCGCGCCGCTGATTCGCCTGGACGACACACGTTTTGTCTCCAACGCCGGGGAAACCGAGGCCCAGCGCCTGTCCCTGCTGTTGCGCATCGAACGCTTGAACGCCCAGGTCGAAGACCGGCCGTTGAATATCCCTGAAGATGTGCGGGCTGCTGCGCCCACCCAGGCGATCAACGAGCAGTCGCTGTACGAAAGCCGGCGCCAGCAGTTCAAGGACGAAATCGGCGGCTTGCAGGAGCAACTGACCCAGCGCCAGCAGGAGATGCGCGAATACACCTCCAAGCAGGGCCAGTACCGTAACCAGCTGTCGTTGCAGCGCCAGGAAATCAACATGTCCGAACCCCTGGTCGCCCAGGGGGCGGTGTCGCCGGTGGAAGTGCTGCGCCTCAAGCGCGCAGAAATGGAAACCCGTGGCCAGCTGGACGCCACCACCCTGGCCATCCCCCGCGCCGATTCGGCGATCAAGGAAGTGCAGCGCAAGATCGACGAGACCCGCGGTAAATACCGCAGCGAAGCCCTGACCGAACTCAACGAAGCACGCACCGACTTGAACAAGGCCCAGGCCACCGGCAAAGCCCTCGAAGACCGGGTGAGCCGGACCCTGGTCACCTCGCCGGTGCGCGGGATCGTCAAGCAACTGCTGGTCAACACCATCGGCGGGGTGATCCAGCCGGGCAGCGACATGGTGGAAATCGTGCCGTTGGACGACACCCTGCTGGTGGAAGCCAAGATCCGCCCGCAAGACATTGCTTTCCTGCACCCGGGGCAAGAGGCCGTGGTCAAGTTCACCGCCTATGACTACACCATCTACGGCGGCCTCAAGGCCAAGCTGGAGCGCATCGGTGCCGATACCATCACCGACGAAGACAAAAAAACCACCTACTACATGATCACCTTGCGCACCGATCGCAGCCACCTGGGCACCGATGAGAAGCCGTTGATCATCATCCCCGGCATGGTCGCCTCGGTCGATATCATCACCGGCAAGAAAACCATCCTCAGCTACCTGCTCAAGCCCATCATCAAGGCCCGGGCGGAGTCGTTGCAGGAGCGTTGATCTTCAGTGTCTGGGCGGTCCCCTTCGCGAGCAAGCCCGCTCCCACATTCAACCGCATTCCTATGTTGGAAATCGGTCGAATGTGGGAGCGGGCTTGCCCGCGAAGGGGCCCTCAACCTCACCCCATCCCCCAGCCTCTACCGCAAAAAGGCCATATCGTTATTCTCTAACGGTATTTAAATTCCAGTTCTTATATCTATAAAGTCACTCTCCTGACTGCCAGGGAGTGATCTCATGTCCACCGCCACAGCCGCCTTGCCCACCGCCCAAACCTTCGACATCCGCCCATTCCCCGGCAGCGTAGGCGCCGAGATCATCGGCCTGGATCTGTCGCGTCCGGTCAACGACCAGGATTTCGCCCGCATCCACCGCGCGCATCTGGACCACCATGTGGTGGTGTTCCGCAACCAGCGCATCACCCCCGAGCAACAGATCGCCTTCAGCCGCCGTTTCGGCGTGTTGCAGATCCATGTGCTCAAACAGTTCCTGCTGGCCAACCACCCGGAAATCCTCATCGTCTCCAACATCATCGAAAACGGTCAATCCGTCGGCCTGGGCGACGCTGGCAAGTTCTGGCACTCGGACCTGTCGTACAAGGAACTGCCGAGCCTGGGTTCGATGCTCCACGCCCAGGAGTTGCCGTCCGAAGGCGGCGACACGCTGTTTGCCGACATGCACAAAGCCTGGGACCAACTGCCCGAGCATCTGCGCCAAGCCGTGCAGGGCCGCAGCGCCGCGCACTCCTACACCGCGCGCTACAGCGAAACCAAATTCGAAGGCAACTGGCGCCCAACCCTGACCCCCGAACAACTGGCCCAGGTCGCCGAGGTGGTGCACCCGGTGGTGCGCACCCACCCGGAAAACGGGCGCAAGGCACTGTTCGTCAGTGAAGGATTCACCACCCGTATCGTCGGCCTGCCCGAAGACGAAAGCCGCGACCTGCTGGCCCAGCTCTACGCCCACAGCGTCCACCCGCACAACGTCTACCGCCATAGCTGGCAGCCCCACGACCTGGTGTTCTGGGACAACCGCTCGCTGATCCACCTGGCCGCCGGTTGCCCCAGCCACCTGCGCCGCAAGCTGTTTCGCACCACCATCCAGGGCGACGCCCCCTTCTGATTCGGAGCATGACCATGTCCAGCAAAACCCCCTTTGCACGATTGGCCGCGACCGTGGGCCTTGGCGTCAGCCTGTTGGCCGGCAGTCTGGTTGCCCCGACTGTCGCCCAGGCCGAAGGCCAGATTCGCATTGCCGAGCAGTTCGGCATCGTTTACCTGCTGCTCAACGTGGTGCGCGACCAGAACCTGATCGAGAAATACGGCAAGCAGGAAGGTATCGACATCAAGGTCGACTGGACCCAGTTGTCCGGCGGCGCGGCGGTCAATGACGCGCTGCTTTCCGGCTCCATCGACATTGCCGGCGCCGGTGTCGGCCCGCTGCTGACCATCTGGGACCGCACCCACGGCAAGCAGAACGTCAAGGCCGTGGCCTCCCTGGGCAACTTCCCGTACTACCTGGTCAGCAACAATCCCAAGGTCAAGACCATTGCAGACTTCACCGAGAAAGACCGCATTGCCGTGCCGGCCGTGGGGGTTTCCGTGCAGTCGCGGTTCTTGCAATACGCTGCGGCCAAGCAATGGGGCGACAAGGAATTCAATCGCCTGGATAAATACACCATCGCCGTGCCGCACCCCGACGCCACGGCCGCGCTGATCGCCGGCGGCACCGAGCTGACCGGGCACTTCTCCAACCCGCCGTTCCAGGATCAGGCCCTGGCCAACCCGAACGTGCATGTGGTGCTCAACACCTATGACCTGCTGGGGCCGAACTCGCCGACCGTGTTGTTCGCCACCGAGAAGTTTCGCAACGACAACCCGAAAACCTACAAGGCCTTCATCGATGCCCTGACCGAGGCCGCGCAGTTCGCCCAGAACGACAAGGGCGCCGCCGCCGACACCTATATCCGGGTGACCAAGGCCAAGATCGACCGGGCCGAGTTGCTGAAAATCATCGACAACCCGCAATTTGAGTTCAGCGTCACGCCGAAAAACACCTACCCACTGGCTGAATTCCTCTACCGCGTGGGCGCGATCAAGAACAAACCCGAGTCGTGGAAGGATTACTTCTTCCAGGATGCCAAGCCGCTGCAAGGGAGCTGAGATGAACGCGCCTTTGCAAGGCCACACGGCCAGCAACCTGAGTCCCGCCCAAGCCTTGCTCGCGGTGGATCAAGTCAGCCTGGAATACCGCACCCCCGAACGGGTGGTGCGGGCCACTCACCAGGTCAGCTTCGAGATCGATCCGGCTGATCGCTTTGTACTGCTGGGGCCTTCGGGCTGCGGCAAATCCACGCTGCTCAAGGCGGTGGCCGGCTTTATCAAACCCTGCGAAGGCGAGATCCGCCTGCTGGGGCAAAAGGTCGAGCAACCGGGCCCGGATCGCATCGTGGTGTTCCAGGAGTTCGACCAACTGCCGCCCTGGAAAACCGTCAAGCAGAACGTGATGTTCCCGTTGCTGGCGTCCCGGACCCTCAAGCGCCGCGAAGCTGAGGAGCGGGCGTTGTACTACCTCGACAAGGTCGGTTTGAGCGCCTTTGCCGACGCCTATCCACACACCCTGTCCGGTGGCATGAAGGCGCGGGTGGCGATTGCCCGGGCGTTGGCCATGCAGCCGAAAATCCTGCTGATGGACGAGCCCTTCGCCGCCCTCGATGCCCTGACCCGGCGCAAGATGCAGGAGGAGTTGCTGCTGCTGTGGGAAGAGGTGCGCTTCACCCTGCTGTTTGTCACCCACTCCATCGAAGAGGCGCTGGTGGTGGGCAACCGCATCCTGTTGCTGTCGCCCCATCCAGGGCGGGTGCGCGCCGAAATCCACAGCCATCAATACGACCTGCACAGCCTCGGCGGTGTGGCGTTCCAGGCGTCGGCGCGGCGTATTCATCGCCTGTTGTTCGATGAGTCGCCCGAGGCAGAAACCGAACTGGATTTCGCCGACATCCGCATCGCTTATTGAAGGACTGTGCCCATGCGCCAGGAATATGAAATCACCCTGCAACCGCTGCCCGGCGTGCCCGTGGAACGCGCCTTACCCCTGCGCCAACGCCTGTGGCAACAAGGCTGGCTGCGCAAGGGCCTGATCCTGATCGTGCTGGCGATCCTCTGGGAAGCGGCGGCGCGCTATCAGAACAACGACCTGCTGCTGCCCAGCTTCTTGCAGACCTTCCACGCCTTCTACGACGGCATTGCCAGCGGCGAGTTGCTGGGCAAGGTCAGCATCTCGCTGGTGGTGCTGCTCAAGGGCTACCTGATCGGCATCGTCCTGGCATTTGCCCTGACCACCCTGGCGGTCTCGACCCAGATGGGCCGCGACCTGCTGAGCACCCTGACCTCGATGTTCAACCCGCTGCCGGCGATTGCCCTGCTGCCCCTGGCGCTGTTGTGGTTTGGCCTGGGGCAGAACAGCCTGATTTTTGTGCTGGTGCACTCGGTGCTGTGGGCCTTGGCGCTCAACACCTACTCGGGGTTTATGGGGGTGTCGGAAACCCTGCGCATGGCCGGGCGCAACTACGGCCTCAAGGGCATGCGCTTTGTGCTGTTTATCCTGATCCCGGCGGCGCTGCCGTCGATCCTCGCCGGCCTGAAGATCGGCTGGGCCTTTGCCTGGCGCACGCTGATCGCCGCCGAACTGGTGTTCGGCGCCACCAGCGGCAAGGGCGGCCTGGGCTGGTACATCTTCCAGAACCGCAACGAGTTGTACACCGACAAGGTATTCGCCGGGCTGGCGGTAGTGATCCTGATCGGCCTGCTCGTGGAAAACCTGGTGTTCGACACCCTCGAGCGCGTCACCGTGAAGCGCTGGGGCATGCAGCGCTAAATAGGAATTATTGCTCTTTGGCCGCTATGAGTCCGATAATGCCGCCCGAACCTGACGCCGCCCTGGCGTCAGGCCTGGCCGGTAAAAGGATTTACGAACATGCGGTTTCTTGTCTTGGCTGCAGCCTTACTCGCGTCGACAGCGGTTTTTGCCGGGTTTGAGCCTGAAGTGGTGTTCACGGTCAAGCCGGTGTACCCCAAGACCCTGACAACCACCCAGGGGCATGCGCGGATCAGCCTCAAGATCCACAACGACGGATCGGTCAGCGATGTAAAAGCGCTCAATGCCACCAAGCCCGCCTTTGGCGAAGCGGCTGTCGGTGCGGCCAAGCAATGGCGCTTCAAGCCGTGGACAGTGAGCGCCGAGCGGCCTGCGGTGGTCGAGGCGCGCAACGATATGCTGTTTTCGCCCGAGCCCATCAGCCGTGAAGGGGTGCAACTGAACTTTACCGAGGTCAAGTTTCAATCCTGCCGTGACTTGAGCGAGGAGGTCAGCCAGTTCCGCCGCGAGCATCCCACCCGCCCTTTGAGTGCCATGAAGAGCTTCGCCATCACCCGCGTTGCGGTGATGCTGCCGGCGTTCAGTGGCAAAACTACCTATGCCGACGGCCTGGTCCTGGCCGATCAGCTGGAAAACTTATTGCCGGAAATCGTCCGCCAGTGTCAGGCCAATCCCACCGCCACCTACGCCGATTACCTGCCGCATAGCCTGAAACAGTACCGATAAAGCCTGCTACGATTGCGTGCGCTGTACTCCACATTCATCACGAGTGCTTGGCATGCAATTACCGGACATGAACCTGCTGGTGGCCCTCGACGCCTTGCTCGACGAGGGCAGTGTGGTGGGCGCCGCACGGCGGATGAACCTCAGCCCGGCGGCGATGAGCCGCACCCTGACGCGCATCCGCGAGGCTGTCGGCGATCCGATCCTGGTGCGCGCCGGGCGCGGCCTGGTGCCCACGCCCAAGGCCCTGGAGTTGCAAGGCCAGGTGCGCAACGTGGTGGAGCAGGCGGCGTTGCTGTTCCGCTCGGCGGACGAGGTCGACCTGAGCACTTTGCGCCGGCGGTTCAGCGTGCGTGCCAATGACTTTTTTGTCGGCGTGTATGGCGGTCGTTTGTTCGATGCCATGGAACGGGTGGCGCCCCACTGCGAGCTGCGTTTTGTGCCGGAAGGCGACAGTGACGATGAAGCCTTGCGCGAAGGGCGCCTGGACCTGCGCGTCGGCAACACCATGCCGATCACCCCGGAGGTGAAGGTGCAGAACCTGTTCTCCACCACCTTCGTCGGCCTGGCTCGCGAAGGCCACCCGCTGTTCGACGAAGAAATCACCGCAGCGCGCTTTGCCAGCTACTCCCATATCAGCATCTCCCGGCGCGGTATCGCCCGTGGGCCGATCGACACCGCCCTCAGTGCCCAGGGCCTGGAGCGCCGGGTGGCGATGATCGCGCCGGGGTTTCACGGTGCGATGTTCATGCTGCCCGACTCCGACCTGATCCTGCCGGTGCCCAAGGAAGCGCTGTACAGCGCCAATCGCCTGAAACTGCCACTGCGCGCATTCACCCTGCCGATTTCCCTGCCGACCCTGGTCCTGACCCAGGCCTGGCACCCGCGCTTCGACAAAGACCCGGCGCACCGATGGCTGCGCGAAACCATGCGCGAAAGCTGCGCGGCGACCTGGCGCGAAGCCCAGCCGGTCTGATGACCCCGATCAAATGTAGGAGCTGGCTTGCCTGCGATAGCGGTGTGTCAGCTAACGCATCTGTAACTGACACACCGCTATCGCAGGCAAGCCAGCTCCTACATTCAATCATTGCGTCTGATGCAGTTATAACCTTCCCACAAGTCAGTTTTCGTCATGTCTAAGCCTTATTAAACTGCTCGGGTATTCTATTGCCGAGTTGTACCTTCATGACTTCCCTCGCTGCCCCCGCGCCCTTGGCCGCCGCCAAACCCGCCGCCGTCAGCCCCCCTGTGTTCGGCCCACGGATCATCATCGGCCTGGTCGGCGTGCTGCTGGCGGTACTGGTCTCGGGCCTGAACGAAATGGTGACCAAGGTCGCCCTCGCCGATATCCGCGGTGCGCTGTACATCGGGTTTGACGAAGGTACCTGGCTGGTTGCTGCCTACACCGCCACTTCCGTCTCGGCCATGGCCTTTGCGCCGTGGTGTTCGGTGACGTTTTCGCTGCGCCGCTTCACCCTGTGGGCCATCGGCCTGTTTACCCTGCTGGGGGTGCTTTGCCCGCTGGCGCCGAACTATGAAAGCCTGCTGGTACTGCGCACCCTGCAAGGCTTGGCCGGTGGAGCCTTGCCGCCGATGCTGATGACCGTGGCCCTGCGTTTCTTGCCGGCCCACGTCAAGCTCTACGGCCTGGCCGGCTATGCCCTGACCGCCACTTTCGGCCCCAGCCTCGGCACACCGTTGGCGGCACTCTGGACCGAATACGTCGGCTGGCAGTGGGCGTTCTGGCAGATCGTCGCACCGTGCCTGCTGGCCATGGCCGCCGTGGCCTACGGCTTGCCCCAGGACCCGCTGCGCCTGGAGCGCCTCAAGCAGTTCAACTGGCGCGGCCTGCTGCTGGGCTTCCCGGCGATCTGCATGCTGGTGATCGGCATTTTGCAGGGCAACCGCCTGGACTGGTTCGAGTCGCCGCTGATCACCACGCTGCTGATTGGCGGGGTGCTGTTGCTGGTGCTGTTCATGCTCAATGAATGGTCACACCCGATGCCGTTCTTCAAGTTGCAGATGCTCGGCCTGCGCAACCTGGCCTTCGCCCTGATCGTGTTGGCCGGGGTGCTGGTGGTGTTGCAGGCGGTGATCATCCTGCCGTCCAGCTACCTGGCGCAGGTGCAGGGTTACCGGCCGCTGCAAACCGCGCCGGTGATGCTTATCATGGCGCTGCCGCAGTTGCTCGCGCTGCCCCTGGTGGCCGCCCTGTGCAACTTGCGCTGGGTGGATTGCCGCTGGGTGCTGGGGATTGGCCTGGGCATGCTGACCTTGTCCTGCCTTGGCGGCGCGCAACTGACCTCGGCGTGGATCCGGGATGAGTTCTACGTGCTGCAACTGCTGCAAATCTTCGGGCAGCCGATGGCGGTGTTGCCGCTGTTGATGCTGTCCACCGGCAGCATCGTGCCCACCGACGGGCCGTTTGCCTCGGCCTGGTTCAACACGGTCAAGGGCCTGGCGGCGGTGGTCGCCACCGGGGTGATCGAGGTGCTGACCACCCACCGCCTGCATTTCCACTCGACCATGCTGGTGGACGCCCTGGGTAACTCACCCCTGGCTGACAGCGATGCCGCGGGCCTTGCCCACCGCCTGCACCAGCAGGCCGTGGTGCTGACTTCTGCGGATCTTTATTACGTCATGGCCGGTGTCGCGGTGGCGTTGATCCTCCTGATTTTCTGGATGCCGACGCGGATTTTCCCGCCGCGCGCACCCGCTTGATTGTTGACTGAAACAAAGGATTTTTATGAAACGCAAAGACCAGATTGCCGTGACTGTTATCAGCGTATTCGCCGTGGGCGCGCTGGTGTACCTGCTGGCGCCGGGTGTGTTTGGCAGCAAGCGCCAGACCACCAACGACGCCTTCGTCGCCGCCGACTACACCTTGGTGGCACCACGGGTCGCCGGGTTTATCAAAGAGGTGTTGGTGGAGGACAACCAGCAGGTCAAGGCCGGGCAGTTGCTGGCGCTGATCGATGACCGCGACTTGCGCGCCGCCGCCCAGGCCGCCGACGCCGAAACCCTGATGGCTCAGGCCCAGCTGAAAAACGCAGTGGCCACCCTTGAGCGGCAAAGCTCGGTGATCGCCCAGGCCCAGGCCACGGTGGCCGCCGACCGCGCCGAAGTGGCCTTTGCCGAGCACGAATTGAACCGCTACAACCACCTTGCCGGAGTTGGCGCAGGTACCGTGCAGAACGCCCAGCAAGCCAGGACCCGTATCGACCAGGCCACCGCGCGCCTGGCCAACGCTACGGCGGTATTGGCCGCCGAACGCAAGCAGGTGGAAATCCTCAGCGCCCAGCGCGATGCCGCCGAAGGTGGCTTGAAGCGTGCCCAGGCCGCGCTGGAAATGGCCAGCTATCAACTGTCGTACACGCGCATTGTCGCGCCGGTGGATGGCATGGTCGGCGAGCGGGCGGTGCGGGTCGGTGCCTTTGTCACCCCGGGTAGCAAGATCCTCGCCGTGGTGCCGTTGGCCGACGCGTATGTGGTGGCCAATTTCCAGGAAAACCAACTGTCCCACATGCACGCCGGCCAGGCGGTTGAAGTGCGGGTCGACAGCCTTGACGGTGAAGTCCTCAACGGCCACCTGGAAAGCCTGGCACCGGCCACGGGCGTGACCTTCGCTTCGGTCAAGCCCGACAACGCCACCGGCAATTTCACCAAGGTGGTGCAGCGCATCCCGGTGAAAATCATCCTGGAGCCGGGCCAGGCGCAGGTTCATCGCCTGCGGGTCGGGATGTCGGTGGAGGCCAGCGTCAACACACAGCCCAGTGCGCAGCAACGTGAGGTGGCGCAGCAATGAGAAAACTCGCGCTGCTTACTCTCAGCCTGATCAGCCTGGGCGCTTGCACCGTCGGCCCGGATTTTAAGCGCCCCGACGCGCAGCCAGCGGCGCACTGGACCGAGCCCCAGGGGCGCCAGGCCGCCAGCCGTGCGGTCAGCGACCCATTGGAAGAGCAGTGGTGGGACGTGTTCCACGACCCGCAACTGTCGGCCCTGGTGCGCCGGGCACTGAGTGACAACCTCGACCTGAAACTGGCCAGCAGCCGCCTGCAACAGAGCCGCGCGGTGCGCCAGGTGACGACTGCCGAGCGCTACCCGCAGGTCAGCGCCGACGGCAACTATGGGCGCAAACGCAATAGCGCCAACGGCCTGAGCGATCCCTCCGGCAATAACGGCCGTTCGGCCTTCAACCTGTGGGACGCGGGCTTTGCGGCCTCCTGGGAACTGGACTTCTGGGGCCGGGTACGGCGCGAAACCGAAGCCGCCGACGCCACCCTGCAAGTGGCCGAAAACGACCGCCGCAGTGTGCTGCTGTCGGTCTTGGCCGAGACTGCCCAGGACTACATCCAGCTACGCGGCGTGCAAAGTACCCGTGCGGTCACCGAGCAAAACCTCGACGTCGCACGGCGCAGCCTGAAGCTCTCGCAACTGCGCTTGGCCGATGGCGTGGCCACCCACCTGGATGTCGCTGAAGCTGCGGCGCAAGTGGCCGCCATCGAAGCGCGCCTGCCGGATTTGCAGCAGCGCCAGGACCAGTTGATCAACGCCCTGAGCCTGCTGATGGGCCAGGCCCCGCAAGCCTTGCATGCACAACTGTCGCCGGACGCGGCGGTGCCCCAGACCCAGCGCCAGGTTGCGATTGGCCTGCCGTCGCAACTGGCACAGCGCCGCCCGGATATCCGCCAGGCCGAGGCGCGCCTGCATGCGGCGACCGCGAGCATCGGCGTGGCCAAGGGCGACTTCTACCCACGGATCACCCTGTCGGGCAGCCTCGGTTCCCAGGCCATGCAATTGTCGGATCTGGGCTCCTGGGGCTCACGCACCTTTGCTTTCGGCCCATCGCTGAGCCTGCCGCTGTTCAACGGCGGCCGCCTGCAAGGCATGCTCGATCTGCGCGAAGCCCAGCAGCAGGAAGCGGCCCTGGCGTACCAGCAGACCGTGTTGCGCGCCTGGCATGAAATCGACGACCAGTTGACCCGCTACAACGCCAGCCAACTGCGCCGCGACAGCCTCGCCGAAGCCGTGCGCCAGAACCAGATTGCCCTGGACACCGCCCAGCACCAGTACGTCGAAGGGGTGGTGGATTTCGTCAACGTGCTCACGGTGCAGAGCGCCTTGCTGGCGACCCAGGAGCAATGGGTGGAAAGCTCCACCGGCGTGTCCCTGGCCATGGTCGGCTTGTACAAGGCATTGGGCGGGGGCTGGGAGTCGGTGTATCCGTTGCAGACCGCCGGGCGGTAACTGATAAAGTTTTTTGCCAGTCGCGATACAAGCTGTAATGATAATTGCTCTCAATAGTGTATCCGGGCGATTCATGGACACCGCGACTGACGGCCAGCAACAGCTTCATCTCCTGTACCGCGACCATCATGGCTGGCTGCAAGGCTGGCTGCGCAAGCGCCTGGGCGACCGTGAGCACGCCGCCGACGTGGCGCAGGACACCTTCCTGCGCCTGCTGGTGTCGGGGCGTTTTCCCGGGGCCAAGGAGAGCCGCAGCTACCTGACGCAGATCGCGCGCAACCTGGTGATCGATCAATGGCGGCGCCTGCGCATCGAGCGCGCCTATCTGCAAAGCATTGCCCACCTGCCGGAGCCCGAGTCGCCGTCCCTGGAAACCCGCGCATTGATCCTCGAAACCCTGATGCAGATCGATGCCATGCTCGACCGCATGCCCGAGAACGTGCGCCGGGCGTTCCTGTTATCGCAGTTCGAAGGCCTGACGTACGCGCAGATCGCCGAGCGCCTGGGGGTAACGATCAGCTCGGTGCAGAAGTACATGACCCGCGCGATCATCGCCTGCTACCAGGTGGCTTACGAAGAATGAGAGCCCGCCATGACGCGCCGATTGCCCAGGCCGTGGTCGAACAGGCCAGCGAATGGTTGATGCTGCAATGGGGCGGCGAATTCGACGGGGCCCAGCGCCAGGCCTTTGCCCATTGGCAGGCCGCTGACCCGGAGCATCGTCGCGCCTGGCAGCGGTTGCAGCAGTTGCAGCAGACCTTGGGCGGCGTACCCGCAGACAGCGCCCGCGCGGTGTTGCGCGACGCGCCGGACCCACAGCGTCGGGCTGCGTTGAAACTGCTCGGGCTGTTGCTGGTAGCCGGTGGCAGCGGCTACCTGGTGCAGGGCAGCCAGCCGTGGCGGGCGGCGTTTGCCGAGCACCGCACCGCCACGGGCGAAATTCGCCACCTGACCTTGAGCGACGGCACCCACCTGGACCTCAACAGCGACAGTGCCATCGACCTGCGCTTCAGTGCCACTGAGCGGCGCATCCGCCTGATTCGTGGCGAGATCCTGCTGACCAGCGGCCACGACCCGTCCCGCCCGCTGATCGTCGAAACCGCTGCGGGCGATATCCAGGCCCTGGGCACCCGCTTTGCCGTGCGCGAACTGGACGACGGCAGCCGCGTCGACCTGTATGAAGGACGCCTGCAGGTGCGCCCGGTAGAGGGTTTGCCGGTGCTGATGAACGCGGGTGACAGCCTGTGGTTCAGTGCAACGCAGACCTCGGCAGTGACTGCGCTGGATGCCAACGCCAGCAGTTGGGCCCAGCACCGCCTGATTGCCGAGCGCCAGCCGCTGGGGCGTTTTGTGGCTGAACTGAGCCGTTATCGGCCGGGGGTGTTGCGCTGTGACGAGGCCGTGTCCGGGCTGTTGCTGACCGGTGTGTTTCCGCTCAATGACACCGATGCGATCCTCACCGCCCTTGAGCGCTCATTGCCGGTACGGGTGCATGCGGTGACGCGTTACTGGGTCACCATCAAACCCAGGGTCTGACTCGATCAACTGTAGGAGCTGGCTTGCCTGCGATAGCGGTGTATCAGTGACAGATGGGCCAACTGACCCACCGCTATCGCAGGCAAGCCAGCTCCCACATTGATGGTGTTTCAGTTTGGAAAATCTGTGGCCGCATTTTTTTTGATTTTCTTTTGTCGGTTTTTCAATCCCGTCCGGGATACCTCTTGAAAGCCAATCAAGAAGCGTTCTCACGGGGAGTCCTGCAATGCCGCACCACCCAATCCAACCCCTGGCCCGCGCCCTGCGCCGTGGCCTATTTGTCAGTGTGCTGGCGACTGTGCCGCTCGTCCCGACCCTGGTCCAGGCCCAGGAGAGCGCTGGCGAAGCCTTGCGCCAATACAACATCCCTGCTGGCAGCCTGGACCAGGCGTTGAACCGTTTCGCCAGCGCTTCGGGGATTTTGCTCTCGGTGGATGCATCACTGACTGCCGGCAAGCGCAGCCCTGGCTTGCAGGGTCGCTATGCCACGGGCCCGGGGTTGGAACGCTTGTTGGCCGGCAGCGGCCTGGTGGCGCTGCAGTCGGGCGGCGGCTGGTCGGTGCAGGCGCTGTCGGGGGACGGTTCGGTGCAGTTGGGCGCAACCCAGATCAGCGCCCAGCAGGCCCAGGAAAACGCCTGGGGCCCGGTCGACGGCATCGTCGCCACCCGCAGCGCCACGGGCAGCAAGACCGATGCCGCGCTGGTGGAAATCCCCCAGACCATCAACGTGATCACCGCTGCCGAAATCAAGGCGCGCGGCGCGCAAAGCGTGACCCAGGCGCTGCTGTACACCCCCGGCATGAGCGCCGGGGGGTTCTCCGACCGGGTCAAGCTGTTCGACGAGCCGACATCCCGTGGCTTCTCGCCCACCCCCTTGTACCTCGACGGCCTGCACCTGCCTTACGGCGGCGGCAGTACCGGCGGTGCGTTGCAGATCGAGCCCTATTCCCTGGAGCGCATCGAAGTGCTCAAGGGCCCGGCATCGGTGCTGTACGGGCACAACCAGCCGGGCGGCATCGTCAATATGGTCAGCAAGCGCCCCAGCGAGACCCCGGTGCGCCAGGTGGTGCTCGAAGCCGGCACCTACGAGCACAAAAGCGCGGCCATTGACCTTAGCGGCCCGCTGGATGATCAAGGGCAATTCTTCTATCGCCTCACCGGGCGCCTCAAGGACGAGCAGGGCGAGATCGACTACTTCGAAAACCGCCGCCAATTCATTGCGCCGAGCCTGACCTGGCGGCCCAACGACGACACCAGCCTGACCCTGTTCGCCCAGTACCAGAAAGACAAGGGCGTGCCCGAGGCCCAGGGCCTGCCGGCGTCCGGCACGATATGGCGCAACCCCAACGGCAAGATCGACCGCGATGTGTTTATCGGCGAGCCGGGCGTCAACAAGTACAACCGCGAACAATTCGCCTTCGGCTACGAGTTGTCCCATCGGCTGAACGACACCTGGACCCTCAAGCAAAACGCACGCTATGCCGAAGTGGACGACCGCTACAGGGCGCCGTTGCACGGCTACCGTTTTGTCGCCAACCCGGCCACTGGCGCGATGGATCAACGCTACCTGCAACGTTTCGGCGTGGACTGGAGGCAGAACAACAAAGTGATTGGCGTGGATAACATCGCCCAGGCCGAATTCACCACTGGCGAGTTCTCCCACACCCTGATCGTGGGCCTGGATTACTACCACTCCAACTCCAGGTTCCTCGGCCTTTATGACCGCAACCCGCCGATCATCGATCTGTTCAACCCGGTGTATGGCCAGCCGCTGAACTTCGGCCAGCCCTATCGCTGGGACAACACCATCACCCAGACCGGCCTGTACGTGCAGGACCAGATCAAGTGGGACAAATGGGCACTGGTGCTGGGTGGGCGCTATGACTGGGCCAATGTGGTCAACAAGGCGCCGCTGAGCGACGACCGCACCAGCAGCAAGGACCAGGCCTTCACCGGCCGCGCGGGCCTGGTGTACCTGTTCGATAACGGCCTGGCGCCGTTTATCAGCTACTCGGAGTCCTTCCTGCCGCTGTCCGGCACCGATGCCAACCAGAAACCCTTCGACCCGTCCACCGGCAACCAGTACGAAGTCGGCGTGAAGTACCAGCCCCCGGGCCAGGAAAGTTTTGTGCAGGTCTCGGTCTATCAACTGGACCAGGAAAACATCCTGACGGCCAATCCGCCGAGCAACGTCAGCAGCCAGAGCGGCGCCATGCGTTCGCGCGGCGTCGAGTTCGAAGCCAAGGCCGTGTTGAACGATTCCTGGGATGTGGTCGCTTCGGCGGCGCGCAACGACATCAAGTACACCAAGGACAACGAAGGTCGCGAAGGCCGCCACCCGGCCGGTATCTCACCCCTGACGGCGGCGCTGTGGGTCAACTACACCGTGATCGGCGACACCCCCCTGGCCGGCCTCGGCGCAGGCCTGGGCGCCCGCTACTCGCGCAGCAGCATGGGTGACTACTTTGCCGGCGCGTTCACCGTGCCGTCCTACACCGTCTACGATGCCAGCCTGAGCTACGACCTGGGCGCCTCGCCCCTGAAACTCAAAGGCGTGAAGCTGGCGATGAACGTGCAGAACCTTGCCAACAAGACCTACGTATCGCAGTGCACCAGCGACCTGGATTGCTACTACGGCGAAGGGCGTACGGTGGTGTCGAGCCTGACTTACGACTGGTAAGACGCAGGAACCGGCTTGCCGGCGATAGCGGCGTGTCAAGCAGGACGCGCCGCTTCTAAGGCATCAACAGCATGAAGGTGCAGTCGTCCTCACCTGGGTAGCCTTCAAGACTGGACTCTTCTATCGCCTTGAGCTGGTCTTCGGTGGAGAGTTCGGCCCAAAAACCATCGGTGGCCAAAATCCATCTTGTGTCAGGCACAACGTCCAAGAATTGAACCTGTGGTTCATGTGGCCTGCGGTGGCTCATGCAGTTGAGCAGCGTTTTGCGGGCCGGGTTGTTGGCGATGACTGCGTGGCTCAGGCTGCCCTTCCAATTGGGGCCGCAGTGGGGAGCTGTCAGCCATTTCAGGTTTTTTTCTTTATCGAGCAATCCCAGGCAGCAGTCCCCTGCATGTATTGAAGTAGCAGTATCGCCAAGCACCAGTAATGCGAGGTAACTGGCTGATGCAAAGGGGTAGTCAGGGCAGAATGTTGAACGTATTGCGCTGAGCGAGGACAGCGTCAATTCAAGGGCCGCGTCGAGGCAAGAAATGCTTGCCGGCCCTGCGTTGGAAAAACACTTCAACAGGCCGTCAGTCAGAGCGGTTGCCAGCTTTTCACTGTCGGGCCTGGAGGTGCCGTCTGCGATCACGTAGAGGTACATGCCGCCGTTGTCCGCAGAGCCTGTGATATCGCGGTTTTCTGTTCTTCCGGCTCCTTGTCGGGTGGCGCTCGAATGTAGGATCAAGCGTATATCCCATCCGCAATCAGTTGCTTGATGCGCTCGTGAATCAGCGACTCGCGCTCAGCGTTTTGGGCAGTGCTCTGGATGACATCATGGAAGGCGGCGAGGCTCAGCAATGCGCCGAGTTGTTCGCTGACGAAACGTCGCAATGCAGCAGGTGCCTGGTTTGTTTCCTCAAGCAGCTCTTCCCGGCCATCCAGCAGGGCAACGATGTCTTCAATATCGTTGGACATCAGCACATCGCCAAGACCCCGGCCCTGATAAGCCTGCAGCTTCGCCGCAAGAAACCAGGGGGCTGCAAACACCTTGATCCAAGTGCCATTTGGGAGTTGGTGACGGATGGCATTCGCCAGGCCTCCCACGAACCAGGCATTGGAAAAGCCCAGTACCTTTTCGTCAGTCGGCATGAAGTCGACTTTCAGGGCGCCTAACCGCAAGCGACAGGTGACCGTGTCCTGGCCGGTGTTCTTGAAGCCTTTGGATTTGAGTTGTTCCTCCAGTCGATACCACTGGGCAGTACTGCTCAGATGAATGACCAGATCCACATCGTCGGTGCCGCGAATCGATTCTTGAGTGTATTCGTCGGTGATCAGCAGGACGGTCGTGCAGCCCCCGACAAAGGCCACCTGGTCCCTCAGTTCCTCGCCCAGGGCTTGGGCGACCTCTTCAAGCATCAGCAGCATCATTGCTTTGGTTGAGTTCACAGGATCCACTCCCGCAGCATGGCATCTGCGACCTTGGTTTCTCGTGGGCCTCCAATGCGAATGGCGTCTACGAGAGCCAGAAAGTGATAAAGCAGTTCGTCTTTTTTCACGGCTCCAGGAACCGTTTTGTACAAAGGGATGATTTCCTGGCCTTTGTTCTTTCCATAAGCGTCTGGCCACACGGGAATGAGGTCGCCGCCCGTCAGGACTTTACCGGCCATGATCGGCGCGGCAAATGCTGTGGGGATACCTCGCACGATTGGGCCTGGCTTGGCCGGAAACACATAGCGCAGACCATATCTCACGAAGTCCAGAAGCGCCTGGGCCCTGACAATCGGCAGACCGCTCAGGCGGTCCGTATGAATAAGGCCAATGTCACGGCAACGATTCAGCGAGTTGGAGACCTCACTTTTACTCAGTGCCAGTGAGGCTGCGAGTGCTCGGACGGAGTAGCTCTCCATATTCGGTGGGGTCGAGTCTTCCTCAATGTCTTCCCATCCCTCCCAGCGCTGTCCCTGTGAGAGGTCGATTTTTTCGATGTTCCCCGTCATGCGCAGGTCAAGGAATCGATCTAGATAATCCTGGGAATCAATCGGTACCAGATTCATGGCCTCGTCATGATCAAGGGATAGAGTGAAGTCGCGCTTTTTGACCCGATCTCCCGTGGCCTGGAGGTTCAGGCTGATCAACTTGAAGAGGATTACGATATCTTGACTTTTCATTTATAACCGGGGCTCCCCGTCCACCGTCCATGGACTGTGGACGATGTATTGCACGGGCGTCGTGATGTGTCAAGGGCTTGGCGGATTCTGCAAAAACACCACATACCCCCGAAACCACTCGCTCCCCTGCAAATACCCCGGCTCCTGCCATTCCCCGCCCTGGATCAAGCCGATCTTGAACGGCATTCCCAGTCGGATCATCCGGGGCAGGTACGCCGCGTAATCGGGGATGCTATGGCGGCCCTGATAGGTCTGCACCACCACTTCATCCACTACGCCCTTAAGCTGGGCGATGGCGGCCGGGTCGGCGTTGCTGCTCCAGTCCATCAGGCCGGTGATGCTCAGGCGCAACTCCTTCGGCAAGCGCTGGCGCAGGTCTTTGAGGAAGGTGGCGTATTCGTGCAGGTATTGGGTGCGGGCGTCGAAGTCGATCTGGATCCCGACCACCGGGTTGCCCGCTACGCGCCAGCGTTGCACCTGCCCGAGCATTTTTGTGTAGACCGGCTCTGGCCAGCGCAAGGTATGGGCGCGGTAGACGATCCACACTTCGCCCTGACGGAGGCGCGGCACGCTCATGCCCTGGGCGATGAACTGCACGCCGCGTTCGGGCTGGCGGCGGGTCGAGTTGATCTGGCCCTGGAGGATGTACAGGGTCTTGGCCTGCTTGAGCACCGGCTGTGGCGCGACGCCGCTCCACAGCCAGAAGGCTTCATGGTCGCGGGCGTCGACTGCGCCGAAGGCCGGGCTCGCCAGGAGCAGCAGCGCCAGCCACAAGCCTTTCACCGGCTTACCAGTAGTACTGCAGCGATTTGCCCCACTGGGTGTCGGCAAACCCGGTTTTCAACTGGCGGAACCAGCCCTTGCGCACGGCCTTGTCCACATCTTCGCCACCGCAGCTGTTATAGCCCGAAGGCGCATAGCAGTTGATCGCCCGGAACAGTGCATAGGCCTTGTCGTCACGGGGCGCCTTGGGGTTGGCGATCACTTGTTGGTAGCCCTCGAGCCGCGAGAAGGTTTCCCCGGTGAAGCCCGATGCAGTGCTGCCCAGGCTGCCGGCCGAGCGGGCCTGTTCCAGGGGCATGCCGTCCAGGCCGTTGCGCAGGATGAACTCACCCAGGCAGTTGAGGCCGTGTGGGTTTTTCGGGTCGGCCTGCAAGGTGCTGGCGGTTTGCGCGATGGTCGGGCAGGTGTAGCCGGAGGCGGCCTTGTCGCCGCTCCAGCGGAACAGGGTCAGTGCCTGGCCACCGTCGTACACATAGCCCAGGCTGGTGCCGAGCTTGTCTGCGGCAGGGGCGGCCGGCAGTTGTTGCAAGTCCTCGGCAAAGGTCGCGAACTGGCCCCGCAGCAGGTCTTTGTAGAGCAACACAAATTGCGCGGTACTGCGCTCCAGCGGGTCGCTGGCCTGGCTGATCTGCTGGCGCAGCAACTCGGGCCCGGCCACGCTGCGCAACAGGATATAGCGCACTTGCTGGGTCTGGATCGGCGAGTCGGCAGCGAACACCTTGGCCAATTGGCCGCTGCGTTCGTAGTTCATCGCCAGGGCCAGCTCCACTTGATCGCGCTGCAAGGGCTGCTTGGCCAGTGGCAGCAGTTGCAGCCAAAGTGCCTCGGCGCCTTTCCAGTCCTGCTTGGCTTGCAGGGCCAGGCCGCGCAGGGTTTGCTGGCTGAATGCCAGGTAATCCAGGCTCGCTGGCAGCTCCTGTGGCAGATGCTTCAACGCCTGGTCTGGCTGGTGCTCGACATACAGGGCGAACGCCGCCTGCAAGTAGTCGTACAGCGCAGGCTCGTTGGCAAACGCGGCCTTTTGTCCGTCGAGGGTGGCGCGGGTCAGCTTGGGCGGGTTGTTGGCGCGCATCCACATCAGGTCGTTGATCGCCAGCAACAAGGGGTTGCGGATGGTCTCGGCGTAGCTGGTCAGCAGCTTGTTGTCGGTTTCTTCCACCAGCTCATCGATGGAGCCATTGCGCTCGGCATCGCTGGCCTCGGTCAGTTGCCAGGCGTAGTCGTCGGCCAGTTTGGTCGCATCGCCCGCCAGCCAATGCACCCGGCGCAGCAGGCCACGAGCGGAGGCCGAATATTTACCCTGTGGATAAGTGTTCAGGTAGCTGAGGAAACTGTGCTCGGCTTCGTCCAGCGCAGACTTATCCACAGCCTGGCGCTGGGGCAAGCCGTACTCGTCAAAAGCATTTTCCTGGGCATGGTTGAGGGACGCGCGGGCGATCATGTACACCGCCGTTTCCTTCAGCCACGGCAACGTGGTCAGGGTGACTGCGGCAAATCCACGCTCGGCATACACAAAGCGCCCGCTGTAAAAGTCGGAGGCGGCGAGCAGGTAGGTGGTCAGTTCGCGACCCTGGGTGGAAGTGATCAACTGCGGCTCCAGCAGCACCTCGCCCTGCCAGTCGCAGGTGCCGAGCAGTTTCAGGCGGGCATTGGCCAGCAGCACACGCTCATTCGCCGGCACATCGGCCTTGGTCACTTGGCGCACAAAGTCGGTGGCGCTCTGCACATTGTTACTGCGGCAACGGCTGCCTTCGCCCCACAAAAACTGGTCGCCCGCCGCCGCCGTGGCCTCGTGCTGGATGCCCAGCGCGGCCAACAACTGCGCAAGCTGCGCGCCTTGTTCTGCGGGCGTCTGCCCCTCGGGCGGGCGGGGCACCAGGCGATACACCGGGAACGGCACCGGGCCGAAGCCCTGGGCCAGGTCATCTTCACCCAGCGGATTGGTGGTCAGGGGCGCGTTCTTTTTTGCCGCGAGCAACAGGCGCAGGTTGGTCCGGCTGTCGTTGCCGGGGCTCAGGAACGGCATGTTGCTGCAAGCGGTCAGCGAATCCTGGGACACGCGCCAGTCGGGGTAGCACGAGTCGTCGCCACTGGCCTGGGCCTGCAGGGATACGCCGGCACACAGTGCCAGGGTCAGGGATGACAGAAGACCGATGCGCATGAATTGTCCTTATTCCGGGAGTCCGTGGATGCCGCTGGGCGGAAGGTGAAGATGATAACGTGAACATTGCAAAATGTTGCACGTATGGCCGCCAATCTGTGGGTTTTATCGGTCTAGACTGTGGGCAATTACCTCGTCTTGGAGTTGTCATGGAATCGCCTGTTCACAGCCTGCCGTCGTTGTTCAAACAGCTCGGACTGGCCGATGACGCCATCAGCATTGAGCGTTTTGTCGCCGTGCATTCACCGCTCAAGGCAGAGTTGAAACTCGAAGATGCGTTTTTCTGGACGCCGAGCCAGAAGGCGTTTTTGCGCGAAGAAATCCTGGAGGATGCGGATTGGGCGGAAGTGGTGGATGAGTTGAATGTGCTGCTGCGCAGCGGTCGTGCTTAAGCGAACGCACTGTGCAAGACAACGGCAATCGAATGTGGGAGCTGTCGAGCCCCAGCGAGGCTGCGATAGCGGTGGGTGAGCCACCATCCATGCACGCAGTGCCACTGCCATCGCAGCCTCGCCAAGGCTCGACAGCTCCCACAGGGTGACGCGGTATGTGGGTGTCCCACCGCCTATCTGTGAATTTGTATCAAAACTTGACGAGATTCCATTCCTTGATCATATTGATAGTTAGCAAACTAACTGTATGCGAATGATCTCGTGCCCCAAACCCTCGAAACCCTACATATGAGCCTCAGCAGCAGCATGGTCGCAGGCGCCCGTCACTGGCGCAAAATCTGCCAGACCACGCTGGTGAGCTACGGTATTTCCGAAGCCTGTGCGGTGCCTTTACTGATGATCGGCCGTCTTGGCGACGGCGTGCATCAAGTCAAGGTGGCCCAGGCCTCGGGGATGGAAAGCCCATCCCTGGTGCGCCTGCTGGACCAACTGTGCAGCGCAGGTTATGTGTGCCGCGCCGAAGACCTGCACGACCGCCGCGCCAAGGCCTTGAGCCTGACCGAACGGGGCCGGGAGTTGGTACAGGCCGTTGAAGCACAATTGGTGCGCCTGCGCCGTGAAGTGCTGGCAGATATTGCCCCTGCCGACCTGGAGGCAGCGTTGCGGGTACTGCGCGCTTTCGAAGACGCCAGCCAGCCGCCCGTGGTCGTGGCTTCTTGAACGGATTTTTTACCGGCATGCCGCCGGCCCGGGATTGGTTCTACGGCGTGCGCACTTTCGCCGCCTCGATGATTGCCCTGTACATCGCCATGCTCATGCAAATGCCGCGTCCGTATTGGGCGATGGCCACGGTGTATATCGTTTCCAGCCCGTTTGTCGGGCCCACCAGCTCCAAGGCCTTGTACCGTGCGATCGGCACCTTTCTGGGGGCGATGGCGGCGGTGTTTTTCGTGCCGATGTTTGTGCAGACGCCGTTCCTGCTGGTGGTGGTGATTGCACTGTGGACTGGCATTCTGCTGTTTCTGTCCCTGCATTTGCGCACCGCCAACAGCTACGCGTTGATGCTGGCGGGTTACACCTTGCCGTTGATCGCCCTGCCGGTGGTGGATAACCCCCTGGCGGTGTGGGATGTGGCCGAGGCGCGCACCGAAGAGATCTTCCTTGGCATCGCCGTGGCGGCGGTGGTCGGCGCGATGTTCTGGCCACGGCGCCTGGCGCCGGTGTTCGATGATTCGGTGCGCAAATGGTTTGCCGACGCGACGGTCTACAGCCAGCGCTTCCTCACGCGTAATGTGCAGCCCGAAGAAGTCAGCAGCCTGCGCGGCGGCATGGTCGCGACCTTCAACACCCTGGAATTGATGATCGGCCAACTGCCCCACGAAGGCGCGCGGCCACAAACGGTGCGCAACACCAAGGAACTGCGCGGGCGCATGATCCATCTGTTGCCGGTGGTGGATGCCCTGGATGACGCGCTGTATGCCCTGGAGCGCCGCACCCCGGAGTTGGTCAGCATGTTTGCGCCGCTGCTGGCGGCCACCACCGAGTGGCTGCAAAGCACCGCCAGTGAGGCGTCGGTGGAACGCTGGCGCGCCCTGCGTGACCAGCTCGAAGCCCTGCAACCCGACGCCGAGGCCCTGGACGATCGCCATCAGTTGCTGTTTTCCAACGCGCTGTATCGCCTTGGCGAGTGGATCGACCTGTGGCAAGACTGCCGCAGCCTGCAAGCTGCCATCCACAGCGAAAGCCAGGCCCCGTGGCGCGCGGTCTACCGCCATTGGCGCCTGGGCCGGCTGACGCCGTTTCTTGACCGTGGCCTGATGTTCTACTCGGCGTTTTCCACGGTCAGCGCGATCATCGTCGCCTCGGTGCTGTGGATTCTGCTGGGCTGGACCGACGGCGGCAGCGCGGTGATCCTTGCGGCGGTAGCGTGCAGTTTCTTCGCCTCGATGGACGACCCGGCGCCGCAGATCTACCGGTTCTTTTTCTGGACCGCGATGTCGGTGCTGTTCGCCAGCCTCTACCTGTTTCTGATCCTACCCAACCTGCATGATTTCCCGATGCTGGTGCTGGCGTTCGCGGTGCCCTTTATCTGGGTCGGCACCCTGACGGTGCAACCGCGCTTCTACCTGGGCATGCTGCTGACCATCGTCAACACCTCGTCCTTTATCAGCATCCAGGGCGCCTATGACGCGGATTTTCTGAGCTTCGCCAACTCCAACCTCGCCGGCCCCGTGGGCTTGCTGTTTGCCTTTGTCTGGACTCTGATTGCGCGGCCCTTTGGCGCCGAACTGGCGGCCAAGCGCCTGACCCGTTTCAGCTGGCGCGATATCGTCGGGCTCACGCAGCCGGCGACCCTCGCCGAGCACCGGCGCCTGGGCGTGCAAATGCTCGACCGCCTGATGCAGCACCTGCCGCGCCTGGCCATGACCGGCCAGGACACCGGCGTCGCCCTGCGCGAGCTGCGCGTGGCGCTGAACCTGCTCGACCTGCTGGCCTACGCACCCCGCATCCTCGGCGTGCCACGGGTGTTGCTCGACCAGGTGGTGGCCGAGGTTGGCGAGTACTTCAAGGCGTGC
The DNA here is from genome assembly GCF_059862305.1 of Pseudomonas sp. MF09156. Taxonomy (NCBI): domain Bacteria; kingdom Pseudomonadati; phylum Pseudomonadota; class Gammaproteobacteria; order Pseudomonadales; family Pseudomonadaceae; genus Pseudomonas; species Pseudomonas sp. MF09156. Next base: position 55,147 of record NZ_JCBCUR010000020.1, read on the forward strand.
CTGAAGGCCGGTGAACGCCTGCCGGCTCCCAGCGGTCTGCTGATGACCCTGGACCGCACCCGCCGCGCCCTCAATGGCCAGGGCCTGCAAGGCGAGGGCGAAACCCGCCTGCACCTGCTGCATGCCCTCAGCGGCCTGCGCCTGGCGTTGTTGCCGGGTGTGGAGTTTGTCAGCACAGGCGAGATGGACGCGCCGTTACCCGATGGAGCGCCTCTATGATCGGTGACCTGGATATCAGCGGGGTATTCCTGCCCACGCTGCTGGTGCTGATGGGCATTACGTATGGCTTTTACCTGGTGGTGCACGGGCTGTTGAACCGCGTCCACTTCTATCGCCTGGTCTGGCACCGGGCATTATTCAATGTGGCTCTCTACGCGCTGTTGCTGGGCGCTGTGGACTCACTCAGTCGATACCTGATGACATGAAAAAACCTTTTTTGACGATTGGCCGTGTGGTCCTGACATTACTGGTAGTGACCTTCGCCTGCGTCGTGGTCTGGCGCATGGTGATGTACTACATGTTCGCGCCCTGGACCCGCGACGGGCATATCCGCGCCGACATCGTGCAGATCGCCCCGGACGTGTCCGGGCTGATCCAGCAAGTGGACGTGCGCGACAACCAGTTGGTAACCCGTGGCCAGGTGCTGTTTTCGGTGGACCAGGACCGCTTCAAGCTCGCCCTGCGCCAGGCCCAGGCGGCCGTGGCCGACCGCCAGGAAACCCTGGCCCAGGCCCAGCGCGAAGCCAAGCGCAACCGTGGCCTGGGCAACCTGGTGGCCAGCGAGCAACTGGAAGAAAGCCAGTCCCGCGTGGCCCGCGCCCAGTCGGCCCTGGCCGAAGCGCAGGTAACGGTGGACAGCGCCCAGCTCAACCTCGACCGCTCGGTGATCCGCAGCCCGGTAGACGGCTACGTCAACGACCGTGCGCCTCGGGCCCAGGAGTTCGTGACCGCCGGGCGCCCGGTGTTGTCGGTGGTGGACAGCAACTCCTTCCACATCGACGGCTACTTTGAAGAGACCAAGCTGGACGGCATCCATGTCGGCCAACGCGTGGATATCCGCGTGATTGGCGACAACGCGCGCTTGCGCGGGCATGTGCAGAGCATCGTCGCCGGCATCGAAGACCGCGACCGCACCAGCGGCTCCAACCTGCTGCCCAACGTCAACCCGGCGTTCAGTTGGGTGCGCCTGGCCCAGCGGATTCCGGTGCGTATTGCCTTTGATGATGTGCCGGCGGATTTCCGCATGATCGCCGGGCGCACGGCCACCGTCTCGATCATCGATGACCAGCCCAAGGCCGGAGACCAGCCATGAAGCAACTGCTGGCGACCGCAGGGCTGGGGCTGGGGCTGCTGCTGTCGGCCTGCCAGGTGGTAGGCCCGGATTACCAGTTGCCGGACCAAGCGGCGATCAACCGTGGCGACCTGCAAGGCCAATTGGCCGGGCAGGGCAGTCATGTGGTCTCGGCCCCGGTGCCCGCCGACTGGTGGAAGCTATACCAGGACCCGCGCCTGGATGAACTGGTGCGCCAGGCCATGGCCTCCAACACCGACCTGCGCGTGGCGGCAGCCAACCTGCAACGGGCGCGTTTCCAGGTGCAGGAAGCGCAATCGGCGGGCGGCTGGAGCGGTGGGGTCAAGCTTGGCGCCCAGCGTTTGCAGGAGTCCGGCGAGGCCTTTTTGCAGGCCAATAAAGTGCCGGTGGCGAATGTCGGTGATATCGGCATCACCACCTCCTATCAGTTCGACCTGTTCGGCACCCTGCAGCGCGGCATCGAAGGCGCCCAGGCCAATGCCGACGCGACCCAGGCTGCCGTCGATACCGCGCGCATCACCCTGGTGGCGGACGTGGTGCGCTCCTACACACAGGTGTGCGCGGCCAACGAAGAGCTGCACATCGCCCAACAGTCCCTCGACCTGCAAGCCCAGAGCACGCGCCTGACCCAGCGCCTGCGCGATGCCGGGCGGGGCGATGAAACCCAGGTCACCCGCTCGCAAACCCAATTCAAGTCTCTGCGCGCCGAACTGCCGCGCTTTGAGGCGGCGCGCCAGGCGGGGTTGTTCCGCCTGTCGATGCTCCTGGCCAAGCCCCTGGACCAATTGCCTACTGGCACCCGCGATTGCGCCCAGTTGCCGCAGATTGCCCAACTGCTACCGGTGGGCGACGGCGCAACCCTGCTCAAGCGCCGCCCCGACGTGCGCCAGGCCGAACGCCGGTTGGCGGCGGCGACGGCGGGCATTGGCGTGGCCACCGGCGAGCTGTACCCGGATATCAGCATCGGCGCCTCCATTGGCACCGTGGGCATTATCGACAACCTCGGCAAACCGGCCACCAACCGCTGGGGTTTCGGCCCCTTGTTGAGCTGGACGGTGCCATCCAACGGCTCGCGTGCGCGCATCCATGAAGCCGAAGCCGCGACCCAGGGCGCCCTGGCGCACTTTGACGGGGTGGTGCTCAATGCCATCCGCGAGACCCAGACCGGGCTTGCGCAATACACCGCCCAATTGCAGCGCCGCGATGCCCTGGCCGAGGCCGAGCAGTCGGCGCAACAGGCCGCCGACCAGACGCACCGCTTCTTCCAGGCCGGCCGCGAGTCGTTTCTCGCCGACCTGCAGGCCACGCGCACCTACACCGATATGCGCGCGCAACTGGCCCAGGCCAATAGCCAGGTGGCAATGAGCCAGATCGACCTGTTCCTGGCCCTGGGCGGCGGTTGGGAAAGCGGACGAACGCAAGGTACGGAACCCGGCAAACCCTGAGGCGGTTGCTATGCTTTGATCAGACGGGCTTGCGTGATGGCCCGCTGATCACTGCCTGCGTTGCTCATGGGGATTCCAATAATGAAAAACCCTTATGCTCCCGCTTTCTGGTGCGTGCTCTTCGCACTGGTGTTGTTATCGGCGACTTACTTCTACGGTGTCATGCTGGCCCATCAACTGGATAAGGCCATGGTGTTCCTCGACAGCGCCTGCGCGTTGATCGCCGCATTGTCCGTGGGCGTGGTGGCCTGGGCGTCGTACCAGGGCCAGCGGACCCAGAAGAAAATCCTCGAGCAAGGCAAGACGCGGGTGGCGATCTGGGACACCAAGGTTGCCCTGCGCCGGGTCGAAACCGTGTTCGACCGCTATTTTTGGGGCAGCTACTGGCAGCCGGGGCGTACGTTCCAGGAAGTCATGGGCGAACTGACCGGCACCCCCCTGGAAAAAAGCCTCGAAGCGTTGAAGAAACAATGCGTGGTACTCGACCGGCAAGTGGCTGAAGGACGGCATTGGCTGAACAACGCCCGGGAGCTGTCAGACGTTGCCACCGCCATGGCCCGCGAGCGTTACCAGCTGGACTTCTACGACCCCAAGGCCGACACACCGGGCAATGCGGTGATTCATCGCGAGTTTGAAGTGCTGGTGTACACCTGGACCGCACGGCTGAAGAGCTTCGATCACCAGCTCGACGAGATCGAGATGGAATACTCCTGACCCCCACCGCCCCCTGTAGGCGCCGGCTTGCCGGCGAGACGACCTTGAGCCCTGCGCCGCCCATTCGGCCGCCATCGCCGGCAAGCCGGGGGCGTGTGTATGGCGGGCCTTGCGACAAGCCCCCTTGCCAGTGCTAACCTTGCCCCGATTTTCGGCGGGCTTGAGCCGACGCCCCACTTCGGGGTTCAGGGAAGACAGCCCACTTCGCACAGGATTGGATCAGGACACTTCATGAATAAATCAGCCGTTGTACTCTTGGGTTTTGTTGCCGCCGTCGGCGTGGTCAGTGCTGGCGGTGCCTGGTACACCGGCAGCCAGTTGGAAGGGGTGCTGAAAACCACGATCGAAGACGCCAACAAGGAGATGGAACGCTCCCTGGCCGGTGTCGATGGCCGCATGACCCTGGAGATGGTCTCCCTGGACCGCGGCTGGTTCAGCAGCACCGGCCACTTCCGTCTCAAGGCTGAAGGTGCGGCATTCGGTGAACAGTTCAAAGACAGCGAACTGCTGTTTGTCGACCGTATCGAACACGGCCCGCTGCCCTTCTCGCGCCTGGTAACCCTGAAGTGGTGGCCGGTGCTGGCTACCAGCCATTTGGCGCTTGAGAAGAACCCGACCACCGAAAAATGGTTCGCCGCCACCAAGGACGTTTCGCCGGTCAAGGGCGTGGCCAACATCGGCTTCAACCGTTCGGTCAACGGCAACCTGGAGCTGCTGCCCCTGGAGTACAAGGACGGCACCACCAGTGTCACCTTCTCCGGCCTGAACATGGACTACTTCAACACCGAAAAGGCGACAGAGATCAAGGTCGACGGTTACATGGACGCCCTCAAGGTCTCCCTGGTCGACCCCAAGGGGGCACCGTTCCAGGCAGAGCTCAATGGCTTGACCCTCGCCAGTAACTTGACCAAGAGCAACTTCGGCTTTTATGTCGGCCAGAATACCGTCGTGTTGAGCAACAGCACGTTCACCTTTGGCCCGGAACAAGCCGTGCTGACTGTCAAAGGTTTTGAGCAGAAAGACAGCAGCGATACCAAGGACAACAACCTCAGCGGTCGCGTCGACTACAAAATCACCGAGATCGGATACCAGGGCAAACCCGTGGGTTCGGCGGCCATGGCCGTGAGCGTTAAGAACATCGACGTGCCATCGACCATGGTGCTGACCAAGCTCTATCAGGACAAGATGCAACCGGTGCAGGCTGCCCAGGCTGCCGGCCAACCGATCCCAGAACTGCAACTGAGCGAAGCCGAGCAGGTGCTGGCCCAGGCCAACGTTGACCTGCTGCTGGCCGCCAAGCCGCAGGTGGCCCTGGAAAACCTGTCCCTGAAGACCGCCAATGGCGAAAGCCGCTTCAACCTGGTGGTGGACCTGACCAAGCCGTCCACCATGGAGCTGCCGCCGGTTGAACTGGCCAAGCAGATGATCACCCTGCTGGATGCCAACCTGACCCTGTCCAAGCCGATGATCTCTGATGTGGCTGCCCTGCAAGCGCAGATCGGTGGCGTGACCGACCCGAAAGCCATCGAGCAGCAATCGCAGATGGCCAGCGAGATGGTCAGCGGCATGGCTGTTGGCACGCAGTTGGCGACCCTGGAAGGCAACGACATCCTGGCCAAGCTGCACTACGCCAACAATGAAGTGACCTTCAATGGCCAGAAAATGACCGTCGAGCAGTTTATCGGCGGCGTACTGGGCAAACTGGGTGCGGTCAGCGGCGCGCAGTAAGGCCGCCCGCCCCCTGTAGAAATACGGTCTGTGTAGGAGCTGGCTTGCCTGCGATGGCATCACCTCGGTGTTTCAGTGAAACAGAGGTGATGCCATCGCAGGCAAGCCAGCTCCCACACAAGCCCCCCATTTGATCTCCACCGGTTTGTAGGACGATTCTGAACAATTGTCCTGATTTGCCCTATTCCATATCCTTCTCAGGGATATTGCGCCCCAGGAAAGCTTGGCCGGGTCATCAGACACCGGCGGCCTGATGCGTGTTGTACAGGCGAACCTATCGCTACAGCTTTCCAAGTAAGGAAGCTGACGACATGTTGCGTAATTTCTCTCCCTCTGGCCCTGGCCGCCTGCGTCTATTGATCGGTGCCGCCTTGTTGCTGCCGACCCTGGCCGTGGCCGATCCTGCCTATGATTCCCTGATTCGCCAGGCCCGTACCGGCAACTACACGCCGGCGCTCAACCTGCTGCGCCAATTGCCTGCCGAGCGCCAGACCTCTGGCCAGGTCAGCGATCACCTGCTGATTGCCAGTTGGGCGCGCCAGGATGACGAAGTGCTCAAGGTCTATGAGACCCAGGGGCGCCAGCGCCAACTGACCACCCAAGCGCTGACCACCGTGGCCCGCACCTACCGCAATCAACAGCGTTGGGCGCCCGCCGAGGCGGTGTATCGCCAGGCCTTGCTGCGTGAACCGAGCAACCCGGACCTGCAACTGGGCCTGGCCATGACCCTGGCCGATGGCGGCAAAACCGCCGAGGCCGTACAGCGTGCGCGCACCCTGGTGGCGGCCAAGCCTGAGGATGTCCAGCGCCGCATGGCCCTGGGCTACGCGTTGTCCCGTGCCGGGCAGCCCTATGATTCGCTGTTCGAATTCGACCAGGCGTTTATCCGCGCCGGCAACCAGCCCGAGGTGGTGCGCGAATACCTGATCGCCCTGCAACGTGCACGTATGCCGGAACCGGCCCTGCGCCTGAGCGCCCGCCACCCCGGCCTGCTGGACCCGGTGACCCAGCGCCGCCTGGAAGGTGACCTGGCTGCCGAACGCGTGCGCCTGGCTGAATTCCCGACGCGCAGTGAAAGCGAACGCTTTGTGATCGCCGACCGCGCCCTCAAGGATTACGACCAACTGCTCGCCACCTGGACCCCGGACGCCAGTGCCCATGATGATGTGGTGCGCTGGCGCATCGACCGCCTGGGCGCGCTCAAGGCTCGCGCACGTACCGCCGAGGTGCTCCACGACTACGAAGCCTTGCAAGCTCAAGGCGTGCAACTGCCCAACTACGCCCTGCGCTGGGTGGCCGCCGCCTACCTCGATCAACGCCTGCCGGAAAAGGCTGCGCCGCTGTATCGCCAGGCGGTGATTGCGCCGGACGCCGACCCCAGCAACCAAGTGGTCGACAGCACCGCGCTGTACTACTCCTTGCTGGAAAACGACCAGACCCGCGAAGCCCGCGCCGTCGCAAACGACCTGGCGAGCACGCAAAAACCTCGGGTTGAACTCAAGGGCCTGCCCCTCGGTAACCCCAACGATGCATGGTTGGCCGCCCAGCAACTGGCGGCCCAGGCCGCGACCTACGGCGCCGATCTGCCGACCAGTGAAAAAAGCCTGGAAACCCTGGTGCGCACCTCGCCTGGCAATGTCGGCATGCGTGTGGCCCAGGCGGACATGTTCCGCGCCCGCGCCTGGCCGCGGCGTGCCGAAGTTGCCCTCAAGAACGCCGAAAACCAGAACCCGCGCCATATCGACCTGGAAGTCTCCCAAGGCTACAACGCGCTGGATCTGCAGGAGTGGCGCCAGCTCGATGTGCTCGCCGATGACGTGGTCGCCCGCGCCCCGGACAATCGCCAGGTCCAACGCCTGCAGCGCCTGCGCAAGGTGCATGAGATGGCCGAGCTGCGCATCGAGGCCGAAACCGGCAAAAGCCATGGCGGCGGGGCGGTCTCCGGTAGTCGCGACTGGGGGATCGAAACCCTGCTCTACAGCCCGCCCATCGATGAAGACTGGCGGATATTCGGCGGTATCGGCTACGCCACCGCCGACTTTGAAGAAGGCACCGGCCACCACCGCTGGCAGCGCCTGGGGGTGGAGCGGCGTACCCGTGATATGACCCTGGAGGCCGAAGTCTCCAATCACTCCTACGGCAAAGGCACCAAGCAAGGCGCGCGCCTGGCGATTGCCCGGGACATCAACGACCACTGGCAGTACGGGGGCAGCCTTGACTACCTGGCCGCCAGCACGCCGTTGCGCGCGCTCAATGCCAACGTCACCGCCAACGGCGGTAGCGGGTTTATCCGCTGGAGCGCCAACGAGAGCCGTGAGTGGAAACTGGCGCTGAGCCCATCCCACTTCAGTGACGGTAACGACCGTGTCGAAGCGTCGCTCATCGGCCGTGAGGGCGTCTACCGCTCGCCGGGCGTGCAAGTGGACCTTGGCCTGGAAGTCGCCACCAGCCGCAACAGCAAGGAAGAAGCGGCGTATTTCAACCCGCGCTCAGACTTCAGCGTGCTGCCCACGGTGAGCGTCAACCATGTGCTTTATCACCGCTACGAAACCCAGTGGAGTCAGCAGTTCCAGGCCGGTGCGGGCACCTACAGCCAGCGTGATTACGCCACCGGCGCCATTGGTTTGCTCAGTTACGGCCAGCGTTATCGCTGGAACGACGTACTGGAGACCGGCGCCAACCTGAGCTGGATCAACCGACCTTATGACGGTGAGCGCGAAAGCGATGTGCGCCTGATCGTCGACCTCACTTACCGTTTCTAGAAGAGTCCGATCATGACCCTTGTTTCCCGTTGCCTGCTGGCCCTGGGCTTTCTGCTGAGCAGTGCCTGTGCCCAGTCGCCCGCGCCTTTTACGCCACCTGCTGAACGACTCAAACCGGTCAACGAAGCGCCGTGGCCGAAAAACCATTTCCTGGGCATTGCCTACCACGATGTCAACGACCGTGACCCCGACCAGAGAGTGGTGGCGGTGCGCACCGAACGCCTGATCGAACAGTTGTCCTGGCTGCGCGAGAACGGCTACCAGGCGGTCAGCGTCGACCAGGTCCTCGCCGCCCGCGCCGGCGGGCCAGAGCTGCCGGCCAAAGCCGTCATGCTCAGCTTCGACGACGGCTATTCGAGCTTCTACACCCGTGTCATGCCGATCCTGCGTGCCTACCAGTGGCCGGCTGTGCTGGCGCCGGTGGGCAGTTGGGTCGACACGCCGTTGAACCAACCGGTGGATTTTGCCGGCGTGCCGCGTGACCGCGCGGAGTTTCTGACCTGGCAACAAGTGCGCGAAGTGGCGCAATCGGGCCTGGTGGAAATCGCTGCCCACACCGACGCCAACCACAAGGGCGTGCTGGCCAACCCCCAGGGCAACCTGCAACCGGCCGCCGCCACCCGGCGCTATGACCCGGTCACCGGCAGTTATGAATCCGAAGCGCAGTTCCAGGCGCGGATGCGCGCCGACGTCGCGGCGATTTCCAACAAGATCCGCGCCGTTACCGGCAAGGCCCCGCGTGTATGGGTATGGCCGTATGGGGCGGCGGATGGCACCTCCCTGGCGGTGGTGGGTGAGCAGGGCTACCAGATGGCCCTGACCCTGGAGGACGGCCTCGATAACCTCGGCAACTTGATGAGCAGCCCGCGCTTTCTGGTGGACAACGACCCGTACGGCGAGGACTTCGCCAACAGCATGGTCTCGGCGCAGGTCAAAGCGCCGATGCGCGTGCTGCATGTGGACCTCGATCATGTCTACGACCCGGACAAGGCGCAGGAAGCGCGCAACCTCGATGCGCTGGTCCAGCGTGTGCTGGACATGGGCGTCGACACCGTGTTCCTTCAGGCCTTCGCCGACCCCAAGGGTGATGGCCTGGCGCGTTCGCTGTACTTCCCCAACCGCCATCTGCCGATGCGTGCCGACCTGTTCAACCGCGTCAGTTGGCAGCTGCACACACGTGGCGGCCTGGTCAAGGTCTACGCCTGGATGCCCGTGCTCAGCTTTGCCCTGGACCCCAAGCTGCCCCGCGTCAGCCGTTGGGACCCGGCCACCGGCAAAGTGGCCGTCGACCCGAAACAGTACCAGCGCCTGTCGCCATTCGATCCCCAGGTGCGCAAAGTCATCGGTGAGATCTACGAAGACCTGGCCCGTACCAGCGCTATCCACGGCGTGTTGTTCCACGACGACGCCGTGCTCTCGGACTTTGAAGACGCCAGCCCCCAAGCCCTGAAAACCTACGCCGCCAACGGCCTGCCGGGCAGCATCCAGGCGCTGCGTGCCGACCCTGAGGCGATGCAGCGCTGGACCCGTTTCAAGAGTCGCTACCTGATCGACTTCACCCATGAACTGACCGCCAAGGTCCGCACCCTGCGCGGCCCGGAAGTGCTCACCGCGCGCAATATCTTCGCCGAGCCGATGCTCAACCCGGCCAGCGAAGCCTGGTTTGCGCAGAACCTCGACGACTTCCTCAAGCACTACGACTGGACCGCGCCGATGGCGATGCCCTTGATGGAAGGCCAGTCGCTGAAAAACTCCAACGCCTGGTTGGAAAAGCTCGTGGCCACGGTCAAGGCCCGGCCCGGTGCGATGCAACGCACGGTCTTCGAGCTACAGGCCAAGGATTGGCGCACTCCAGCCGCCCCGGACATTTCCGGCGTGCAAATGGCGGAGTGGATGGGTGTGCTCAAGCGCCAGGGTGCCAGCAGTTTTGGCTACTACCCCGACAACTTCCTGGAGAATTCGCCGGATCTGAACACCGTGCGTCCGGCCCTTTCCAACAAATGGAATCCTTGACTCATGTTCGACAGAATCCTTGCTCTTCTCGTGTTGGCATTGGTGTTGGGGGTGCCCCTGGGCCTGATGTTCCTGGTCACCGGGCAGTTCCTGATGGAGTTCGTGTTTTTCTACCCGTTGTTCATGTCCGGGCTGTGGATCGCCGGTGGCGTGTATTTCTGGCTGCACTGGGAGCGCCACTGGCCGTGGTCCGATGACACCCCGGCGCCGGCGCTCAAGGGCGAGCCGCTGATCTCGATCCTGATCCCTTGCTACAACGAAGGCGACAACGCCGCCGAGACCATCGGCGCGGCGTTGGCCCAGCGTTATCGCAACCTGGAAGTGATTGCGATCAACGACGGCTCCAGCGACAACACCGCCGAAGTACTCGATGCCCTGGCGCTGCAAGAGCCGCGCCTGCGCGTGTTGCACCTGGCGCAAAACCAGGGCAAGGCCGTGGCCTTGCGCATGGGCGCCGTGGCGGCGCGCAGCGAATACCTGGTGTGCATCGACGGCGACGCCTTGCTCGACCGCAATGCCGCCGCCTACCTGGTGGCGCCGATGCTCGACAACCCACGGCTTGGCGCGGTCACCGGCAACCCGCGCATCCGCACGCGCTCGACCTTGATCGGCCGGGTACAGGTGGGCGAGTTCTCTTCGATCATTGGTCTGATCAAGCGCACCCAGCGGGTCTTCGGGCGGATTTTCACTGTGTCCGGCGTAGTGGTGGCGTTTCGGCGGGCGGCCCTGGACCGGGTCGACTACTGGAGCACCGACATGATCACCGAAGACATCGACGTGAGCTGGAAGCTGCAACTGGACCACTGGAGCATCTTCTACGAGCCGCGCGCGCTGTGCTGGATCCTCATGCCGGAAACCCTCGGCGGCCTGTGGAAGCAGCGCCTGCGCTGGGCCCAGGGTGGTGCCGAGGTGCTGTTCAAGAACATTCGCGGGATCTGGCAATGGCGCCACCGCTACCTGTGGCCGTTGTTGTTCGAATACTGCCTGTCCACCGGCTGGGCCTTCACCTTCCTGCTGTCGGTGATTTTCTGGGGCGTGGGCAAAGTGGTGCCGTTGCCTGAGGCGATTGCCGTCAGCTCGCTGATGCCACCGGCCTTCACCGGCTTGCTGCTGGCGGTGGTGTGCCTGGTGCAGTTCGCCGTGAGCATCATGATTGACCGGCGCTACGAGCGCGGCCTGTGGAAAACCCTGTTCTGGACCGTCTGGTACCCGCTGGTGTTCTGGCTGGTGAGCCTGTTCACCACCCTGGTCAGCTTTCCCAAAGTCCTGTTCCGCCAACATCAAAAACGCGCGCGCTGGGTCAGCCCGGATCGCGGCATCAAGGCACCTGCCAAGGAAGTGAAGCCATGAACCTGATCCGTACCCCCCAGCGGCCTGTGATGCAGGCCATCGATATTTTCCTGACCCTGCTGGCCTGGGCCGGGCTGGTGATCCTGCTGGTGCGCGGCCTGGTGCCGATGCTCGACAGCCACGGCGGCCCACGCATCGACGCCCCGATCTTTGCTGCGCTGAACACCTTGCAGATCTACCTGTGGATTGCCCTGTTCAACGCGGTACTGCTGATCAGTTGGGCGCGCTACCAGCAGCGGCGCGGCAAGCGCTTCGCCCAGCGCCGGGCGGCGGGCAAGGCCTTGAGTGATCACGGCCTGAGCGAGAGCTTCCGGTTGGCGGCGGGGGAGCTTGAGCAACTGCGCCGGCCGGGGGTGCTGGTGATTCATAACGACCAGGAGGGTGGGGTGCAGGCGGTGACGGCACAACGGCGGGAGCTGAAGCTGGTGGCGGAACGCGTTGGGTAGGAGTCGGCTTGCCGGCGATGGTCGTCAACGATGATGTTGGGTATCTGACACTCTGCGGCGGTCTCGCGGCCGTCATCGCTGGCAAGCCAGCTCCTACAGGGAGGGATCTGCGGTACCTATCGTCAGAAATGGGATCCAATTCACAAAATAACCGCGAACTTTTCCGCTTATTTGGCTACTAAACCATCTCGGCACAACATTGATGGCTAACTAGTGGCAACTTTCAAGTTGCGCCGAAAGCTGTATCAAAACTGATACCGCTTGTCGGAATAAAAATTCCGAATACAAGCATTTAATTGTTGCTGATAGTTTTTATCGTTATTAATCAGCAACTTATTGGTGATTTAATTTTTAGCTTCAACTAGCCGGGAATTTAGGCTGTGTGGAAGTTCGATGTTAGTTTGCCGCCCCTTGTTATTCGATGGATCGAACATGCCTTCGTTATTGCCACGGATTCGGTATTCCCTGTGTATTGCCCTGTTCGCCCTCTGTGGGTCAAACAGCGCAGTGGCCGCGACTTCGCCTGGCGATCAGGACCTGATCCGCGAGCGGCAAAACCGCTTGCTTGAAGAGCAGCGCCGGCGCCTCGAAGAGCTCAAGGAATTGCCCGGCAAGGAAGTCAAACCCGCAACGCCCACCGCCCCGGTAGATACCCGTTGCTTCGCGATCAAGACCATTGAACTCAAAGGCGCCGACAGCCTGTCCGCCCCCGAGCGTGAGCGCTTGATCAAGCCTTACATCGACCAGTGCCTGGGCGTGGCCCAGCTCAATCAACTGCTCAAGGCCGTCACCGATCACTACATCGACAAGGGCATGGTCACCAGCCGTGCCTACTTGCCGCAGCAGGATTTGTCCAAAGGGCATCTGCAAGTGTTGGTGGTCGAAGGCAAGCTCGAAGGCTTGAATAGCGCCGCCGACAGCAAGATCTCGGCGCGCGAGTTGGCCATGGCCTTCCCCGGCAAAAACGGCGACCTGCTCAACCTGCGGGAAATCGAGCAGGCCATCGATCAGCTCAACCGCTTGCCATCCAACCAGGCACAAATGGAGCTGGCCCCCGGCGAAGCCGTTGGCGGCAGTTCGGTGCTGGTGAAAAACACTCCGCAAAAGCCCTGGCGCGCCAGCCTGTCGCGCAATAACGACGGGCAGAAAAGCACCGGCGAGCAGCAGTGGGGCGCCGGCCTTGAGTGGGACAGCCCCCTGGGCCTGGCGGACCAGTTGGTGTTGCGCGGCGGCCATGATGCGATCAGCGATCACCAGAAAACTTCGAAGAACGGCATGTTCTATTACAACGTGCCGTGGGGCTGGTGGAACTTCAGCTACACCTACAGCGAGAGCGATTACCGCGCGCTGGGCCAGGCCGACACGTTCAGCTTCAAGCAATCGGGTGACAGCCAGAACCACCAACTGCGCGCCGAGCGCGTGGTGCATCGTGATGACGTGAGCAAGACCTCGGTCAACGTCGGCCTGGCCCACTTGCGCACCAATAACTACGTGCTCGATACCCGCCTGGACAGCAGCACTCGCCTGAGCGAGATGCAAGTGGGCATCAACCACGGCCGGCGGGTCGGCAGTGCCTTCGTCAACATGGATCTGGGCATGCAGAACGGCATTGGCCTGCTCGATGCCCAGTCCCAGGACGAACGTGGCGAATTCGGCAGTCGCCAACCCAATTCGCGCTACCGCAAATACACCGCCACCGTCAGCTACCTGCAGCCGTTCACGTTGTGGGGCGAGTCGTTCAGTTTCACCAGCCTTGCCACCGGCCAACGCAGTGAAGACATACTCTTCAGCCCGCAGCGCATGAGCCTCGGTGGTTCGTCCTCGGTGCGCGGCTTCAAGGACCAGCAACTCAACGGTGACAGTGGCGGCTACTGGCGCAACGACCTGCGCTGGGCGCGGCCGGTGCTGGTGGATTGGTTGCGCCCGGCCTTCGGCGAATACGGCGTGAGCCTGGGTTACGACCAGGGCGTGATCCGCAATGACCGCTACAACGACATCGTCCACGGCCGGGTTTCCAGCAACTCCGTGGAGCTGTTCGCCCGTGGCAAAAACGTCAGCACCAGCGTGACCTTTGCCCACTCTTTGGAACGTCCGGCAGTGATGAGCGAGCGCGAAGCGCCGATCTACTTCCGGATGGATTTCTACCTGTAATTCAACGCCTAGCCGCATCGAGAATTTGACATGGATGTCCGCCAGTTTGCCTTCCTTGCCCGTCTGCCTTCTTCAGCCATGAAGCGCCGTGATGCGTTCTGCGGCCTGCCCAAGCGCGGCCTGGTGCTGATCCTGGCCAACGCGCTGTTCTGGCAGCCGCTGCTGGCCCAGGCCGACGGCATTGTGGTCAGCGGCCCCGGCACGACGGTGGGCGCGGCGGGCAATGGCGTACCGGTGGTGAACATCGCCACGCCCAACGGCAGCGGCCTGTCCCACAACCAGTTCAAGGACTACAACGTCGGCCCCAATGGCGTGATCCTCAACAACACCGGCGGCCCGTTGCAGTCCACCCAACTGGGCGGGATTATCGTCGGCAACCCCAACCTCAAGGGTGGCTCGGCGAATGTCATCCTCAACGAAGTCAACGGCGGCAGCGCCAGCCAGTTGCGCGGCTACACCGAAGTGGCGGGGCAGTCGGCCAAGGTTATCGTCGCCAACCCCTATGGCGTGACCTGCAACGGCTGCGGCTTTATCAACACCCCCAACGTGACTCTGACCACCGGCAAACCGATCCTCGATAACGGCCGCCTGGACCGCTACCAGGTCGATGGCGGCGCGGTGACCATCGACGGCCAGGGCTTGAACGCGAGCAATGTCGACCGCTTCGAAATCATCACCCGCACGGCCAAGATCAACGCGCAGATCAATGCGCGCAACCTGACCGTGATTGCCGGGCGCAACGACGTCAATGCACAGACCTTGAATGCCACCGCACGCGCCGACGATGGCAGCGCCAAGCCGGAGCTTGCGATTGACTCCTCGGCCCTGGGCGGCATGTACGCCGGCGCGATCAAGCTGGTGGGCACCGAGGCCGGTGTCGGGGTAAAACTGGACGGCACGTTGGCGGCCAGCGCCGGCGATATCCAGCTCGATGCCAACGGGCACCTGAGCATGGCGCAGGCGGCGGCCAGTGGCGCGATCGACGTCAAGGCGGCGAGCCTCGATGCCCAGGGCCCGGCCTACGCCGGCACCGCCCTGACGGTGAAAACCAGCGGCGACCTGAGCACCCAGAAAAGCCTCGCGGCCCGCGACACGGTGCGCCTGAGCAGCGGCGGCAAGTTGACCAACAACGGCGTTATCGAAGCCGGCGTGAATGCCGATAACACCCGCACCACCACCGGCGATGTCAGCCTCGATGCCCGCGATATTCGCAATAACGCCAGTGTGGTTGCCAGCCGCAGCGCTACCGTCAAGGCCAGCCAGACCCTGGATAACCAGGGCGGCGTCATCAGTGCCAGAAAGGCCCTGGACGTCACCGCCAGCA
This sequence comes from Pseudomonas sp. MF09156, assembly GCF_059862305.1. NCBI lineage: Bacteria > Pseudomonadati > Pseudomonadota > Gammaproteobacteria > Pseudomonadales > Pseudomonadaceae > Pseudomonas > Pseudomonas sp. MF09156. Next base: position 70,392 of record NZ_JCBCUR010000020.1, read on the forward strand.
CTGTGGATAACCGCAACAAAGGCCGCCTGCTGACCAGCGGCAGCACCCAGTTGACCGCTGCTGCGCTGCACAACAGCCAGGGCGAAATCATCAGCGATGGCGCGTTGCAGGCCAATGTCGCGCAGGTCAATAACCAGGGCGGCGTGGTGGTCAGCCACGACACCCTCAGCGTGACCGGCGACAGCCTGGATAACAGCAACAAAGGCGTGATCTCCAGCGCCGCAGCCCAAACCTTGACCCTCAGCGGCGCACTCAACAACAGCCAGGGCGGCGCCATCGACAGCGCCGGCGCATTCACCCTGCGCGGCAACAGCCTGGATAACAGCGCCGGCAGCCTGACCGGCAACGGCGCGCTGACCCTCGACCTGCTGGCCGACCTGATCAACCGCAACGGCAAGCTCGCCAGCGCCGGCCCGCTGTCGATCGAGCGCGTTGCAGCCCTCGACAACCAGGGCGGCAAACTCACCAGCCAAACCCTGCTGACGGTATTGGCGGCCAGCGTGGACAACCGCAACAGCGGCACCCTGGCGGCAAACGCCGGGCTGACCCTAAACGCCAGCGGCCTGCTGCAAAACGACAACGATGGCCTGATCCACAGTGAAAACGCCGGCCTCAACCTCACCGTCGGCAGCCTGAACAACGCCGGGGGCAAGCTCTCGGCCAAGGCGGGCGATGCACTGATCAACGCCGGTGTTTTCAACAATGGCAACGGCGGTGTATTCGCCGGCCAGCGCGTGCGCCTCAGCGGCGGCAGCGTCGATAACGCTGGGCAGATCGCCGGTCAGCAAGTCGACCTCAGCCTGCTGGGTGCCCTCAACAACCGTGGCCTGATCGAAAGTGCCAGCACCCTGGACATCACCGCCGCCAGCCTGAGCAACCAGGGCGGGCAATTGCGTGCCCTGGGTACCAGCGGCAAAAGCCGCGTGGCGATTGGCGGTGTGCTGGATAACAGCGGCGGCAAGCTGGAAGCGGCCAATGCCGACTTGAGCCTGGCCGCCGGCACGTTCCAGAACCAGGGCGGCAGCGTGTTGCATGTGGGTACCGGGGTGTTTGATATCGCCGGGATCAACCTCGATAACGTCGGCGGCAGCCTGGTGACCCAGGGCGACCTGAGCCTGGACAAAACCAACTGGACCAACAGCAGCCTGATCCAGGCCGGCAATCTCACGGTCAATGTCGATAATCTTGAGCAAACCAGCAGCGGCCAACTGCTCGCGGCCAACCGCATCAAGGGCACGGGCCAGAACTGGTCCACCCAGGGCGTGATCGCCAGTAACGGCAGCCTTGAGCTGAACCTGGGTGGGACCCTCAACAACACCGGCCGCCTGACCGGCGCCACGGATTTCAGCCTGGCCAGTGCCGCGCTGAACAACCTCGGTACCCTGGGCAGCGGCCGCGCCATGACCCTGACCACTGGCAGCCTGCTCAACCAGAACGGCCTGCTGTTCAGCGGCGGTGATATGAGCCTGCGGGTCGAGCGCCTGAAAAACCTCGGCGCCGATATCTACGCCATGGGCAACCTGAGCATCGACCGCGACGGCAAGGGCGCGTTCGCCACCAGCATCATCAACAGCTCGTCGAGCATCCAGAGTGACGGCAACCTGAGCCTGGCCGCCGGCACCATCCAGAATATCCGCACGGTGCTGACCAGCGAATCGGGGATCTATAGCGCGTCGATCAGCCCGGTGCAGTGCATTGAAAACGTCAACGGCGGTGACTGCGAAGGCGGCAAGGAAAACCGTCCGTTCCTGATTGCCCAGCGGGAGCGCCTGAGGGTTACCGACGCCAGTGCGGCTTCCAGCATTACCTCCGGCGCCAACCTGCTGCTGGTCGGCGGTGATGTGCTCAACAGCAGCAGTAGCATCGCTGCAGCCGGCAGCCTGACGGCGCGGGTCAACCAGTTGACCAACCTTGGCCTGGAAACCCACGACACCCTGACCGAGCGCGTGTTTTCTTCCGAGCGCACCCGTGATCCGTCGGGCTACAACCAGACCGCCGCGCAATTTACCCAGCGCTATTCCATCGGTGGCGCGGCCTACAACCCCAACAACCTGGGCGGCCTGGAAGCGGCCATGGCGTTCTTTATCGGCGCTATGGAGCGCCAGTGGGGCGAGACCAAAACCACTCAGTTGGCGGCTGCGGACCAGCGCTACGCTGCGGTGATCCAGGCTGGCGGCGCGGTGAACATCCAGGCCCAGGCCGGTATCGATAACAGCGTGGTGCGCGGCGGCTACACCTACGTGGGCAGCGGCGCGAAGACCGACACCAACGCTCCCGGCTTCTCCACCCAAGTGAAGCTCAACGGGCAATTGCCACCGGATGTCGCCCAGCAACAAATCAACCCGCTGGGCCTGCCGGGCTTCAGCTTGCCCACCGGGCAGAACGGCCTGTTCCACTTCAGCGATGGCAGTGGCGTGCAGGGCCTGCCCAACAGCCAGTTTGCCGATAAGCCGCAAAAGTACCTGATCGAGACCAACGCGCAGCTGACCAATATGGCGCAGTTCATGAGCTCGGATTACATGCTGGCCAAGCTGGGCTACGACCCCGACGCCAGCCAGAAGCGCCTGGGCGACGGTTTCTACGAGCAGCGCCTGATCCAGCAAGCCGTGGTCGCCCGTACCGGCCAGCGCTTTATCGACGGCCAGACCAGCGACGCCGGGGTGTTCAAGTACCTGATGGACAATGCGGTCGGCGCCCGCCAGCAACTGAACCTGGCCGTGGGCGTGAGCCTCACCGCCGAACAGGTCGCCGCCCTGACCCACGATATCGTGTGGCTGGAAAACGCCACCGTTGCCGGCCAGCAAGTGCTGGTGCCCGTGTTGTACCTGGCCCAGGCCAGCAATCGCCTGGCCCCCAATGGCGCGCTGATTTCCGGCAGCGATCTGAACCTGATGACCGGCGCCAACCTCAATAACGTCGGCACGCTGCGCGCCACCAGCAACCTGGGCGCCAATGTGGGCGGCGACCTGAACAATAGCGGGCTGATGGAGACCGGCAACCGTCTCGACCTGCTGACCGGCAAAAACCTCAACAACCGCGCCGGCGGCATTATCGCCGGGCAGCAGGTCAACCTGGTGGCCGGTGCCGACCTCCTCAACGAGCGCAGCGTCACCACCCACCAGAGCGCCAGCGACTACCGCATCGAGCGCAGCGACTTTATCGACAACGCTGCGCGCATCGAGTCGGCCAGCACCCTGGCGATGCAGGCCGGGCGCGATATCAACAGTGTCGGCGGCGCGCTCAAGAGTGGCGGCGACACCACCGCCCAGGCGGTGCGCGACGTGAATATCGTCGCGGCGCAAACCCTGGACAACGGCGCCATTGGCAGCCGTTCGCGCCACGAGATCATCACCCAGCAAGGCTCGGTGGTTGAAGCCGGGCGGGACTTCCATGTGGTCGCCGGGCGGGATGTGAGCGCGGTGGGCAGCCAGATCGAAGCCAAGCGCGACCTGAGCGTGGGCGGCGTGCGCAATGTGAACCTGGCGGCGGCGGCCAACGAGCAACATTCGGCGTACAACTCGAAAAAGGTCAAGAGCATCGAGGACCATGTGAGCCAGGTCTCCACCGTGCTCAAGGCCGGTGGCAACGTGACCTTGAATGCGGGCGAAGATTTGCTGTTGCTCGCCAGTAACGTCAGCGCCGGCAACGAAGCGTACCTGGTGGCCGGCAAGAACCTGGCCCTCAAGGCTGCCGAAGATCAGGACTACAGCTTCTACAGCAAGACCAAGAAAAGCTCGTCCGGGAAAAAATTCCGCCTCGATGAGACCGACACCGTCAACAACGTGGGCAGCAGCGTCAATTCCGGGGGCAACAGCACCCTGGTAGCCGGTGAGAACCTGCTGCTGGCGGGCAGCAGCGTGGCCGCCGACAAAGGCGCGGCAAAACTGGTGGCGGGCAAGGATGTGCAAATCGTCGCGGTCACCGACGCCGAAAGTGCCCGGCATGAGCGCAAGGAAAGCAAAAGCAGCTGGGGCGGGCTGAAGTCGAGCAAGGTCCAGGACAAGGTTGACGAGAAACGCACCATGGCCGTGGGCAGCATGGTTTCGGGCGAGACGGTCAGCGTGGTAGCGGGGCAGGATGCGACAGTGACCGGCTCGGCACTGGTCAGCACTGGTGACCTGGCTGTGCAGGCGGGGCGCGACCTGACGATTGATGCGGCGCAGAACACTTTCTCGCGCACCGATATGCACAAGGAAAAAAATCGCGACCTGACCGGCGTGTTGACCGGCAATAAGCTGGGCCTGGACGACATCACCGGCAATCAGCACCTGTCGATCAGCAGCAGCAAACACAACGGCACCGCCCAGGAAACCACCCTGACCGGCAGCACCATTGGCTCCAGCGAAGGCAACGTTGCGTTGATTGCCGGGCGTGAGTTGAATGTGGTCGCCAGTGACCTGGTCAGCACCAAGAATATGGACCTCAGTGGCGCCAACGTGACCATCACCGCCGGCGCTGAAACCGCGCGGCAAACCACGCAAGACAGCTCCAAGAGCCTGGCCGTGGGCCGGGTAATTGGCGGTGCGGTGATCGACACCGCGCGCAGTATCCACGATGCCACCGAAGCGGCGAAGAACGCCGATGACCCGCGCCTCAAGGCGGTGAAAATCGCCCAGGCCGCCCTGGCCGCCTACAACCTGGGTGGCCAGGCCTCGGACGCCAATGGCCAGAGCGCCGGCTTCAAGAACAAGCAGGGCGGCTCACCCAGCAACGGTTCGTTGATCAAGATCGGCACCGAACTGGCCAATACCCGCAGCAAGGCCAGCAGTGAGTACAACAGCCTGACGGCGCGCCAGAGCACGCTCAATGCCGGGCAGGATCTGTCGATTGTCGCCACCGGCGAAGCGCCCGGCACCCAGGGCAATATCGAGATCACCGGCAGCAGCCTGAAAGCCGCCAACACCTTGTTGCTGGCCAAGAACAACGTGTTGCTGCAAAGCGCCCAGGACACCGTCGATCGCAAGAACGATGGCTCGACCAACAAGACTGCAATTGGCGCCAGCTTCAACATCGGCGAGCAGAACGGCTTCACCCTCGACCTCGGTGCACAGGGCGCGAAGAACAAGGGCAATGGCAACTCGGTAACCCAGGTCAACACCACCCTGGACACCGGCTCGCTGCTGCTCAAAAGCGGTGGCGACACCACCCTCGCCGGCGCCCAGGTGCGCGCTGACCGCATCCAGGCCGACATCGGCGGTAACCTCAACATCCTCTCGCGCCAGGACAGCGAATCGTCGCGCAGCAAGCAGAGCAGCGCAGGCTTTGGCGCCAGTATCTGCATCCCACCGTTCTGCTACGGCTCCACTGTGGCCGGTTCGGCCAGCATCGCAGCGGCCAAGATGAACAGCGACTACCAGGCCGTGACCGACCAGACCGGCCTGTTTGCGGGCACCGGTGGCTACGACATCAATGTCGGCAAGACCACCACCCTGCAGGGCGGGGTGATTGCCAGCGAAGCGGCGGCAGTGAAGAACCGCTTGAGCACCGATCGCCTGATCGTCAGCGATATCAAGAACACCAGCGAGATCCAGAGCCAGTCGGCGGGGCTCTCCGCTTCGTTCAGCAGCAGCGGCGGCACCTCGCCGGGTGGCAGCATTCCGGTGGCGCTCAAGGAAGACGAGCGCAGCCACACCCGCAGTGCGGTCAGCGACGGCACGATTGAGGTCCGCAACCCTGAGGGCGCCAATGACCTGGTGGGGCTCAATCGCGACACTGCCAACGCCAACCAGAGGCTCGACCGTCCAGACGAAAAGGCCATGCGGGAGCGCATCGACCTGATCCAAAGCTCGGCGCAATTGGCCAGTGGGGTGATCAGTACGGTGGCCAAAGCCAAGGCCGATGAAGCGAAGAAGCTTGGGCAAGAGGCAAAAGACCAGGCCAGCGCGGGCTCGCCAACGGCGGGTGCCGCGGCCCAGGCGTACGAGGCGGCGAATGCCGAGGCGCTGCGCTGGCAGGTGGGTGGCGACAAGAAACTGATGGCCGATATTGCATCCGGGCTGATTGCGGCCGGGCTGGGCGGCGCTACCGGCGGCACGGCGGTAGGGATCGTGGCTAATACATCGGCCAGCGATATCTTCAATAAAATCGGCAGTTTTGCCGACGAGCAGAAAAACCGCAAAGACATCGACAGCGCGACCAAGGCTGCCTGGGCCGAAGGCGGCGCCGCGCGCGTTATGTTGCACGCATTGGCGGGAGCCGCGTTGGGGCTTTCCAGCGGCAATGTGCAGAGCGGCGCATTGGGTGCAGGGGCCTCGGCGGCGCTGATGCCCTCGATTCTGCAAGCGCTGGAAGACAGTGGCATGAAAGAGGCCGACCGTAAGGCCGTGGCTACGCTGATTGCCTCCGGCGTGGGTACGGCGGTCGGTTCCGGGCATGGCACCGGCGGCGCTATTGTTGCCGGTGGCACTGCGGCCAGCGTGGATCGGTACAACCGCCAGTTGCACCCGGACGAGATCAAGTTCGCCTCCGACAAGGAGCGCGTCGATCGCTATGCACAAGCGCAGGGCATCACCGAAGAGCAAGCACGCATAGAGCTGCTGCGAACGGCGGCGGCGATGGTCGATCGCGGCTGGAACACCGTGCTGGGTGTCGAGGATGGCAACACCACGACGGCGGCCAGTTTCCTGCGCAGCGAGCTTTCGCAGTCCAAAAGCGCCGACCTGTTCCAGGTCAGCCTGGCCGATTACAACAATGAGCGTTTGGGCCTGTCGCGCCTGATGAAAGACCGGAACTCGGTTGAGAACCTGGTCAAGTACATCGAACTGGTCGACCCCTACAAGTACCTGCACGATCCGAAAAACATGGCCGAAATTCTCAATGCCAAAGGCCAGGGCAGTGCCGAGGGTATTGCCAATGCCGTAGAGGATCTGGCCAGTTTCGGTTCCAAGACGGCGCTTTGGGCGATGAGTACCGTCAATTGCCCAAGCTGTGGCGGTCGGCAGTTTATCGCGGCGGTAGAGGCGGTGCAGAGCTTGCCCGAAGAGCTGAGGCTCAAGGGCTACCTGGACACCCTGCATATCATGCAGGGCTATGGCGCCGACGTGCTGCGCCAGAACGAGATGATCGCCACCTCTACTGGCGTGGGCCTCGGCCTGGGCGGCGCGGGTGTCGGTAGTGCTGGCGCGACGACCACCCGCCTGACCGGCGAGCTGGCCGGGGCTGTGGGCAAGCGCTTCACCGGTATCATCAACGAAGCGGCCGAGCAGGCACTGCTCAAGAGTGGCGGTAGATTCGGACCTGATGGCAAGCCGCTGATGGATCTGTCGGTGCTGACCCGTGAGCAGAAAAGTGTCATGGGCGATTTACTTGGAGGTCGCTCGGTGCAGCAAATTGTTCCTGACGGGCAGAAGCTGGCGCGAGTACCGGGGACCGGTGAAACGGGTATTGACGATCTGTACAAGGTCGATCGTCCGGATGTCGACTTCCTTGTCATTGAATACAAGTTTTTGAGTGATAACAGGAAGTCCGGTTCCTCGGCGCTGGGCAAGCCTACAGATGGCAAGCAAGGTTCCGCCTCGTGGATACTCGGAGGCGATCGCCTGGAGCGTTCGGTTGGCGCAGATCAGAGCCGGGATGTGCGGCTCGCGGTGGACGCGAACCGTACTGAAACGTGGGTGGTGAGAACCCGGCCAGATGGCGACACGGAAATTGAAGTGCTTGATGCGCGTGGCAAAGCCAAAAATGTTGATACGTCGAAAATTCTCCCGCCCAAGAAAAACTTCGATGAGGGTTATCCATGATTCGTGCACCCCTGGGGGATAAGCCGTATTGGGACGATCGCGAAGCCAAGGATCGGCAATGGGTTGAGCGCGTCAGTGAAATTCTCTCGCAACCTTCGGCCAACCCCCTGTACAGAGCGCAATTTACGTTCGACTTTGCCAAAGATAATGTGCGTGCGGCCATTCGGGTCTATTCGAGTGGTGGCAATGTTGCAGAGATGGCTACCTACCTCCCCGCCGCGATAGACGCATGGGAGCTTTCAAATCGAGAGTCCGACAGCCTGTGTGCTGAGAATAATCTCCAGACCTGCCGTGACTGGACTTTCGAGTTGGCGGACCTGAACCACTACATCTGGTGTTTCTGGTTGGTAAGCCTGGCGCTGGCGCTGGAAATTCCCGACGACCAGTGGCGTCGCCTCGTCGCCTTGATCGGCGAAGGTGGGCAGGACGTTCTGCTGGATCGAATCATTGCATCCCGCCAGCCAGGGCGTGTGATCGGTGAACAGCTACTGCACGCCAAACCTTATGCAAGGCTGCTCAAGGCCATCGATGCGCCCCAGGAACAGCAGGCCTCGCTGTTGCGGGCGTTCGTGGAACATTGGTACCCGGAGCTGAACCGACGCGGTAAACAGCAACCCTGGTGGTATGTCTATGGCGACCCGGTAAAACATCCCCTTGAAATGGGTAGCTACTTTGGCCGCTGGTGCTTTGAGGCGGTTGCCGCAGTCAAGGCATTCGGGCTGGATGACAGCGCTTGTCTGGGGCATGAGCATTACCCCGGCGACTTGCTCCATCCCAGTGAAGACGTTGTTCCCGCCCCAGCCCCTGCCCGCGTAGAAAAAACCGGCTGGCTGGCGCGGTTGTTTGGGCGCTCAGATGAATGAGCCGTCACTTGTACAAGTACCGGCATGGCATTGGCGTGGCTTTACTGCTGGCAGCGTTATTGAACGGTTTCTTGCGATTTGACGGCAGCTGGCAGCGTTTTTTCATCATGGTGTTGGTGCAGCTGTGGTTTGGCCAGGCGGTCTACAACTATGCGCGTGGCGCCCGGGTAGCCATCGCGCCGGGTGGCATGAGCAAGGATGCCGACCCAAAGTGGCGCGCGGCCTTGGCTGGCTTCGCCCTGTTTTTATATGGGGGCGTGTTCTTTTTGAGTTTTTGACTCTTGCAGGGCAACCCCAGCCCTTTATTGCCACGGAAGACCCTTTATGAAAAAAGTTGCCTTTATCCTCGCGGCCCTGGCCCTTGCGGGCTGCCACTCCACTGCCCGCGACTCGTCGCCCAGCCTGTTGAAAGATGGTGTGCAGTTGCAGCAGAACAAGGTCGTGGCGGACGCCGAACACGCCAAGGTGATCATGCGCGCCACCGGTTTTACCTACCCGGTGCAGTTCTCCGTGCGCCGTGGCGGCGATGCCGATCAGCGCCCGGAGATCCTCGGCACGGTGGTGGATTCGGGCCGGGGCAAGGTGTTCGGCTGGATCGCCAAGATGAGCGAGGTGGCCAACAGCGCCGCGGTCAAGCGCTTCCCACAGTTGGAAGTGCTGGCCGATCCGGGGCAGACGATCGAGGTATTGGGCGAGTCGCGGGTCTATGACTCGAACTACTACCGCTACGCCGAAAAAATTGTCTACGCCTGCGGCCCGATGACCTCGGCGTTCAAGCCGCAAAAGCAAAAGGTTTACCTGGTGGAATTCGTGATCGTCGGCGCCGGCTGTGAGCAGCATGCCTATGACATCACCGACCCCGCACAACGCGTTGCCGTCCCCGCGTCCTGAATCATGCACCCTACAACCGCCGGGCACATTGGCGGTGTTGTCGTAGTAAATGGAGTTTCAAATGAAGCGCAAGCAGTTCCAGAAAACCCTGTTGGCCATGATGGTCAGCGCCGTTGCCGCACAAGCCAGTGCGGTGGAGTTTGACGTCAGCACAGGGCAGAACGTCTGGGCCTCCCAGACGTTCAACGAGCCCGTGACCCTGGTGGGCGCGCGCAATGTCGTATCGACCCAGCCCAGTGCCGATGGTGTGAATGTGTCCCTGACCAATATCCAGGGCACGCTGCGTAACAACGCCAACCTCACCCTGGATGCCGGCGGCCAGGCCGTGCGTGGCCTGATCGTCGATGGGGCGCTGGATCAAATGCTCACCACCACCGGCAGCCAAATCAGCGGCGATATCGTCCAGGCTGGCAATATCCACCTGAGCAACACCATCTGGGCCGAAGGCTTTGAAGTGGGCGCCAGCAACGTGGGCGGCAGCATCATCAACTCGGGCAACATCACCCTGGTCGAGGTCCCGGGTTCGGGCGATGAATCCGACGCCGAGGGTATCTACCTCAACGGCACCACCGTGGCGGGCGACGTGGTCAACAGCGGTGTGGTGGATATCACGTCCTACTACGGCTACGGCCTGATTCTCGATACCCACAACAACATGCCAGTGACCATCGGCGGCAAGCTGCTCAATTCCGGGACCATTCGCGTGACCGGTGAAGAGGCCCTGGGGATCGAGATCGAAACCGATACCAACCCCCTGCGTATCGAAAACAGCGGCCTGGTTTCCGTCAACGGCGGGCAGGCGATCGCCGTGCAGCTCGATGCAGGCACCTACGATTACCTGCTCAACACCGGCACCATCGAAGCCCACGGCAGCAACGCCATGGCCTTCAACGTGCAAGGCGCGACCTTCAACACCACCTCGCCGAGCGGTGAGCGCGGCTTGATCAACCGTGGCGTGATCAGCGCCGACGCGACCGCGATCAAGGTCAACCCGCGGTTCCAATTGACGCCCTTGGAGATCAACCAGCAAGCCGGGGAAATCCGCAGCAACTCCGGCACGGCCATCGACGGGGGCAACCTGGCGAGCCTGAACTGGAGCGGCGGCAAAATCGTCGGTGATGTGCTGGGTGTCACGGCAGTGAACATCAACGGCCAGGCCGATTTTACCGGTGCGCGCATTGGCAGCCCGGTATCGGTCAACGCGGGTTCGTTGAACCTGTCTGGCGCCGGCACCACGATCACTGGCGACCTGAATGTGGCCAGCGGCGCCGGGGTTGATATGCGCCTGTCCAACAGCGTGGTGCCGACCACCCCGTACCTGACGGTCAGCGGCGCCGCGAATTTCGCCCAGGGTTCCAACGTGACCTTGAGCGCCAAGCCCGGTGATTTCACCGCAGCGCCCAGCGGCACCGAATACACCCTGTTGCAAGCCGGCAGCGTGCAGAACAACGGCCTGACGGTCGCCAGCAGCTCGTCGCTGCTCGATGTGCTCAGCTACTCGGCCGATGCGCAGACGGTCAAGGCCGTGGTGGGTCTGAAGCCAGACGAGCAGGTACAAACCGACCTCGGCGGCGTTGGGGCAACGACCTCGGCGGTCACTGCCGTGAACCTGTTGAAAAACGAAGTGCTGGGCCAACTGAGCCAGGACGACGCGGTGTTCCAGGCCGTGGCCAACGCTGGCAGCGCCCAGCAACTGGCGCAGCTTGGCGAACAGCTCAAGCCAGACGTGAACCGTGGCGCGTTGGACGTGGCCTTGTCCGGGCAGACCGTGATCAACGGCGCGATCCTCAACCGCCTGGCCGGCCAGCGCGATGGCAGCGAACGCGGCGGTGTGTGGGTGCAGGGCTTGAGCAGCAACATGGACCAGGACGGTCGCGGTGGCGACAACGGTTACTCGGCCAACAGCAGTGGCGTGGCAGTCGGCGTGGACGGGCGCTTGAACGACAGCACCCGCGTGGGTGTGGCGTACAGCTACCTCAACTCCAACATCCACTCGGACCTGGGCAACAAGACTGAAGTGCAGGGCAACGCGCTGTCGCTGTATGGCAACTGGTCGCTGCAGAACTGGTTTGTCGATGGCAGCCTGAGCTACGGCGTCAACGACAACGACAGCAAGCGCCACATCGCCGGCACCACGGCCAAGGGCAGCTACGACAGCCAGGCGTTGTCGGCCAGTGTGCTCGGCGGCTACAGCTTCAAAGCGTCGGACAGCGTGCTGATCGAACCGCGTGTCGCGGCGCGTTACTCCAGCGTGCACATGGACAGCCTGCATGAGAAGGGTTCTTCGGCGGCGCTGAACACCGGTTCCCAGCGTTACGAAGTCGGTGAACTGGGCGCCGGCCTGCGCGTGGCGGGCAACCTGGCGCTGGGCGCCGGCACCCTGCAACCGGAAGCGACCTTGATGGCTTATCACGACCTGATGGGTGATCGCGTGGCGCAGACTTCCAGCTTTGTGAACGGTGGTTCGACGTTCAGCGTGACCGGTGCATCGGTCGCGCGTGACAGCTATGAAGCCAGCGTGGGCGTGAACTACCAGGTTTCGGCGTTCAGCGTCGGTGCCAGCTACACCCGCCAGGCTCGCAGTGGGTTTGATGCCGATGGCGTCATGCTCAAGGCCCGCTACGCCTTCTAAACCGTCCTGGTAGGAGCGAGCTGGTGTAGGAGCTGGCTTGCCTGCGATGTAGACACTGCGGTGTTTCAATCACACCGCAGGGATGCTATCGCAGGCAAGCCAGCTCCCACACAAGCCAGGCCCCACAAGTGCGAAACAACTTGAGAACCGCTCTCAACCCCGTAAAATGCCGCAGCACTTAATCAGGGACGAATTCGAAGATGCGCATTTTTGCTTTACTGCTGGCTCTGTCCTTCCTGGCCGGCTGTGCTTCCAAACCCCCGTACTACATCTCTCCAGCCCCTGTGACCATTCCCAAGACCGCCACCTTCTGGGTCGATACCTTCGACGTCAAAGTGGTGGGGCAGGGCCGGATTTTCATGTCGGACGCCAAAGTCCGCGAGCAGTTGGGCGTCGACCTGGTGGACCGCCTGCTCAAGGCCAAGCGCTACGCCAGCAGCAAGCAGACCGCTGACTACCTGCTGGACGTGGATATCGTCTACGTGCGCCATATCCTCGACTCCAAGGGCGGCATCACCAGCCTGGTGGTCGACGACAACACGATCCTGCAAAGCATCGATTTTGGCTACAAGGTCAAGGTCAGGAAAGCCGAGGCCGAGGTGCTGCATTTTGCCCAGGACCGGGATGGCCTGGTGCCCAACAACTGGGGCGGCCAGGTGCAGCAATGGAAGACCATTGGCGGGATCCTGACCAATGAAGGCAACGCCAACATCGAGCGCCATTTTACCGGTGGTTTGAGCAACTACATCGTGCGTGACCTGCGTGCCATACCTGCACGCTAACCCCCGGATTTCTTCACTTAGGAGCACCCTGTGAAAGCACTCTCAAACATCCTGCTGTCAGGCTTTGCCGGCGCAGCGCTGCTGGCGCTGGCCGGTTGTGCGGCGACCGAAACCTCCCGCGCACTGCCGATCGAAAAAGTCGCCAGCGCCAACGTTGCCTACTCCGGCGTACGCGTGCCGATTGCCGTGGGCAAGTTCGATAACCGCTCCAGCTACATGCGCGGGATCTTCTCCGATGGCGTGGACCGCCTCGGTGGCCAGGCCAAGACCATCCTGATCACCCACTTGCAGCAGACCAACCGCTTCAGCGTGCTGGACCGCGACAACATGGGCGAGATCTCCCAGGAAGCGAAGATCAAGGGCACCGCCCAGAACCTCAAGGGTGCTGACTACGTGGTGACCGGCGATGTGACCGAGTTCGGCCGCAAAGAGACCGGCGATCGCCAATTGTTCGGCATCCTCGGCCGTGGCAAGACCCAGGTGGCCTACGCCAAGATCAACCTGAATATCGTCAACATCAGCACCTCCGAAGTGGTGTATTCCACCCAGGGCGCCGGTGAGTACGCGCTGTCGAACCGCGAAGTCGTGGGCTTTGGCGGTACCGCCAGCTATGACTCCACCCTCAATGGCAAGGTCCTGGACCTGGCCATGCGCGAAGCGATCAATCGCCTGGTCGACGGCATCAACGCCGGCGCCTGGAACCCGCGTAACTGATTCAAGTGTTTTCAAGGAGCAGTACACGGATGAGCAAGGCAGTTAAGTTGGCGCTGATGCTGACAGCAACCGCGCTGGTTGCAGGGTGCCAGACGGCACCCAAGCCCCTGTATCAATGGGAAAGCTACCAGCCACAGGTTTACGAGTACTTCAAGGGTGAGCCCAAGGAAGCCCAGGTCGAAGCGCTGGAACGCGACCTGCAAAAGATCAACGCCAGTGGCCGCCAGGCCCCGCCGGGCTACCACGCCCACCTGGGCTTGCTGTACCTGAGCATGGGCAAGGATGACCAGATGGTGCAGCAGTTGCGCACCGAGAAGGCGCTGTTCCCCGAGTCTGCGGCCTACATGGACTTTTTGCTCAAGAACGCCAAGGCCCCAGAGGTGAAGCAATGAGCTTTTTGAAACTCACCGGCGCCTTGCTCGCCCTGGCCTTGCTGGGCGGTTGCGCGGCCCCCAAGACCGTCGATTATTCGGCCTACAAGCAGGCGCGGCCGAAGTCGATCCTGGTGCTGCCACCGATCAACGAGTCCCCTGAAGTGCAGGCCTCCTACAGCCTGGTATCGCAGGTAACCTACCCGTTGGCGGAAGCCGGCTACTACGTGATGCCGATTGCCCTGGTGGACGAAACCTTCCGCCAGAACGGCCTGACCACCGCCAACGATATCCAGGGCGTGGCGCCGGGCAAGCTGCATGAGATCTTCGGCGCAGACGCGGCGCTGTACATCACCGTCAGCGAGTACGGCACCAAGTACATGCTGGTCACCAGCGACACTTCCGTGACGGCCTCGGCCAAACTGGTCGACCTGCGTACCGGCACCACCCTGTGGACCGGCTCGGCACGGGCCTCCAGCGAGGAAGGCAACAACAACGGTGGCGGCCTGGTGGGCATGCTGATCACGGCGGCGGTCAAGCAGGTGATCAACAGCTCTACCGACGCGGCGCACCCGATCGCCGGTATCACCAGCGCGCGCCTGTTGTCGGCCGGGCAACGCACCGGGATCCTCTACGGCCCGCGTTCGCCCAAGTACGGCTCGGACTAATCTGGACCAGTCACTGCCGATCCAATGTGGGAGCGGGCTTGCCCGCTCCCACATGGATTGAGTGACCAGACGCTAACCCGAATCCCGACGCCCCTACGTCTGACCTTGTGAACGCATCATTCACACACGAGGTTCAGCCCATGTCCCATCCTCTTCTCTTCCTGCGCCCCGCTGCCCAGGGTTTTGCCGTGACCTTGCTGGTGGTGCTCGCCGGGTGTGGGCTGTCATCCCGTGACGAGGCCAAGGCGCCCGAAGCGGTTGCTATCCCCGAACTGCAAAGCGCGCCGGTCCAGGCTCAGGCCGCCATGCTCAAAAGAATAGCGATGCCGGCACCGATGGCCATGCATGACGGCGTGGCGATGGAGTACCGCGCCGAGCCGCGTGAGCAGTATCAAAACCTGCCGGACAACCCGGTGCACAGCGTGGCCCAAACCCCGGTCTCGACCTTCAGCGTCGATGTCGACACGGGCAGTTACGCCAATGTCAGGCGTTTCCTCAACGAAGGCCAACTGCCGCCCGAAGGCGCCGTGCGACTTGAGGAAATGGTCAATTACTTCCCCTACGACTATGCGCTGCCCACCGATGGCTCGCCTTTTGGCGTGACCACCGAAGTCGCCGCCACCCCCTGGAACCCCAGCACGCGTCTGCTGCGCATCGGCATCAAGGCGTCCGAGCGTGCCGTGGCCGAACTGGCGCCGGCCAACCTGGTGTTCCTGGTGGATGTTTCCGGCTCCATGGACCGTCGCGAAGGCCTGCCGCTGGTGAAAAGCACCCTCAAGCTGCTGGTGGACCAACTGCGCGATCAGGACCGTGTGTCCCTGGTGGTGTATGCCGGCGAGTCGCGGGTGGTGCTCAAGCCCACGTCCGGGCGTGACAAGGCAAAAATCCGCAACGCCATCGAGCAACTGACCGCCGGCGGCTCCACAGCGGGTGCATCGGGCATCGAGCTGGCCTATCAGATGGCCCGCGAAGGGTTTATCGATAAGGGTATCAACCGCATCCTGTTGGCCACTGACGGCGACTTCAACGTCGGCATCAGCGACTTCGACAGCCTCAAGCAGATGGCCGTGGACCAGCGCAAAAGCGGCGTGTCCCTGACCACCCTGGGGTTTGGCGTGGGCAACTACAACGAACACCTGATGGAACAACTGGCCGACGCGGGCGATGGCAACTACGCCTATATCGACAACCTGCGTGAAGCCCGCAAGGTGCTGGTGGAGCAACTCAGCTCGACCCTGGCCGTGGTGGCGCGGGATGTGAAGTTGCAGGTGGAATTCAACCCGGCCCAAGTCAGCGAATATCGCCTGCTGGGCTATGAAAACCGGGCCTTGAAGCGTGAGGATTTCAGTAACGACAAGGTGGACGCCGGCGAGATCGGTGCCGGGCATACCGTGACGGCGCTGTATGAAATCGTACCCAAGGGTGCCAAAGGCTGGCTGGAACCGCTGCGCTATGCCCAGGCTACGCCTGTCGAGGGCAACGCCGCAGAACTGGCCATGCTGCGCGTACGCTACAAGCCGGCGGCGGGTGGCAGCAGCCGCCTGATCGAGCACCCGATCAATAGCACTCAACACGCCGCCAGCGACGACCTGCGCTTTGCCGCCGCCGTGGCCGCCTTCGCCCAACAGCTCAAGGGTGATGGCCGCTACACTGGCAACATGAGCCTGAAGGACACCGCCACCCTGGCCCGTTCGGCGCGCGGCGATGATCCCTACGGCCTGCGTAATGAATTCGTACAGTTGCTGGAACTGGCCCAGAGCCTCAAACACTGATCTTGCCCACGATATAGCTCTAATGTGGGAGCTGGCTTGCCTGCGATAGCGGTGGGTCAGTGCCGCCCATAGTGCCTGACCCGCCGCCATCGCGGGCAAGCCCGGCTCCCACAGGTAATCTGCAGTGATCCATCGAAAGGAGTTCGCCACCCAACATGGCCGTATCAGATGACCCACCCAGCGACGAATCGCTGCTGGCCCGCTACCGCAGCGGTGACGCCGCTGCGTTCGAGAGCCTTTATGCCCGGCACCGCCAGGGCCTCTACCGGTTTCTGGTAGGCCTTTGCAACAAGGCCGAACTGGCCGAGGAAATCTACCAGGACACTTGGCTCAGCCTGATCCGCAGCACCACCCAGCCACAAGGCCGGGCGAGTTTTCGTACCTGGTTGTTCCAGATTGCCCGCAACCGCCTGATCGACCATTGGCGCAAGCACGGTATCCACAACCCCCTGCACGACAGCTACGACGAACAGCAGCACGCCCAACCCGACGACAGCGCGGGCCCGGAGCAGCAACTGAGCCTGAGTCGCGACCAGGGCCGTCTCGATGCCGCGTTGCAGGACTTGCCCGAGGACCAGCGCGAAGTGTTCATGCTGCGCCTGCACGGCGACCTGGAACTGCCGCAAATCGCCGCCCTGACCGGCAGCCCACTGGAAACGGTAAAAAGCCGCTTGCGTTACGCCCAGCAGAAACTGCGTCGACTGCTGGCCGAGGAGGTACCCGTATGACTGACTCCCGACACCCCCAGGACCCGACTGACGAAGGGCTGATCCAGCACTTTCGCCAACACAGCGCCAGCGAGCCGCCCGCGTCCCTCGACGCCTTCATCCTCGCCGCCGCCCGCCGCGAAGCCCCCACGCCACCGCCGAGCCTGTGGCAACGCTGGCTGCAAGCCTGCCAACGGCCACGCTGGCAGATGGCCTTTGCTACCGTAGCCGGGGTCGCGCTATTGATTGGCGTGGTGACGCGCTCGCCAGTGCCCGACCTCAACCTGCCCGAAGCCAGCCAATACGCCGCCGCGCCACCGCCGCAGGCACTCTCTGCGCCCGCCGCCCCAGCGCCCATGGCGCGTATGGCAATGGCGCCCCAGGCCGACAGCACGCCGGTTCAGGCCGAGATGGCAAGCGCCATGGCCGATGAGCCCGTGGCAAAAATGAGCAAACAGATGGCCGCCAAGCCCCAGTCCCTGGAGCAAGGGCTTGAGGAAATCGTGCGTCTGCGCCAGGCGGGTCAGAGCAGGGCGGCGGATGAAAAGCTGCTGGCCTTGCACAAGCGCTTTCCCGAGGAAAACCTGCCGGCGCGGTTGGAGGCGTTGCAAAAGCGTTGAACCGCGCCCACAAAAAAGCCCCAGGTCTTGCGACCTGGGGCTTTTTTTGTATCTGGTGCCCCGGCGTCGTTTGAACTGGAGGCTTTTAGTGCCGTTTTATAAGGGTCTAGCTGGTAGTGTTTCGGTTAGGCATACACGTGGGCATACACGGTGCAGCGTACTGCTTCCTCTCACACTCGTTTAGGGCGCTCGATTTAGCCACCATGACGAACGACTGCGGGCGCACCTTGGTAATTCCCCGCACTACGTATCCAACGCTGTTCGTCACAAAAGAAATGGGCTGTGAAGATCGCTTCACCGGGGCTCGCAGGATTAAGTGTGCGAGCCTCAACGACCCTCGACCCACTTCCCGTAAGCGCTCGTCCCCATCTTCTCAAAATCTGGAAAAACGCCTGTCTCGACAGCTTGGAAAAAGGCGAGGCAATGACTCCAATCAGAGTTGCTGGGCTCATCCACTACCCAGCAGTCATAACCCAATGACTTCCAGTCAAGGGAAGGGGCCGAGTTGGATGCCCGCAGGAGTTCCTCAGCAATGCGTTCTGTCCACGCTATTGCCTCCCCCAACGTAGGGGCCGTGACGTAAACGCCGGTGGATGACTCGCAGTCTTCAATGATGCCTTTTTGAAACAACTCCCAGCGTTCGGGCTCGTGGTAAGTGAAGCCTATTAGGAATTTATTCATGTTGAATCCTTGTGGTTCCATCGCCACTAGCATCGCTACCGTGCTTTCGCGGACCTTAGTAATTGGGTGAACCTGGAAATCGCAAGATGTATGTCATCTTGGGTATCTCCGTCCCACTCCTCAACCGTTTCCAACTCGGCTCGTAACCTGGCAATACGCTGTTCGATCTCTGCAATTTCAGGGGCTCCGCATTGCTTAGAGATTGCTTGCCAATCCTCAGCAGAGATTTTTTCCTGAACAGACAAGCCCGACTTGGCATTTTCTATCAGCTTCTGAAGGTTACTCATCTGTGGTCTCGGGCAGGTTGTGAAAAAAGTCGCTGGGGACCCTGAGGATATCTTGAGGACACGGGGCATGAAACCCGCGGGATCGAGTTAGTGGGAGGCATTGGAAGTTACTGAAATTTCAATCGTTGAAATTGAAAGGATCTTGAAGAAAAAGGGCCATCGTTACAGCTTCGGTAAAGGTGGCTGTATCT
Organism: Pseudomonas sp. MF09156; assembly: GCF_059862305.1. Classification (NCBI taxonomy): domain Bacteria; kingdom Pseudomonadati; phylum Pseudomonadota; class Gammaproteobacteria; order Pseudomonadales; family Pseudomonadaceae; genus Pseudomonas; species Pseudomonas sp. MF09156. The sequence continues at coordinate 89,310 of NZ_JCBCUR010000020.1, forward strand.
GTTGCTGATAGTGAACACCTGCATAGCGTCAACCACGGTAATGGGTGTCAACCACGTCAACCTGTCAACCAACTTAAAAAATCCAGCCGCTAACACGAACGCGCGGGTTTCCTGCCCCGTACCTTCAAGAGTGCTACAGGGTCCCCACTATCAACCAAAGCTAAGAGCATGACCCACATCGCTTGCGCTGGAGGAACAATACTAATGGGGCTAGGGGGATACCCTAATAAAACCGTGTTACGAGTGTTACACATGTTACACGCGTCTCCAAGTATTTGATTTTAAAGGATTGTTTTGGCGTTACACAGCTGTGGCTTGTTTGCCGATATGCGTGTTACATGGCAAATGGGTGTTACATCAATGAACGCCTTGGGAGGAGCTGTTTGTGATGATTACGGTGTGTGTCATCGAACTAGGGGCTTTCGCTTAGAAGGCCCGCTACCGGCCAAAAGCGGACGCTCACACACTCCGCTCACGTCCGAATGCCAATGTACTGGATCACCTGATCGTGCTCGACATCTATAACGTGGCGGGTATAAACACCGAGGCCGACAATGAGGTGAGATCCAGCGAGAAATCTAGGCATGCGAGGTCTCCAGAAGATGTGCTTTAGGGGAAGCAGCAGAGAGTTCGTCCCATTCAGCGATGGCGGTGCGCTATCATCGGTAAAATTTCTACAAACACGTACCTCAGTGACACTGGGTATTAAGTGAAGACTATTTTGGCGGTTCCCCCGAACAGCCTTCCAGCGGCATAGGAGACAGGGATGTTCCGTCGTATAGCTCAGGCGCTTACTTCGAAGTGCGAGTGCGTCAGCTCGCGAGTGAATCATGCGATGGGACAGTACAAACGCTACAGAAAAGCTGTTGAAAAAGCCGCAGCCGCCGCGCGGGAATACCTTGCTGTGCCCGGTGGTAAAAATGTCTTCGAGCCGCTAACGCCTGTACTTTTGGAGATGGATCGATCACAGCGTTACGAGAATGAGCTGCTGAGCGCGCTTAGCAATGATCAGATTCGCAATATCGCGATTACTGGTGAGTACGGCGCCGGCAAAAGTAGCGTCATACGTACGTTTGTCGAACGTCACCCTGAGCTTACCTATGCATTTGTATCGCTGGCCGCGTTCGGCAAAGATCTAAACAAAGGTGGGGCAGGAAAGTCGGCCTCAACTGATGCTCCTGTCGCTCCCGCTGATTCCAACTCAAACACCGCCGACCTCAAAGGCGCTGAGAAAAAAACCGAGTCGGATATTTTGACGCGTATCGAGGAAACTATCGTTCAGCAACTGCTGTACGCGGTACCGTCAAATGAGCTGCCGAAGAGCAGATTGAAGCGAATCATCCAGGCATCTACGTCGAGTATATGGGTGCGTACCATTTTCTACGTGCTGATAATCGTAAGCGTACTGAGGCTTTACGTCCCAACAGTCGAGAAACTGCCAAAAATTGACCCAGCGTGGTTGGTCGAATGGCTTCTATGGATCCCTGGGTGGATGGCCGTTGTGGTGTTCGGGGGCGGTGGCATCTACATGTTGTTCTCGGCTCTGAAGCTGTTGTCCCTGTTCAGCATTGACGGCTTTACGATCAAGGGCGGAAAACTGGAAACGACACACCACGGCTCAGTGTTGCACAAGAATGTTGACGAAATCGTCTACTGCTTTGAACGCAGTAAAATCGATATCGTGGTCATCGAGGATCTCGACAGATTCGGAATTCACGACGTTTTCACGCGTCTGCGGGAAATCAATTTCATCATCAAGCAGTCCCCGCAGATCAAAAGACCGGTTTACTTCATCTATGCGCTTCGTGATGAGCTGTTCGCCGTCGGTGAGAAAACGAAATTTTTTGACCTGATCATCCCGATAATCCCCGTGGTCAACTCAGAGAACTCTCGCGAGCAAATGTTCAAGATGCTTCGTGAGCGACAGTTCAATGGGGTCGCGTTGGACGTTGGGCTTAATGAGACGTTGGTCGAAACCGTTTGTTATTTCATCGATGACATGCGGTTGATCAAGAATATCGTCAACGAATTCGACATGTTCTCCAGCATTCTCAGCGGCGGCTCCGGTCTAAAGCTTGATCCGAACAAGCTGTTTTCAATCATCGCGATTCGCAATCTGCATCCTGATGAATACGCACACTTGGTCAAACGACGTGGCGCCATTTACGAGACCATCCAAGGATTCAGTGAGTGGCGATTCCAGCAGTCCAAACAGGCTGAAGATGCCTACCAGGCGTTGCGGGAAAAGCGTGAAAAGCGGGTACAGGAAATCGCTGGAAGTGTGGCTGAGCTGCGGGCGTACATATGGCTAGAACTTGTTAAAAAATCCGGCATTGCGGCTACCCATGTTTTGATGCCAAGTGGCAGTAAATTTTCGCTGACCGACTTTGTTAAGGATGATGTTTTTGAGTCGATTTTTTCTCAGAGCACTAATTCAACAATGGCCATCATCGATAGGTACGGGGATGCAGTCCAGAGGGCAGCACCTTTTGACTCTAAGCAACTACTGACATCGACGTCATACCCAAAAAGGTTTGATCTGCTCCAACGAACCCTTGTTGATATCGATGATGAAATGGCCGAACACCGAATTGAGGCAAGCCGAATTAATCACCAAACCTTCCGGGCAGCAGCCAAAAAAAACTACGGCGATGTCATCTCTCAAAAGCTGAACGGCTTGGACATTGTTGTGTACCTGATGCGCCACGGACACTTCGATACCGATTACACGGATTACTTCGGCTACTTCTACGCAGGATCCCTCACATCCGAAGACAAAAACCTGATCCTGGAATTGAGACGTGGTGTTTCCGTTGATGTCGCGACTGTAATCAATGCCCCGAAAAAGGCCGTGGAAAAGCTGGATATAGATGATCTGAGCGATGGCAGGGGCATCATTGTCGCCCTGATTGAGTACCTTTCTGGCTGTCCATACAACGATCCTGGCATGAGCCATGAGCGCAGTAAGCTCGCGACTATTCTCAAGAGTGGGCTGGAAGGGCACCTGGGCAGAATGGCGCAAGCGACCGAATTTTTGATATCAACCGCGACATCACCGAAGTTCATTCAATCTGTTTTTGCTCTGGAGCCTGAATTGTTCCGCGCGTTATTGAACGCTGAGCGATTCGAATCAACTTTACTGAGGCAAACCCTGATCAGTGCACTCATGGATGGATTAGAGGTAGAACAGCTCCGAAGGCTTGATTCGGCGCCGGACATGAAAATCTGTGATGCCATTGCGAGTCTCCAAGACGTCTCGCGCTTGATGCCTGGACTTGAAGCGGGAGGTAAAGGCTGGCCTTGGCTTAGAGAGCTGCCGGTGCGTTTCTCAGCGTTAAATGATGGCATCGTCCTGGACGACCTCAAGAAGCTGATCGAATGGGGTTGTGTTGAGGTAAATCTCAACCTGCTCACGCTGATTTGCCAAAAAGGCGAATCAGCTCATGCAAGTAAAGCCGATCTCAGTGAAAACATCATTTCCTATCGTCGACTGCAGGCCCTTCAGATTGAGGGGCTGAATGAACTCCTCCTTGAGTCTGCGGAGGAGTTTGCAATCACACTTTTAGCCCAAATTGGCACGCTGGATGAGTCGGCGGACTCCCTCATAGAACTGTTATGGGCCATCGTGGAAGAGACGGACGAGTCCGATGCCGTGATTCAACTGTTTGATCGAACGACATGCACATTCGACCGGCTTGAAGACACGACCCCATCGTTGTGGGCGCAAATACTCCAGTCTGATCGGGTGAAAGTGAAGGTCGGCGCGGTGTGGACATTCTTCAAAGACATACTCGTACCCGCTTTGGAGCATAATGGTTGCGAAGCCTTGGATATGGAGGCTTTCGCAAGCTTTATCCAGCGTCATGGTAAGGAGCTAAAAGGGGAACTCTGGGGCCTCCATACCTCCCTGCATCAAGAGCTGCAGAGGTACTTAATCGCCCCAACAGGGTTATCTAACGAAACGCTTGAAGTGCTGTTCGCAGATATCGTCTTGAGCGATATATTGATCCTTAAAGGACTGGAATCGAGGGAGCGTTGGGAGATGCTCGCAACCGCCGCCTTTCTGGCATACAGCCCTGAGATCCGTGAGTGCATCAGGACTCTCAGTGCAGATCTGGAAGTTCCTTATCTAGCGGCACATTGGGTTGAGGCACGCGACCATATTGATCTAACTCAACTGCCGCTCAGCATGGCAGTGCCACTCAGTAAAAGCGGTGCGCTTGATCTAAATGAAAAGATCCAAATGTGGACGGCGTTACCGATTGAAGTCATCGACACCGACAATGAGGCCGTCAAAGAGGTCGCTGAAACCTGCCGCCTCGCTAATCGACACTCGGTAAGCTTTCCTTCAGCGTTTATCCCTGCACTCAAGAAGTCTGCAAGTGCGGAGGGGCTTACCTCGGCTCAGCGCTCTGAAGTTCTGATCCAATGCTTGCCATCGTGCAGTTGGGCAGAGGCATCCCTGATTCTTGGTATGTTGACTGATGGCGGTTTCACAAAGCTTTCACCGAATGTCAAAAAAATCCAGGTGCCTAATACCGTTCTCAACGTGAGGCTGGTCAACGCTCTTAAAACGAAAGGCTTCGTTCAGACCGTAGTGGAAGAAGACGCTATCATCAGCGCTACCGCCAAGCCTAAAGGCATGATCTAACCTGCCGACTCACTGAATCGGCGCTGATTTTTTAGACTCCCTAGAGAGGCTGCTACTGGCCGATTTCTGCCGCTAATGACGGGGAGCAATTGGCCGATTGTGTTGAAAAAGTCGGTTTTCCCAAAACACTCGTATGCGTCCGGCCAAGTCATCTACCCAGCCCCGCAAAGCCAAGACATGGTGTGCACTTAAATTTAAGTGGGCACCAGTTCTAGCCTTTTAAGCGGGTATTTCATGCAGCCACAACGCCGTTCTT
>NZ_JCBCUR010000021.1:0-78655 GCF_059862305.1 Pseudomonas sp. MF09156
GCAGTGAAACGATGCATCGCCGATGGTAGTGTGGGGTTTCCCCATGTGAGAGTAGGTCATCGTCAAGATTAAATTCCGAAACCCCAATTGCGAAAGCAGTTGGGGTTTTGTTTTGGGCGGTCGAAAACCGGAAAATGCTTGGTCGGTTGTCTAGTTGAGGTTGCTCTATCGCCTGTTATGTTGCTTTCTATGCAATGGCTCTGCGCATGGCTATCATGCGTGCCTCATTGTGAGGCGAGACCTGCATGCTGACGTTGTTAAAACTTCTGAAAGATGGCCGATTCCACTCGGGTGAAGCGCTAGGTGCGGTCCTGGGTGTCAGTCGTAGTGCTGTGTGGAAACAGCTCCAGCATCTGGAGGTTGAGCTGGGCCTGACGATTCATAAGGTCAGGGGGAAAGGCTATCAATTGGCATCCCCGCTGGTTCTATTGAGTGCTGACGAGATCGCCTTGAAGTCGCCGGTTTGTGCGGGTTCGGTTTTCATCTCGGATACCATCGACTCCACGAATGCCGAAGCTTTGCGTCTAATCGATGTGGGGCAGGCGGCGCCGTTCCTGGTTCTGTCGGAGCAGCAGACTGCAGGCAGGGGGCGTCGAGGGCGTAAGTGGGTAAGTCCGTTTGCACAGAATGTTTACTACAGCCTTGTACTTCGTATCGATGGTGGTTTGCGACAGCTCGAGGGTTTGAGTCTTGTGGTGGGCTTGGCGGTAATGCAAACCCTGCGCGACTTGGGTGTTCAGGGTTCGGGTTTGAAATGGCCGAATGATGTTCTTGTTGGGTCAAAAAAGATTGCGGGCATCCTTCTTGAGTTGGTAGGTGATCCTGCTGATGTGTGCCATGTAGTGCTCGGTATTGGTATCAATGCCAACATGCAAAGCGCCGCAGAAGTTGATCAGCAGTGGACATCGATACAGCTCGAAACGGGTCGCAGGGTAGATCGAAATCATCTGGTCGCTCACCTGGGTCAGGCATTGCAGGCTTATCTCGAGCGTCATAGAGATTCCGGCTTCTCGGTGATCCGCGAGGAGTGGGAGCGGAGTCATCTATGGCAGGGCAGGGCGGTGTCATTGATCGCCGGTGTTAACCAAGTAGACGGGGTTGTGCTAGGTATTGACGGTCAGGGCGCGCTGCGTCTTGAAGTGGATGGTGTTGAGAAAATATACAGTGGCGGTGAGTTAAGCCTGAGGTTGCGTGATGATTCTTGAGCTCGACTGTGGGAATAGCTTCATCAAATGGCGAGTTCTGGAGGCGAACCAGGCGGTCGTTTTCGCTGAAGGCGTTGTGGATTCCGATGTGGCGTTGTTGGGTGGTCTCCATTCATTGGCTGGTCTTTCACTGCAACACTGTAGGTTGGTGAGCGTGCGCGCCCAGGAGGAGACGAATCGTCTGGTCGGCGTGTTGGTTGCCGCTTTTGGTGTCTCTATAAGCTGTGCTGCGCCGTCGCGTGAGATGGCGGGTGTGCGCAATGGATATGAGGAATATGCCCGTCTGGGGCTGGATCGTTGGTTGGCAATGCTGGGAGGCTTCCGCCTGGCCTCTGGAGCATGTTTGGTGCTGGATTTTGGTACGGCGGCCACTGCTGATTTCATTACGGCGGATGGCGAGCATCTTGGGGGATTTATCTGCCCTGGCATGCCGCTGATGCGCAATCAGCTGCGAACCCACACCCGTAAAATACGTTATGACGATGTTGCAGCTGAGCGTGCGCTGGAAAGCCTGGTGCCTGGACGTACGACTGCACAAGCCGTAGAGCGTGGTTGTACGCTCATGCTTCGCGGCTTCGCTGAGTCGCAACTGGAGCTGGCCCAGAGTTACTGGGGCGAAGACTTCTCAGTATTCCTTACGGGTGGTGATGCTGAGTTAGTCGCCGATGCTCTGCCAGGCGCTCGGTTCGTTCCGGACCTGGTATTTGTTGGTCTGGCGATGGCATGCCCTTTGTCTTGAGGTTTCTATGCGTTGGTTGTTTCTGTTGTTGCTGGTTCTCAATGTCTTTTATTACATCTGGCACCAGCAAGAGGCCCCGTTGCGTGCGAAGGATGTAACGCCCCTGGCGCTATATCGGGGCTCTCAGCAGGATATTCAATTGCTGAGTGAGTCAGCCGACGCAATGACCCGTCGTGATCGGCCCAGGGCGTCAGAAGCGCCGGCCGATTGCTTGTATATTGGCGGCTTTGCCAGTCAGGAGCAGGCGCAGTTCCTCGAGCAGCGCCTGACCAGTCTGGATATCAAGGTCAGGATCCAGTCATTGGCTGGTGCAGGTATGCCCGCTTTTTGGTTGCGTGTGGCACCTGAAAGTCGCCGCTTGGCTGACGATCTGCCGTTTGAAAGCCTTGCTAATGAATTCAATGAGTTAAAACATAAAATAATGCCGTGCGAAGGCATTGCAAGTGTCGAATAGTTTGCATAGAATGGCGCCCGCTCCACAGCGATGACCTACTTGGGAAATTGATGTGAAGCGATCGTCACGCAGCTAACCTCATATTTTTAATGAGAAAATGCTTGACAGAAGGTCGGCGTAATGTAAAATGCCGGCTCGCTTAGGAGGGGTTCCCGAGCGGCCAAAGGGATCAGACTGTAAATCTGACGTCTACGACTTCGAAGGTTCGAATCCTTCCCCCTCCACCATTTTTAGCGTGAGCTGCAAGCTCCGCGGGTATAGTTTAGTGGTAGAACCTCAGCCTTCCAAGCTGATGATGCGGGTTCGATTCCCGCTACCCGCTCCAAGTTTGCAGGTTGTGCAAGGTGTTTTGCTCTTGTAGCTCAGTTGGTAGAGCACACCCTTGGTAAGGGTGAGGTCAGCGGTTCAAATCCGCTCAAGAGCTCCATATAACAAGGCAGATATGAAAATATCTGCCTTTGTTTTAACAGCTGTCTCGGCTTGATTCTTTTTTACCTGGTGTTGTCGGGTTGTTTCAAGTCTCTTGGGGTTGGTTGTTGTAAAGTCTTTTTCAGGCCTGCATAATGGTCGGCCTGATTTTGTTTTAGGTCAGTAGCTCAATTGGCAGAGCGACGGTCTCCAAAACCGTAGGTTGGGGGTTCGATTCCCTCCTGACCTGCCAGATTCACGTGGTGTATCTGGCTTTCTTTTCACAGGATCTTCATAGATGACTCCTAAGGCTGAAGCTCAAAGCTCTCGTTTCGATCTGGTTAAGTGGCTCGCTGTCGTCGCTTTGGTGGTCGTAGGCGTTGTTGGCAATCAGTATTATTCTGCTTCGCCGATCCTGTACCGCGTACTCGTATTGCTCGCTCTCGCTGCTGCGGCTGTCTTCATCGGTCTGCAGACTGTAAAGGGTAAGTCTTTCGCCGTACTGGTTAAGGAAGCTCGCACCGAAATACGTAAAGTCGTTTGGCCGACTCGCCAAGAAACCACGCAGACCACGCTGATTGTTGTGGCTGTTGTTTTGGTTATGGCGTTGCTGTTGTGGGGGCTTGATTCCCTGCTCGGCTGGCTTGTTTCCTTGATTGTTGGCTAAGGGTGTCCCGTGGCTAAGCGTTGGTACGTTGTGCATGCTTACTCGGGTTACGAGAAGCATGTCATGCGCTCTTTGCTAGAGCGCGTAAAGCTGGCAGGCATGGAAGATGGCTTCGGCGAAATTCTGGTTCCCACTGAAGAAGTGGTTGAAATGCGTAATGGCCAGAAGCGCAAAAGCGAACGCAAGTTCTTCCCTGGCTACGTGCTGGTACAGATGGACATGAATGAGGGTACTTGGCACTTGGTCAAGGATACCCCTCGCGTCATGGGCTTCATTGGCGGTACCGCCGATAAGCCTGCGCCGATCACTGACAAGGAAGCGGAAGCGATTCTGCGTCGTGTTGCTGACGGTAGCGACAAGCCGAAGCCGAAGACGTTGTTCGAACCGGGCGAGGTTGTTCGTGTCACTGATGGTCCGTTTGCTGATTTCAACGGCACTGTCGAAGAAGTTAACTACGAAAAGAGCCGGATCCAAGTGGCGGTGCTCATTTTCGGTCGCTCTACCCCGGTAGAGTTGGAGTTCAGTCAGGTCGAAAAGGTCTAGCTGACAAAGCATCCCAACCCCGCAGCCTTAGGCTGTGGGGTTTTGTCGTCACTGGGATAAACGCGCAAGTAACCGGGGAGCCTTTCGAGGCGCTTGAACCCGTAATTGGAGTGCCTCATGGCCAAGAAGATTACCGCTTACATCAAGCTGCAAGTGAAGGCCGCTCAGGCCAACCCTAGCCCACCCGTCGGTCCAGCTCTGGGTCAGCACGGCGTGAACATCATGGAGTTCTGCAAGGCCTTCAACGCCCGTACTCAGGGTATTGAGCCAGGTCTGCCGACTCCAGTGATCATCACTGTATACAGCGACCGTAGCTTCACCTTCGAAACCAAGTCGACCCCGGCTTCGGTTTTGTTGAAGAAAGCTGCAGGTCTGACTAGCGGTTCCGCTCGTCCGAACACCGTTAAGGTTGGCACCGTAACTCGTGCTCAGCTGGAAGAAATCGCGAAAACCAAAAACGCGGATCTGACTGCAGCTGATATGGATGCAGCCGTGCGTACCATCGCCGGTTCTGCTCGTAGCATGGGCCTTAACGTGGAGGGTGTGTAATGGCTAAGCTGACCAAGCGCCAAAAGGCTATCGCCGGCAAAATCGAAGCGGGCAAGTCCTACAATTTTGTAGACGCTGCTGCTCTGCTGACCGAGCTGTCGACTGTCAAGTTCAGCGAGTCCGTTGACGTTGCTGTAAACCTGGGTGTTGACCCACGTAAATCCGACCAGGTCGTTCGTAGCGCTACTGTGCTGCCACACGGTACTGGCAAGACTGTACGTGTTGCTGTCTTCACCCAAGGCCCGGCAGCTGAAGCTGCTCTGGCCGCTGGCGCCGATCGCGTTGGCATGGACGACCTGGCTGCCGAAATGAAAGGCGGCGACCTGAACTATGACGTAGTTATTGCCTCCCCGGATGCAATGCGCGTTGTAGGTCAGTTGGGTCAGATCCTGGGTCCACGTGGTCTGATGCCTAACCCGAAAGTCGGTACCGTAACTCCAGACGTAGCTACCGCGGTTAAAAACGCCAAGGCTGGCCAGGTTCGTTATCGCACTGACAAAAACGGCATCATTCACACCTCCGTTGGCAAGGTCGGCTTCGACGCCGTCAAGCTGAAGGAAAACGTTGAAGCCCTGATCGCTGATCTGAAGCGTATCAAGCCAGCTTCCTCGAAAGGTATCTACGTCAAGCGCGTTACCCTGAGCACCACTATGGGCCCAGGTCTGGTCATCGACCAAGGCTCGCTGGACGTATAAGACACAAACTGGCGCGAGAGATCGCGCCAGTTGAAAAAATTGGGGTCCCTGCCTGGCGGGGGCTATCCAAGACCGTAGGCGACGCAAGTCTTAAACCATCAAGCCTACGCAGATGGTGCTCCCGGTTCCTTACCGAATCAGACACCAAAACGACATCCGGCCTAGGCCAGATGAAACGGTAACAAGCAGGAGTTAAACCCGTGGCAATTAATCTCGAAGACAAGAAGGCCATCGTCGCTGAAGTCAACGAGGCTGCCAAAGCTGCTCTGTCCGCTGTCGTGGCTGATGCCCGTGGTGTGACAGTAGGCGCTATGACCGGACTCCGTAAAGAGGCTCGTGAAGCTGGCGTATACGTACGTGTTGTACGTAACACCCTGCTCAAGCGCGCTGTTGCTGACACTGAATACAGTGTCCTCAACGACGTGTTCACCGGCCCGACTCTGATCGCGTTCTCCAAGGATCATCCAGGCGCTGCTGCCCGTTTGTTCAAGGAATTCGCCAAGAGTCAGGATAAGTTCGAGATCAAGGCAGCTGCGTTCGAGGGCAAGTTCCTCGCAGCTAACCAAATCGACGTACTGGCAACACTGCCGACCCGTAACGAAGCTATTTCGCAGCTGATGAGCGTGATTCAAGGCGCTACCAGCAAGCTGGCTCGTACTCTGGCCGCAGTTCGCGAGCAAAAAGAAGCTGCAGCAGCCTAAGGCTGAGCAACTTCTCTCGCGTTTTTTTGTTTATTTCGATGGCCGCGTAGGCCGTCCCCCAATTCAGGAAATACAGCAATGTCTATCTCCCAAGACGATATCCTCAACGCCGTAGCTGAAATGTCGGTTCTGCAGGTTGTTGAGCTGATCAAAGCTTTCGAAGAAAAATTCGGCGTTTCCGCTGCCGCTGCTTCCGCTGGCCCAGCTGTTGCTGCTGTTGCTGCTGAAGAGCAAACCGAATTCAACGTCATGCTGCTGGAAGCTGGCGAGAAGAAAGTAAACGTGATCAAGGCAGTACGTGAACTGACCGGTCTGGGCCTGAAAGAAGCCAAGGCTGTAGTTGACGGCGCTCCTGCCCAGGTTCTGGAAGCAGTGTCGAAAGACGCCGCTGACAAAGCCAAAGCAGTACTGGAAGAAGCAGGCGCTAAAGTCGAGCTGAAGTAAGCATCGACCTTGCGTTTCCAGCCCAAGCGTTAAGCTGAAGGCTGATGGCTGGTGGCTCTTGCCACCGGCCTTTTTCCGTTCTTGGCTGTCGACTCGGTCGCCGCCACTAACGCGCTGTAGCCACCCGATGCGGTGGTGCAAACCATGGGGTTTGCAAGATTTTCTGGCTGCTCCCGTCGGGAGGGCCAAACAAGCAGGTGACCAAGCTGGGGAACGCTGATGGCTTACTCATATACTGAGAAAAAACGTATCCGCAAGGACTTTAGCAAGTTGCCGGACGTCATGGATGTCCCGTACCTTCTGGCTATCCAGCTGGATTCGTATCGTGAATTCTTGCAGGCGGGAGCGACCAAAGATCAGTTCCGCGACGTGGGCCTGCATGCGGCCTTCAAATCCGTTTTCCCGATCATCAGCTACTCCGGCAATGCTGCGCTGGAGTACGTCGGTTATCGCCTGGGCGAACCGGCATTTGATGTCAAAGAATGCGTGTTGCGCGGTGTTACGTACGCCGTACCTTTGCGGGTAAAAGTTCGTCTGATCATTTTCGACAAAGAATCGTCGAACAAAGCGATCAAGGACATCAAAGAGCAAGAAGTCTACATGGGCGAAATCCCATTGATGACTGAGAACGGTACCTTCGTTATCAACGGTACCGAGCGTGTAATCGTTTCCCAGCTGCACCGTTCCCCGGGCGTGTTCTTCGACCACGATCGCGGCAAGACGCACAGCTCCGGCAAGCTCCTGTACTCCGCGCGGATCATTCCGTACCGTGGTTCGTGGTTGGACTTCGAGTTCGACCCTAAAGACTGCGTGTTCGTGCGTATCGACCGTCGTCGCAAGCTGCCGGCCTCGGTACTGCTGCGCGCGCTCGGCTACACCACCGAGCAGGTGCTGGACGCTTTCTACACCACCAACGTATTCAGCCTGAAGGATGAAACCCTCAGCCTGGAGCTGATTGCTTCGCGTCTGCGTGGTGAAATTGCCGTCCTGGATATCCAGGATGAGAAGGGCAAGGTCATTGTTGAGGCTGGCCGTCGTATTACTGCGCGCCACATCAACCAGATCGAAAAAGCCGGTATCAAGTCGCTGGACGTGCCTCTGGACTACGTCCTGGGTCGCACTACCGCCAAGGTTATCGTTCACCCGGCGACAGGCGAGATCCTGGCTGAGTGCAACACCGAGCTGAACACCGAGATCCTGGCAAAAATCGCCAAGGCCCAGGTTGTTCGCATCGAGACCCTGTACACCAACGATATCGACTGCGGTCCGTTCGTCTCCGACACCCTGAAGATCGACTCCACCAGCAACCAATTGGAAGCGCTGGTCGAGATCTATCGCATGATGCGTCCTGGCGAGCCACCAACCAAAGACGCTGCCGAAACCCTGTTCAACAACCTGTTCTTCAGCCCTGAGCGCTATGACCTGTCTGCGGTCGGCCGGATGAAGTTCAACCGTCGTATCGGTCGTACCGAGATCGAAGGTTCGGGCGTGCTGTGCAAGGAAGACATCGTTGCGGTCCTGAAGACTCTGGTCGACATCCGTAACGGCAAAGGCATCGTCGATGACATCGACCACCTGGGTAACCGTCGTGTTCGCTGCGTAGGCGAAATGGCCGAGAACCAGTTCCGCGTTGGCCTGGTGCGTGTTGAGCGTGCGGTCAAAGAGCGTCTGTCGATGGCCGAAAGCGAAGGCCTGATGCCGCAAGACCTGATCAACGCCAAGCCAGTGGCTGCGGCGGTGAAAGAGTTCTTCGGTTCCAGCCAGCTTTCGCAGTTCATGGACCAGAACAACCCGCTCTCCGAGATCACCCACAAGCGCCGTGTTTCTGCACTGGGCCCGGGCGGTCTGACCCGTGAGCGTGCAGGCTTTGAAGTTCGTGACGTTCACCCGACGCACTACGGTCGTGTTTGCCCGATCGAAACGCCGGAAGGTCCGAACATCGGTCTGATCAACTCCCTGGCTGCCTATGCGCGCACCAACCAGTACGGCTTCCTCGAGAGCCCGTACCGTGTGGTGAAAGACGCCCTGGTCACCGACGAGATCGTTTTCCTGTCCGCCATCGAAGAAGCTGATCACGTGATCGCTCAGGCTTCGGCCACGATGAACGACAAGAAAGTCCTGATCGACGAGCTGGTAGCTGTTCGTCACTTGAACGAGTTCACCGTCAAGGCGCCAGAAGACGTCACCTTGATGGACGTATCGCCCAAGCAGGTAGTTTCTGTTGCGGCGTCGCTGATCCCGTTCCTGGAACACGATGACGCCAACCGTGCGTTGATGGGTTCCAACATGCAGCGTCAAGCTGTACCGACCCTGCGCGCTGACAAGCCGCTGGTAGGTACCGGCATGGAGCGCAACGTAGCCCGTGACTCCGGCGTTTGCGTCGTGGCTCGTCGTGGCGGCGTGATCGACTCTGTTGATGCCAGCCGTATCGTGGTTCGTGTTGCCGATGACGAAGTTGAAACTGGCGAAGCCGGTGTCGACATCTACAACCTGACCAAATACACCCGCTCGAACCAGAACACCTGCATCAACCAGCGCCCGCTGGTGAGCAAGGGTGATCGCGTTCAGCGTAGCGACATCATGGCCGACGGTCCTTCCACCGATATGGGTGAGTTGGCTCTGGGTCAGAACATGCGCATCGCGTTCATGGCGTGGAACGGCTTCAACTTCGAAGACTCCATCTGCCTGTCCGAGCGTGTGGTTCAAGAAGATCGCTTCACCACGATCCACATCCAGGAACTGACCTGCGTGGCGCGTGACACCAAGCTTGGGCCTGAGGAAATCACTGCAGACATCCCGAACGTGGGTGAAGCTGCTCTGAACAAGCTGGACGAAGCCGGTATCGTTTACGTAGGTGCTGAAGTTGGCGCTGGCGACATCCTGGTCGGCAAGGTCACTCCGAAAGGCGAGACTCAACTGACTCCGGAAGAGAAGCTGCTGCGTGCCATCTTCGGTGAAAAAGCCAGCGACGTTAAAGACACCTCCCTGCGCGTACCTACCGGTACCAAGGGTACTGTCATCGACGTACAGGTCTTCACCCGTGACGGCGTTGAGCGTGATGCTCGTGCACTGTCCATCGAGAAGACCCAGCTCGACGAGATCCGCAAGGACCTGAACGAAGAGTTCCGTATCGTCGAAGGCGCGACCTTCGAGCGTCTGCGTTCCGCCCTGGTAGGCCACAAGGCCGAAGGCGGCGCAGGTCTGAAGAAAGGTCAGGACATCACCGACGAAATCCTCGACGGTCTTGAGCACGGCCAGTGGTTCAAACTGCGCATGGCTGAAGACGCTCTGAACGAGCAGCTCGAGAAGGCCCAGGCCTACATCGTTGATCGCCGCCGTCTGCTGGACGACAAGTTCGAAGACAAGAAGCGCAAACTGCAGCAGGGCGATGACCTGGCTCCAGGCGTGCTGAAAATCGTCAAGGTTTACCTGGCAATCCGTCGTCGCATCCAGCCGGGCGACAAGATGGCCGGTCGTCACGGTAACAAAGGTGTGGTCTCGGTGATCATGCCGGTTGAAGACATGCCGCACGATGCCAATGGCACCCCGGTCGACGTTGTCCTCAACCCGTTGGGCGTACCTTCGCGTATGAACGTTGGTCAGATCCTTGAAACCCACCTGGGCCTCGCGGCCAAAGGTCTGGGCGAGAAGATCAACCGTATGATCGAAGAGCAGCGCAAGGTCGCAGACCTGCGTAAGTTCCTGCACGAGATCTACAACGAGATCGGCGGCCGCAAAGAAGAGCTGGACACTTTCTCCGACCAGGAAATCCTGGATCTGGCGAAGAACCTGCGCGGCGGCGTTCCAATGGCTACCCCGGTGTTCGACGGTGCCAAGGAAAGCGAAATCAAGGCCATGCTGAAACTGGCAGACCTGCCAGAAAGCGGCCAGATGCAGCTGTTCGACGGCCGTACCGGCAACAAGTTCGAGCGCCCGGTTACTGTTGGCTACATGTACATGCTGAAGCTGAACCACTTGGTAGACGACAAGATGCACGCTCGTTCTACCGGTTCTTACAGCCTGGTTACCCAGCAGCCGCTGGGTGGTAAGGCTCAGTTCGGTGGTCAGCGTTTCGGGGAGATGGAGGTCTGGGCACTGGAAGCATACGGTGCTGCATACACTCTGCAAGAAATGCTCACAGTGAAGTCGGACGATGTGAACGGTCGTACCAAGATGTACAAAAACATCGTGGACGGCGATCACCGTATGGAGCCGGGCATGCCCGAGTCCTTCAACGTGTTGATCAAAGAAATTCGTTCCCTCGGCATCGATATCGATCTGGAAACCGAATAACACGTGACGCGAATCGAGAGCGGGGCTGTTTAGCCCGCTCTCTGCTCCGCCAGGAGGAAAGGCCTTGAAAGACCTACTGAATTTGCTGAAAAACCAGGGTCAAGTCGAAGAGTTCGACGCCATCCGTATTGGATTGGCATCGCCTGAGATGATCCGTTCGTGGTCGTTCGGTGAAGTTAAAAAGCCGGAAACCATCAACTACCGTACGTTCAAACCTGAGCGTGACGGCCTGTTCTGCGCCAAGATCTTTGGCCCGGTAAAGGATTACGAGTGCCTGTGCGGTAAGTACAAGCGCTTGAAGCACCGTGGTGTGATCTGCGAGAAGTGCGGCGTTGAAGTTGCGCTGGCCAAGGTTCGTCGTGAGCGCATGGCGCACATCGAGCTGGCTTCGCCGGTTGCCCACATCTGGTTCCTGAAATCGCTGCCGTCCCGTATCGGCTTGCTGATGGACATGACCCTGCGTGATATCGAACGCGTTCTCTACTTCGAGAGCTATGTCGTTATCGATCCAGGCATGACCACCCTTGAAAAGGGTCAGCTGCTCAACGACGAGCAGTACTTCGAAGCGCTGGAAGAGTTCGGCGACGATTTCGATGCCCGCATGGGTGCCGAAGCTGTCCGCGAACTGCTGCACGCTATCGACCTGGAACACGAGATTGGCCGCCTGCGTGAAGAAATTCCGCAAACCAACTCCGAAACCAAGATCAAGAAACTGTCCAAGCGTCTGAAGTTGATGGAAGCCTTCCAGGGTTCCGGCAACCTGCCAGAGTGGATGGTGCTGACCGTTCTGCCGGTTCTGCCGCCAGACCTGCGTCCGCTGGTACCGCTGGACGGTGGTCGTTTCGCGACGTCCGACCTCAACGACCTGTACCGCCGCGTGATCAACCGTAACAACCGCTTGAAGCGCCTGCTTGATCTGTCCGCTCCGGACATCATCGTGCGCAACGAAAAGCGTATGTTGCAAGAAGCGGTCGATGCCCTGCTCGACAACGGCCGTCGTGGCCGCGCTATTACCGGTTCCAACAAGCGTCCTCTGAAGTCCTTGGCTGACATGATCAAGGGTAAGCAAGGTCGTTTCCGTCAGAACTTGCTCGGTAAGCGTGTTGACTACTCCGGTCGTTCGGTAATTACCGTAGGCCCGACCCTGCGTCTGCACCAGTGCGGTCTGCCTAAGAAGATGGCTCTTGAGCTGTTCAAGCCGTTCATCTTCGGCAAGCTGGAAATGCGCGGTCTCGCGACCACCATCAAAGCGGCCAAGAAAATGGTCGAGCGCGAACTACCAGAGGTTTGGGACGTTCTCGCTGAAGTGATTCGCGAACACCCGGTCCTCCTCAACCGTGCACCGACCCTTCACCGTCTGGGTATCCAGGCGTTTGAACCGGTACTGATCGAAGGTAAGGCTATCCAGCTGCACCCTCTGGTCTGTGCTGCGTACAACGCCGACTTCGACGGCGACCAAATGGCCGTGCACGTACCGCTGACACTGGAAGCCCAGTTGGAAGCGCGTGCGTTGATGATGTCGACCAACAACATCCTGTCGCCAGCCAACGGTGAGCCAATCATCGTTCCGTCGCAGGACGTTGTATTGGGTCTGTACTACATGACCCGTGAAGCGATCAACGCCAAGGGCGAAGGTCGTGTGTTCGCTGACCTGCAAGAAGTTGACCGTGTGTTCCGTGCTGGCGAAGCCGCACTGCACGCCAAGGTCAAGGTGCGCATCCACGAAACGGTCAACGACCGTGACGGCGGCAGCGTGAGCAACACCCGTATCGTCGACACCACTGTCGGCCGTGCGCTGTTGTACCAGGTTGTGCCAAAAGGTCTGTCGTACGACGTCGTCAACCTGCCGATGAAGAAAAAGGCGATCTCCAAGCTGATCAACCAATGCTACCGCGTGGTTGGTCTGAAAGAGACCGTGATCTTCGCTGACCAGTTGATGTACACCGGTTTTGCTTATTCGACCATTTCCGGCGTTTCCATCGGTGTTAACGACTTCGTTATCCCGGATGAAAAAGCCCGCATCATCAGTGCTGCCACTGATGAAGTGAAAGAGATCGAGAGCCAGTACGCCTCCGGCCTGGTAACCCAGGGCGAGAAGTACAACAAAGTGATCGACCTTTGGTCCAAGGCCAACGACGAAGTTTCCAAGGCGATGATGGCCAACCTCTCGAAAGAGAAAGTCATCGACCGTCATGGCGTCGAAGTCGATCAAGAGTCTTTCAACTCGATGTACATGATGGCCGACTCGGGCGCACGGGGTTCTGCTGCGCAGATCCGTCAGCTCGCCGGTATGCGTGGCCTGATGGCCAAGCCGGACGGCTCCATCATCGAAACGCCGATTACTGCGAACTTCCGTGAAGGTTTGAGCGTACTTCAGTACTTCATCTCTACTCACGGTGCTCGTAAAGGTCTGGCGGATACCGCGTTGAAAACCGCTAACTCCGGTTACCTGACTCGTCGTCTGGTAGACGTTGCACAAGATCTGGTTGTAACCGAGATCGATTGCGGCACCGAGCACGGCCTGCTGATGACTCCGCACATTGAAGGCGGTGACGTTGTAGAGCCGCTGGGTGAGCGCGTATTGGGTCGTGTTATCGCCCGTGATGTGTTCAAGCCAGGTACCGAGGAAATCATCGTTCCTGCCGGCACCCTGGTGGATGAGAAGTGGGTCGAGTTCATCGAACTCAACAGCATCGACGAAGTGATTGTTCGCTCGCCGATCAGCTGCGAAACCCGCTACGGTATCTGCGCCAAGTGCTACGGCCGTGACTTGGCTCGTGGTCACCAGGTGAACATCGGTGAAGCGGTCGGCGTTATCGCTGCCCAGTCCATCGGTGAGCCGGGTACCCAGCTGACCATGCGTACGTTCCACATCGGTGGTGCGGCAAGCCGGACCTCCGCAGCTGACAGCGTTCAGGTGAAGAATGGCGGTACTGTCCGTCTGCACAACCTCAAACACGTTGAGCGAGTGGATGGCCACCTGGTTGCTGTGTCCCGTTCCGGTGAGCTGGCGATCGCTGATGACTTCGGTCGTGAGCGTGAGCGTTACAAGCTGCCGTACGGTGCTGTGATTTCGGTTAAAGAAGGTGACAAGGTCGACGCTGGCGCAATCGTGGCCAAGTGGGATCCGCACACTCACCCAATCGTTACCGAAATGAAAGGTACCGTGACCTACGTGGGCATGGAAGAAGGCATCACGATCAAGCGTCAGACTGACGAATTGACTGGTATGACCAACATTGAAGTCCTCGACGCCAAAGATCGTCCAGCTGCCGGTAAAGACATCCGTCCTGCCGTGAAGATGGTCGATGACAACGGCAAGGATCTGTTGCTGCCAGGCACTGACGTTATCGCTCAGTACTTCCTGCCAGCCAACGCCCTGGTCGGTGTGGCGGATGGTGCGAAGATCGCGATCGGTGATGTTATCGCGCGTATCCCGCAAGAAACTTCGAAGACCCGTGACATCACCGGTGGTCTGCCGCGTGTTGCCGACTTGTTCGAAGCTCGTCGTCCGAAAGAAGCGTCGATCCTGGCTGAAGTCAGCGGCACCATCGCGTTCGGTAAAGAGACCAAGGGCAAGCGCCGTCTGGTCATTACCCCGAACGACGGTAGCGATCCGTATGAAGAGCTGATTCCGAAGTGGCGTCACCTGAACGTCTTCGAAGGCGAACAGGTAAACCGCGGCGAAGTTATCTCCGACGGCCCGAGCGATCCACACGACATCCTGCGTCTGCTGGGTGTGAGTGCGCTGGCCAAGTACATCGTTAACGAGATCCAGGACGTTTACCGTCTGCAAGGCGTGAAGATCAACGATAAGCACATCGAGACCATCCTGCGTCAGATGCTGCGTAAAGTTGAAATCGCTGAATCCGGCGATTCGAGTTTCATCAAGGGCGACCAGATGGAACTGACTCACGTACTGGTAGAAAACGAGCGTCTGGCAACCGAAGAGAAATTTGTTTCCAAGTTCACTCGCGTGTTGCTGGGTATCACCAAGGCGTCGTTGTCCACCGAATCGTTCATCTCGGCGGCCTCCTTCCAGGAGACCACTCGCGTACTGACCGAAGCGGCGGTAACCGGCAAGCGCGATTACCTGCGCGGCCTGAAAGAAAACGTGGTTGTGGGTCGTCTGATCCCGGCCGGTACCGGCTTGGCCTACCACAGCGAGCGCAAGCGTCGCCGTGAACTCGACAAGCCGCTGCGCGTAAGCGCCAGTGAAGTGGAAGCTGCACTGACCGAAGCGCTGAACTCTAGCGGTAACTGAGTTCTGCGATAAATAAGTCCGGGCCCTGGCAGCCCCGTTCGTCGGAACAAGACAGTTTTGTCGGGTTTCGATGGAGGGGGAGGTCGGGGCCTTGCCTTGACTGGGGGCAAGATCCTCTTTAGACTCTTGTACCCCTAAATTTGGCGGGAATTCGTTCCTGCCATTTTGCTTTTCTTGCAAGACAATAGCGTCGCAAGACAACAGTGGAGCTAGTAGATGGCAACTATCAACCAGCTGGTACGTCAGCCGCGTAAGCGTATCGTCGAGAAATCCGACGTACCTGCGCTGCAGAACTGCCCGCAACGTCGTGGCGTATGCACTCGCGTGTATACCACTACGCCGAAAAAACCTAACTCGGCACTGCGTAAAGTATGCCGTGTGCGCCTGACCAACGGTTTCGAGGTTTCCTCGTACATCGGCGGTGAAGGCCACAACCTGCAAGAGCACAGCGTGGTGCTGATCCGCGGCGGTCGTGTAAAAGACTTGCCAGGTGTTCGTTACCACACCGTACGCGGCTCCTTGGATACTTCCGGCGTTAAAGGTCGTAACCAGGGTCGTTCGAAGTACGGTACCAAGAAGCCTAAGTAGTAGCGGCTTTTTGTAAACTGAATCATCTTATTTTCTGAGTCGATAAGAGTAAGGTCGGAGGCGTCCCGCAAGGGCACCGATTCCGAACGAACCTGAAGACCGTTTGAGGGCTTATCCATGCCAAGAAGACGCGTAGCAGCCAAGCGCGAAGTGCTTGACGATCCAAAATACGGAAGCCAAATCCTGGCCAAGTTCATGAACCACGTGATGGAAAGCGGCAAGAAAGCCGTTGCCGAGCGTATCGTTTATGGCGCGCTGGAAAAGGTTAAAGAACGCAAGAACAGCGACCCCCTGGAAATCTTCGAGAAAGCTCTCGACGCCATCGCTCCGCTGGTCGAAGTGAAGTCGCGCCGTGTAGGCGGTGCTACTTACCAGGTTCCGGTCGAAGTTCGCCCGTCCCGTCGTAACGCCCTGGCAATGCGCTGGTTGGTAGACTTCGCCCGTAAGCGCGGCGAGAAGTCTATGGCTCTGCGTTTGGCCGGCGAGCTGTTGGACGCTGCTGAAGGTAAAGGTGCTGCTGTTAAGAAGCGTGAAGACGTGCACCGTATGGCTGAAGCTAACAAAGCTTTCTCGCACTACCGCTTCTAATCTTAGCTTCACTAATTTTGCGAGGGCTTTATGGCTCGTACTACTCCGATTAGCCGCTACCGTAACATCGGTATCGTTGCTCACGTGGATGCTGGTAAAACCACCACCACCGAGCGCGTACTGTTTTACACCGGCAAAAGTCACAAAATGGGCGAGGTGCATGATGGCGCCGCGACCACAGACTGGATGGTTCAGGAGCAGGAGCGTGGTATTACCATTACTTCTGCTGCTATTACCGCCTTCTGGAAAGGTTCTGCCAAGCAGTACAAGGACGAGCACCGCTTCAACGTAATCGATACCCCGGGCCACGTTGACTTCACTATTGAAGTTGAACGTTCCCTGCGTGTACTCGACGGCGCCGTCGTTGTGTTCTGCGGTACTTCGGGTGTTGAGCCTCAGTCGGAAACCGTATGGCGTCAAGCCAACAAGTACGGTGTTCCACGTCTTGTTTACGTAAACAAGATGGACCGTGCTGGTGCCAACTTCCTGCGCGTGATCGGTCAGATCAAGCAGCGTCTGGGTCACACTCCGGTGCCAATCCAATTGGCTATCGGTTCCGAAGACAACTTCCAGGGTCAGATCGATCTGATCACCATGGAAGCGGTCTACTGGAATGACGCCGACAAAGGCATGGTTCCTGTTCGCAAGCCTATCCCTGCAGAACTGCAGGAACTGGCTGACGAGTGGCGCAACAACCTGGTTGAGGCTGCTGCCGAAGCCAGCGAAGAGCTGATGAACAAGTACCTCGAAGGTGAAGAGCTCACCAACGTGGAAATCAAGGCTGCTCTGCGTCAGCGTACTATCGCTGGTGAGATCGTCTTGGCTGTTTGCGGTTCTTCCTTCAAGAACAAGGGTGTTCCCCTGGTTCTCGACGCCGTGATCGACTACCTGCCTGCTCCAACCGACATTCCTGCTATCAAGGGTACCAACCCTGATAACGAGGAAGAAGAGATGGAGCGTCATGCTGACGACAGCGAGCCGTTCTCGGCTCTGGCGTTCAAGATCGCTACCGACCCATTCGTGGGTACCCTGACTTTCGTCCGCGTTTACTCGGGCGTGTTGGCCTCCGGCGACGGCGTGATCAACTCGGTCAAGGGCAAGAAAGAGCGTGTGGGTCGTATGGTGCAAATGCACGCAAACGCCCGCGAAGAGATCAAGGAAGTACGCGCTGGTGACATCGCGGCCCTGATCGGCATGAAGGACGTCACCACTGGTGAAACTTTGTGCGACGCTGCTAAGCCAATCATCCTGGTTCGCATGGACTTCCCGGAGCCGGTTATCTCGGTTGCCGTAGAGCCTAAGACCAAGGATGACCAGGAAAAAATGGGTATCGCTCTGGGCAAGCTTGCTCAGGAAGATCCATCTTTCCGCGTCAAGACTGATGAAGAGACTGGTCAAACGATCATCTCCGGCATGGGCGAGCTGCACCTGGACATCCTGGTTGACCGGATGCGCCGTGAGTTCAACGTCGAAGCCAACATCGGTAAGCCTCAGGTTTCCTATCGTGAGCGCATCACGAAGAACTGTGAAATCGAAGGCAAGTTCGTTCGTCAGTCCGGCGGTCGTGGTCAGTTCGGTCACTGCTGGATCCGTTTTGCTCCTGCTGACGAAGGTCAGGAAGGTCTGCAATTCGTGAACGAAGTAGTAGGTGGTGTGGTTCCTAAGGAATACATCCCTGCTATCCAGAAGGGCATCGAAGAGCAGATGAAGAACGGTGTTGTTGCCGGCTATCCGCTGATCGGCCTGAAAGCAACCGTTTTTGACGGTTCTTACCACGACGTCGACTCCAACGAGATGGCGTTTAAGGTGGCTGCTTCCATGGCAACCAAGCAACTGGCCCAGAAGGGTGGTGGTGAGTTGCTTGAGCCAATCATGGCGGTAGAAGTTGTTACACCTGAAGACTATATGGGTGATGTCATGGGCGACCTTAATCGTCGTCGCGGCATGATCTTGGGTATGGAAGACACGGTTTCCGGCAAAGTGATTCGCGCCGAGGTTCCGTTGGGTGAGATGTTCGGTTATGCGACCGACGTTCGCTCCATGTCCCAGGGTCGCGCAAGCTACTCTATGGAATTCAAAAAATACAACACAGCTCCGGCGCACATCGCTGAAACTGTATCCAAAAAACAAGGCTGATTCAGTCCTTTAGGCAAGGAGTTAATTGTCGTGGCTAAAGAAAAATTTGATCGTTCCCTACCGCACGTCAACGTTGGCACTATCGGTCACGTTGACCATGGTAAAACCACTCTGACTGCTGCTCTGACTCGCGTTTGCTCCGAAGTATTCGGTTCCGCAATCGTTGATTTCGATAAAATCGACAGCGCACCAGAAGAAAAAGCTCGTGGTATCACCATCAACACCGCGCACGTTGAATACAACTCGCTGATCCGTCACTACGCTCACGTTGACTGCCCAGGTCACGCCGACTATGTGAAGAACATGATCACCGGTGCTGCCCAGATGGACGGCGCAATCCTGGTTTGCTCGGCCGCTGATGGTCCGATGCCACAAACCCGTGAGCACATCCTGCTGTCCCGTCAGGTAGGCGTTCCGTACATCGTGGTTTACCTGAACAAGGCCGACCTGGTAGACGACGCTGAGCTGCTGGAACTGGTTGAGATGGAAGTGCGCGATCTGCTGAGCACTTACGACTTCCCGGGCGACGACACTCCGATCATCATCGGTTCTGCTCGTATGGCTCTGGAAGGTAAAGACGATAACGAAATGGGCACCACGTCCGTTCGTAAACTGGTTGAGACTCTGGACAGCTACATCCCAGATCCAGTTCGTGTTATCGACAAGCCGTTCCTGATGCCAATCGAAGACGTATTCTCGATCTCCGGTCGCGGTACTGTTGTAACTGGTCGTATCGAGCGCGGTATCGTCAAGGTTCAAGATCCACTGGAAATCGTTGGTCTGCGTGACACTACCGTCACCACCTGCACCGGTGTTGAAATGTTCCGTAAGCTGCTCGACGAAGGTCGTGCTGGCGAGAACTGCGGCGTTCTGCTGCGTGGTACCAAGCGTGACGACGTTGAGCGTGGCCAGGTTCTGGTCAAGCCAGGTTCGGTTAAGCCGCACACCAAGTTCGAAGCTGAAGTGTACGTGCTGAGCAAAGAAGAAGGCGGTCGTCACACTCCGTTCTTCAAAGGCTACCGTCCACAGTTCTACTTCCGTACTACTGACGTGACTGGTAACTGCGAACTGCCGGAAGGCGTTGAGATGGTAATGCCAGGCGACAACATCAAAATGGTTGTCACCCTGATCAAAACCATCGCAATGGAAGACGGTCTGCGTTTCGCAATCCGTGAAGGCGGCCGTACCGTTGGTGCTGGCGTTGTAGCTAAAATCATCGAGTAAGCATCTCTTCTGAGATAGCTTCGATGCTTTGAAAAGCCCCCGCTCAGCGGGGGCTTTTTTATTGGGTTGACACCTATCTGGGGCGTCTATAGAATTGCGCCTCCTTTTAACGGGCGCAGTGCGCTCGGTGGGAATAGCAGCCGGAGTCTGAAATCCAATGCAAAATCAGCAAATCCGTATCAGGTTGAAGGCTTTTGACCATCGCCTGATCGACCAATCCACCCAGGAAATCGTGGAAACCGCGAAACGTACTGGGGCACAAGTGCGTGGTCCTATTCCACTGCCTACCCGCAAAGAGCGGTTCACCGTTCTGGTCTCCCCGCACGTCAACAAAGACGCGCGTGACCAGTACGAGATCCGTACTCATAAGCGCGTTCTGGACATCGTCCAGCCAACGGATAAAACCGTTGATGCACTTATGAAGCTTGATCTGGCGGCCGGTGTGGAAGTACAGATCAGCCTCGGCTAAGACTCGGGTCTTAGTCGTGTAACGCTCTGAAATGGGCGGCCATAGCGGGTGAAAGCCCCGTACACTCATGAGGTTTACAACATGACTATTGGTGTAGTCGGTCGTAAATGCGGTATGACCCGTATTTTCACCGAAGAAGGTGTCTCCATTCCGGTCACGGTCATTGAGATCGAGCCGAATCGCGTCACCCAGTTCAAAACTGAAGAAACCGATGGCTATCGTGCAGTGCAAGTCACTGTCGGCGAGCGTCGTGCTTCGCGCGTGACTGCTGCTCAAGCAGGTCACTTCGCTAAAGCAAACGTTGCAGCTGGTCGTACTGTCATGGAGTTCCGTCTTGAAGATGGCGACTACCAGGCTGGCGATCTGATCAACGCTGAAATCTTCGCCGCTGGTCAACTGGTTGATGTAACCGGTCAGTCCAAGGGTAAAGGCTTCCAGGGTACGATCAAGCGTTGGAATTTCCGTGGCCAAGACAACACTCACGGTAACTCCGTTTCCCACCGCGTCCCGGGCTCTATTGGCCAGTGCCAGACTCCTGGTCGTGTATTCAAGGGCAAAAAAATGTCCGGTCATATGGGCGCTGAGCGCGTGACCGTGCAGTCCCTCGAAGTAGTGCGCGTCGACGCTGAACGCAATCTGTTGTTGGTCAAGGGTGCTGTTCCTGGCGCTACTGGCGGCAACCTGGTTGTACGTCCAGCGGCCAAGGCTCGCGGTTAAGGGGAAGCTGACATGCAATTAAATGTAAATGACGCTCAAGCGATCGAAGTTTCCGAACTGACATTTGGCGGCGAATTCAACGAGACGCTCGTTCACCAAGCAGTCGTGGCCTACATGGCCGGCGGCCGTCAAGGTAGCAAGCAGCAAAAGACCCGTTCCGACGTTCGTGGTGGCGGTAAGCGCCCTTGGCGTCAGAAAGGTACTGGCCGTGCTCGTGCCGGTACTATCCGTAGCCCAATCTGGCGTGGCGGCGGTACCACTTTCGCAGCTCGTCCGCAGGATCACTCTCAGAAGCTCAACAAGAAGATGTATCGCGCAGCACTGCGCTCCATCCTTGCTGAACTCGTGCGTACTGATCGTCTGGTCGTGGTTCAGGACTTCGCTGTTGAAGCGCCGAAAACCAAAGATCTGCTGAGCAAGCTGAATGGCATGGGTCTGACTGATGTCCTGATCGTGTCCGAAGCTGTTGATCAGAACCTGTACCTGGCTGCTCGCAACCTGCCACACGTTGATGTACGTGACGTGCAAGGTTCCGATCCAGTTAGTCTGATCGCATACGACAAGGTGTTGATCACCGTGTCGGCCGTGAAGAAATTCGAGGAGCTGCTGGGATGAACCAGGAACGCGTATTTAAAGTTCTGCTTGGCCCGCACGTTTCCGAAAAGGCTACGGTTCTGGCTGACAAGAAAGGCCAGTTCGTTTTCAAGGTTGCAACTGACGCAACCAAGCTGGAAATCAAGAAGGCCGTCGAAAGCCTGTTCAGCGTGAAAGTAGAGCGTGTTACTACCCTGAATGTTCTGGGTAAGAGCAAGCGCACTGCTCGCGGTCTGGGCAAGCGTAATGACTGGAAGAAGGCAGTTATCTCCCTTCAGCCAGGCCAAGATCTCGATTTCAGCAGCAGTGCTGAGTAAGGAAGGGGTGCATCATGGCAATCGTTAAATGCAAACCGACTTCCCCTGGCCGCCGTTTTGTGGTCAAGGTGGTCAACCAGGAGCTGCATAAAGGCGCTCCTCACGCACCGCTGCTCGAGAAGAAATCGAAGACTGGTGGTCGTAACAACAATGGTCGTATTACCACTCGTCACATCGGTGGTGGCCATAAGCAGCATTATCGTCTGGTCGATTTCCGTCGCAACGACAAAGATGGCATCTCTGCCACTGTCGAGCGTATCGAATACGATCCAAACCGTACTGCTCACATCGCTCTGCTGCTGTACGCAGATGGCGAGCGTCGCTACATCATCGCGCCTAAAGGCGTGAGTGCTGGCGACCAGCTGATCGCAGGTGCCCTGGCACCGATCAAGCCGGGCAACGCTCTGCAACTGCGTAACATTCCAGTTGGTAGCACCGTACACGGCATCGAATTGAAGCCAGGTAAAGGCGCACAGATCGCTCGTTCCGCTGGTGCTTCGGCTCAGCTGATCGCTCGTGAAGGTGTCTACGTGACCCTGCGTCTGCGTTCTGGTGAGATGCGTAAAGTATTGGCTGAATGCCGTGCGACCCTGGGCGAAGTCTCGAACTCCGAGCACAGCCTGCGTTCGCTGGGTAAAGCTGGTGCCAAACGCTGGCGTGGCGTTCGCCCAACCGTTCGTGGTGTTGCCATGAACCCGGTTGACCACCCACACGGTGGTGGTGAAGGTCGTACCTCTGGTGGTCGTCATCCGGTATCGCCATGGGGCTTCCCGACTAAGGGCGCGAAGACTCGTGGTAATAAGCGTACCGACAAAATGATCGTCCGTCGTCGCAAGTAAATAGAGGGATACGACAGTGCCACGTTCTCTGAAAAAAGGTCCTTTTATTGATCTTCACCTACTGAAGAAGATCGAAGTGGCGGCGGAAAAGAACGATCGCAAACCAGTTAAGACCTGGTCGCGCCGTTCTATGATCCTGCCACAAATGGTCGGTTTGACCATCGCAGTACACAACGGTCGTCAGCACGTCCCAGTTCTCGTTAACGAAGACATGGTCGGCCACAAACTGGGCGAGTTTGCCGGTACCCGCACTTATCGTGGGCACGTGGCAGACAAGAAAGCCAAGCGTTAAGGGGTTAGGAAATGGAAGTAGCCGCTAAGTTGTCGGGCGCTCGAATCTCCGCCCAGAAAGCCCGCTTGGTCGCCGACCAGATCCGCGGGAAGAAGGTGGGCGAAGCGCTCAACTTGTTGGCTTTCAGCAGTAAGAAAGCCGCCGAGATCATGAAGAAAGTGCTGGAGTCGGCCGTAGCCAACGCCGAGCATAACGAAGGCGCAGACGTTGATGACCTGAAGGTCAGCACCGTTTTCGTCAACGAAGGGCGTTCGCTGAAGCGTATCATGCCGCGTGCCAAAGGCCGTGCTGATCGCATCGTCAAGCGGTCTTGCCATATCACTGTCAAGGTTGCTGACAAGTAACGGAGTCGAAGAGATGGGTCAGAAAGTACATCCCATTGGCATTCGCCTGGGAATCGTCAAGGAGCACACCTCCGTCTGGTACGCAGACGGTCGGACTTATGCGGACTATTTGTTCGCTGATCTGAAGGTGCGTGAGTATCTCCAAGACAAACTAAAAAGCGCGTCCGTAAGCCGTATCGATATCCATCGTCCGGCCCAAACTGCACGTATCACCATCCACACCGCTCGTCCAGGTATCGTTATCGGGAAGAAAGGTGAAGATGTTGAGAAACTGCGTCAGGACCTGACCAAGCAAATGGGTGTGCCTGTGCACATCAATATCGAAGAGATCCGCAAGCCGGAGCTCGACGGTATGCTGGTTGCGCAGAGCGTAGCTCAGCAGCTGGAGCGCCGCGTAATGTTCCGTCGTGCTATGAAGCGCGCTGTACAGAACGCCATGCGCATTGGTGCCAAGGGCATCAAAATCCAAGTGAGCGGTCGTCTCGGCGGTGCTGAAATCGCACGTACTGAATGGTATCGCGAAGGTCGTGTGCCGTTGCACACCCTGCGTGCCGACATCGACTATGCCAACTACGAAGCTCACACCACTTACGGTGTGATCGGTGTAAAGGTTTGGATCTTCAAGGGCGAAGTAATTGGTGGTCGCCAAGAAGAACTGAAACCACAAGCACCAGCGCCTCGTAAAAAAGCTGCTAAGTAAGGGGTACGCCAAATGTTGCAACCTAAGCGTACGAAGTTCCGCAAGCAGATGACAGGCCACAACCGTGGTCTGGCTCAGCGCGGTAGCAAAGTCAGCTTCGGCGAGTTCGCGCTGAAGTCTGTAGCTCGTGGTCGTCTCACCGCTCGTCAGATCGAGTCAGCGCGTCGTGCACTGACCCGTCACGTAAAACGTGGTGGCAAGATCTGGATCCGTGTATTCCCGGACAAGCCGATCTCCAAAAAACCTCTCGAGGTTCGGATGGGTAAAGGTAAGGGTAACGTGGAATACTGGGTAGCCCAGATTCAGCCAGGCAAAGTCCTGTATGAAATCGAGGGTGTAACTGAAGAGCTGGCGCGTGAGGCTTTTGCCCTGGCTGCTGCAAAGCTGCCGCTCGCCACCGCCTTTGTTAAACGGACGGTGATGTGATGAAAGCGAATGAACTTCGTGAAAAATCCGCACAGCAGCTGAACGAGCAACTGCTCGGCCTGCTGCGCGACCAGTTCAATCTGCGTATGCAGAAAGCAACTGGCCAGTTGGGGCAGTCTCATCTGCTCTCGCAAGTTAAGCGTGACATCGCTCGCGTGAAGACTGTGCTCAACCAGCAGGCAGGTAAGTGATCATGGCTGAAGCCGAAAAGACTGTCCGTACGCTGACTGGCCGTGTTGTCAGCGACAAGATGGACAAAACCATCACCGTTTTGATCGAGCGTCGCGTTAAGCACCCGATCTACGGTAAATATGTTAAGCGTTCGACTAAGCTGCACGCGCACGACGAAACCAATCAGTGCCACATCGGCGACAAAGTCACTATTCGTGAAACTCGTCCGCTGGCCAAGACCAAGTCTTGGGCACTGGTTGATGTTCTCGAACGCGCTGTGGAAGTCTAAGGACTAGGGGTCGGAGAAATTATATGATTCAGACTCAATCCATGCTCGATGTGGCCGATAACAGCGGCGCTCGCCGTGTTATGTGCATCAAGGTGCTGGGTGGCTCCCATCGTCGTTACGCTGGTATCGGTGACATCATCAAAGTTACCGTGAAGGAAGCAATTCCTCGCGGTAAAGTGAAAAAAGGCCAAGTGATGACTGCTGTTGTAGTCCGCACTCGTCACGGCGTACGTCGTGCTGATGGCTCCATTATCCGCTTTGATGGCAACGCTGCTGTTCTTCTGAACAACAAGCAAGAGCCGATCGGCACCCGTATCTTTGGGCCAGTGACCCGTGAACTTCGTACTGAGAAGTTCATGAAGATCGTCTCGCTCGCCCCAGAAGTGCTGTAAGGAGATCCGACATGCAAAAGATTCGTCGTGACGACGAGATCATCGTGATCGCCGGCAAAGACAAAGGTAAGCGCGGTAAGGTGCTGAAGGTTCTTGCTGATGACCGTCTGGTCATTGGTGGTCTGAACCTGGTCAAGCGTCATACCAAGCCAAACCCCGCGTCGGGCGTACAGGGCGGTATCGTCGAGAAAGAAGCGCCATTGCACGCTTCTAACGTCGCCATCTTCAACGGCGAAACCAACAAGGCTGATCGCGTTGGTTTCAAAGTAGAAGACGGTAAGAAAATTCGTGTCTTCAAGTCGACCCAAAAAGCGGTTGATGCTTGAACACTGCTAGGTAGATAAGACCATGGCACGACTAAAAGAGATTTACCGGAAGGAAATCGCTCCGAAGCTTAAGGAAGAACTTAAGCTTTCGAACGTGATGGAAGTTCCGCGCGTTACCAAAATCACCCTGAACATGGGTCTGGGCGAAGCGATCGGTGACAAAAAAGTCATCGAGCACGCTGTTGCTGACCTGGAAAAGATCACCGGTCAAAAAGTCGTTGTGACTTACGCTCGGAAATCCATCGCTGGCTTTAAAGTCCGTGAAGGTTGGCCGATCGGTGTCAAAGTGACTCTGCGCCGTGAGCGTATGTACGAGTTCCTGGATCGTCTGCTGTCGATCTCCCTGCCTCGGGTTCGCGACTTCCGCGGCCTGAATGCCAAGTCCTTCGATGGTCGTGGTAACTACAGCATGGGCGTTAAAGAGCAGATCATCTTCCCGGAAATCGACTACGACAAGATCGATGCTCTCCGCGGTCTGGACATCACCCTGACCACCACTGCCAAGAACGATGATGAAGGCCGCGCTCTGCTGCGTGCGTTCAAATTCCCGTTCCGCAACTGATTGGAGTAGGACCATGGCCAAGATGAGCATGAAAAACCGCGAGCTGAAGCGTCAGCTCACGGTTGCCAAGTACGCCAAGAAGCGTGCAGCACTGAAAGCTATCATCGTTGATCTGAACGCAAGTCCAGAAGCGCGTTGGGAAGCTACAGTAGCTCTGCAGAAGCAGCCACGTGACGCAAGCGCTTCGCGCATGCGTAACCGCTGCCGCCTGACCGGTCGTCCACACGGTGTTTACCGCAAGTTCGGCCTCGGCCGTAACAAACTGCGTGAAGCTGCAATGCGTGGTGACGTACCAGGTCTGGTTAAAGCCAGCTGGTAAGTACTTTCGAAGTCTCGGTGGCCAGGATCGCAAGATACTGACCGCCGGTGGCCTAGAATCTGGAACAAGCCCCTTTTGGGGCTTGTTTCATTTCCGGAGTGTGTCTAAAATACGCAGCTCGCCTGAGCCCGTGTGTTTTATGCCCGGAGATTCTCGGTGACATATGTAGCCGCAAGGCTAATTTTTTTGTATTAGGAGCGTCTAGCCCATGAGTATGCAGGACCCGTTAGCGGACATGCTAACTCGTATCCGTAATGCCCAGATGGCTGAAAAGTCCGTCGTAAGCATGCCATCTTCCACGTTGAAGGTAGCTGTTGCCAAAGTCCTGAAAGACGAAGGCTACATTGCGGGTTATCAGATCAGCAGCGAAATCAAGCCACTGCTGTCCATCGAGCTGAAGTACTTCGAAGGCCGTCCGGTCATCGAGGAAGTGAAGCGCGTTAGCCGTCCAGGCCTGCGTCAGTACAAGTCCGTTGAAGATCTGCCGAAAGTTCGTGGCGGTCTTGGCGTGTCTATCGTCTCCACCAACAAAGGTGTGATGACGGATCGTGCTGCGCGCGCTGCCGGTGTCGGCGGCGAAGTTCTTTGCACTGTGTTCTAAGGGGGGATAAGCATGTCTCGCGTCGCTAAGAACCCCGTTAAGCTGCCAGCCGGTGTCGAAGTAAAATTCGCAGGCCAACAGCTTTCGGTGAAGGGTGCCAAGGGTACTCTTGAACTGAACATCCATTCGTCCGTTGAGATCGTTGAAGAAGCTGGTGAGCTGCGTTTCGCTGCTCGCAATGGCGATCAACAAACTCGCGCAATGGCCGGTACCACGCGTGCGTTGGTAAACAACATGGTCCAAGGCGTAAGCCAAGGCTTCGAGCGTAAGCTCCAGCTGGTCGGTGTTGGTTACAAAGCGCAAGCAAAAGGCACGGTTTTGAACCTGGCCCTTGGCTTCTCGCACCCAGTGGATTACGAACTGCCGGAAGGCATCACCGCTGAAACTCCTAGCCAGACCGATATCCTGATCAAGGGCATCGATAAGCAGCTGGTAGGTCAAGTGGCTGCCGAGATCCGCGACTTCCGTCCACCAGAGCCGTACAAAGGCAAAGGTGTGCGCTACGCGGACGAAGTCGTCCGTCGTAAAGAAGCCAAGAAGAAGTAGGGCATAGCAAATGACCGACAAAAAAGTTACTCGACTGCGTCGCGCTCGCAAAGCACGCCTGAAAATGCACGAACTCGAAGTCGTGCGTCTCTGCGTGTTCCGCTCGTCGCAGCACATCTACGCCCAGGTCATCTCGGCCGACGGCAACAAAGTCCTGGCAAGCGCCTCGACTTTGGATAAAGAACTGCGTGATGGTGCCACTGGCAACATCGACGCGGCCACTAAGGTTGGCCAGCTGGTCGCTACGCGTGCTAAGGCCGCTGGCGTCTCGCAAGTGGCTTTCGACCGCTCTGGCTTCAAGTACCACGGCCGCGTTAAAGCGCTGGCTGATGCTGCTCGTGAAGCTGGGCTGGAGTTCTAAG
Organism: Pseudomonas sp. MF09156; assembly: GCF_059862305.1. NCBI lineage: Bacteria > Pseudomonadati > Pseudomonadota > Gammaproteobacteria > Pseudomonadales > Pseudomonadaceae > Pseudomonas > Pseudomonas sp. MF09156. The sequence goes on from NZ_JCBCUR010000021.1 coordinate 27,765, forward strand.
TTATGTCAAATAACGACCAAAAGCGCGACGAAGGCTACATTGAGAAGCTGGTTCAAGTTAACCGCGTAGCCAAAACCGTTAAAGGCGGCCGTATCTTCACCTTCACCGCGTTGACCGTGGTTGGTGATGGTAAGGGCCGTGTTGGCTTCGGCCGTGGCAAGTCGCGTGAAGTGCCTGCTGCGATCCAGAAGGCAATGGAAGCTGCTCGTCGCAACATGATCCAAGTTGACCTGAACGGCACCACCCTGCAGTACGCAATGAAGTCCGCTCACGGCGCTTCGAAGGTGTACATGCAGCCTGCCTCTGAAGGTACCGGTATCATCGCTGGCGGCGCTATGCGTGCTGTCCTCGAGGTTGCTGGCGTTCAGAACGTTCTGGCCAAGTGCTACGGCTCGACTAACCCGGTAAACGTGGTTCACGCCACTTTCAAAGGTTTGAAAGCTATGCAATCTCCTGAATCCATTGCCGCCAAGCGTGGCAAAAGCGTCAAGGAGATCTTCTGATCATGGCTACCGTTAAAGTAACGCTGATCAAAAGCATGACCGGCCGCATCCCTAACCACAAATTGTGCGTTAAGGGTTTGGGTCTGCGTCGCATCGGTCACACTGTAGAAGTCCAGGATACTCCCGAGAATCGCGGGATGATCAACAAGGCTTACTACATGCTGCGTGTCGAGGGTTAATCGATGAAACTCAATGATCTGAGTCCAGCGCCGGGTTCCCGTCGCGAAAAGCATCGTCCGGGCCGTGGTATCGGTAGCGGTTTGGGTAAGACTGGTGGCCGTGGCCACAAAGGTCAAACCTCCCGCTCCGGTGGCACCATCGCTCCAGGCTTTGAAGGCGGTCAACAGCCGCTGCATCGTCGCCTGCCGAAGTTCGGTTTCGTTTCCCTGAAGGCCATGGACCGCGCAGAAGTGCGTCTGTCCGAGCTGGCTAAAGTGGAAGGCGACATCGTTACCGTGCAGACCCTGAAAGATGCCAACGTGATCAACGTCAACGTACAGCGTGTGAAAATCATGCTGTCCGGTGAAGTGACTCGCGCTGTCACTATCGGCAAGGGAATCGGCGCCACCAAAGGTGCGCGTTCGGCTATCGAAGCAGCTGGCGGCAAGTTCGAGGAATAAATGGCTAAGCAAGGTGCTCTCTCAGCGCTCGGCAAAGGCGGTATGTCTGAACTTTGGGCTCGTCTGCGTTTTCTGTTCCTGGCGATTATCGTCTACCGAATAGGCGCACACATCCCGGTTCCAGGTATCAACCCGGACCGACTCGCAGACCTGTTTCGACAGAATGAGGGGACCATTCTTAGCTTGTTCAACATGTTTTCCGGCGGCGCGCTGGAGCGGATGAGCATCTTTGCATTGGGGATCATGCCGTACATTTCGGCATCGATCATCATGCAGTTGATGAGCGCCGTCAGCCCGCAGCTGGAGCAGTTGAAGAAGGAAGGTGAAGCTGGTCGTCGCAAGATTAGCCAGTACACCCGCTACCTCACTGTCGTTCTTGCTCTTGTCCAGGCTATTGGCATGTCCATTGGTCTGGCGGGGCAGGGCGTAGCGTTCACTGGTGACTTTGGCTTCCATTTCGTTGCAGTAACCACATTTGTGGCTGGTGCGATGTTCATGATGTGGCTGGGTGAGCAGATTACTGAGCGTGGTGTTGGCAACGGTATCTCGATGTTGATTTTCGCAGGTATCGTCGCCGGTCTTCCGAGGGCAATCGGGCAGTCTTTCGAGTCTGCACGTCAGGGTGATATCAATATCTTCGCCTTGGTTGCCATCGGTTTGCTGGCAGTAGCGATTATCGGTTTTGTGGTGTTCATTGAGCGTGGTCAGCGTCGTATTGCTGTTCACTACGCCAAGCGTCAGCAGGGCCGCAAGGTCTTCGCTGCGCAGACCAGCCACTTGCCGCTGAAAGTGAATATGGCCGGTGTTATTCCTGCTATCTTCGCGAGCAGCATTTTGCTGTTTCCGGCTTCGTTGGGTGCCTGGTTCGGTCAGTCTGAAGGTATGGGCTGGTTGCAGGACATCTCGCAGTCGATCGCTCCTGGTCAGCCGTTGAATATTCTGCTGTTTAGTGCAGGGATTATTTTCTTCTGCTTCTTCTATACGGCGTTGATGTTCAATCCGAAAGACGTAGCGGAAAACCTGAAGAAGTCCGGTGCCTTTATTCCGGGTATTCGTCCAGGCGAGCAGTCGGCGCGCTACATTGATGGCGTTCTGACCCGCTTGACCCTGTTCGGTGCTCTATATATGACGGCCGTGTGCTTGTTGCCCCAGTTCCTGGTGGTTGCAGCAAACGTTCCGTTCTACCTTGGCGGGACCTCGTTGCTGATCGTGGTCGTGGTTGTGATGGACTTCATGTCCCAAGTACAATCGCACCTCGTTTCGCACCAGTACGAATCCCTGATGAAGAAAGCCAACCTGAAGGGCTACGGCAGCGGCATGTTGCGCTGAGTACCCCATAAGGTTCGAGGAGTTGGTGATGAAAGTTCGTGCATCGGTGAAAAAGCTGTGCCGTAACTGCAAGATTATTCGCCGCGAAGGTGTTGTTCGAGTAATTTGCAGCGCGGAACCGCGTCACAAACAGCGCCAAGGCTGAGTGTGATCCGCTTGAAGCCCGGCAGCTAGTGCGCTGCCGGGTTGATTATTTGTTATTACAGCGATATTATCTCGCGCCCTATTTCTTGGCTTCCGGGGCGTAGGTAGCTGTCAATTGGAGTCCCACTGAATGGCCCGTATTGCAGGCGTTAACATTCCAGATAACAAGCACACTGTTATCTCGCTGACCTACATCTATGGTGTTGGTCGCACTACTGCGCAGAAAATTTGCGCAGTTGCTGGGGTAAACCCAGCCGCTAAGATCAAGGATCTGAGCGACGAGCAGATTGAATTGCTGCGTGGCGAAGTGGCGAAGTTCACCACTGAAGGTGACCTGCGTCGCGAAATCAACATGAAAATCAAGCGTTTGATGGACCTCGGTTGCTATCGCGGTCTGCGTCATCGTCGTGGTCTTCCAGTACGCGGTCAGCGTACCAAGACTAACGCGCGTACCCGTAAAGGTCCGCGTAAGCCGATCCGCAAGTAATCGCCCCAGCGAATCGACAGGAAAATTATCATGGCAAAACCTGCTGCTCGTCCTCGTAAAAAAGTTAAAAAGACAGTGGTTGATGGCATCGCCCACATCCATGCATCTTTTAACAACACCATCGTGACCATCACCGACCGTCAAGGTAACGCGCTTTCTTGGGCTACCTCTGGTGGTTCGGGTTTCCGCGGTTCCCGCAAGTCCACCCCGTTTGCTGCTCAAGTAGCTGCTGAACGTGCTGGTCAAGCTGCGCTGGAATATGGCCTGAAAAACCTCGACGTTAACGTCAAGGGTCCAGGTCCAGGTCGTGAGTCTGCTGTCCGTGCTTTGAACGGCTGTGGCTATAAGATCGCCAGCATCACCGACGTGACGCCAATCCCGCACAACGGGTGCCGTCCGCCGAAGAAGCGCCGCGTGTAATCCAGGAGATTGTAAAGAATGGCTCGTTACATTGGTCCAAAATGCAAACTCGCTCGTCGCGAAGGCACCGATCTCTTTCTGAAGAGCGGCGTGCGCGCGATCGAATCGAAGTGCAACATTGAAGCAGCACCTGGTATCCACGGCCAACGCCGCGGTCGCCAGTCCGACTACGGCACCCAACTGCGTGAAAAGCAGAAGGTCCGTCGTATCTACGGCGTTCTCGAGCGTCAGTTCAGCGGCTACTACAAAGAAGCTGCTGGCAAGAAAGGTGCAACCGGTGAAAACCTGCTGCAACTGCTCGAATGCCGTCTGGACAACGTTGTATACCGTATGGGCTTTGGTTCGACTCGTGCCGAATCCCGTCAGCTGGTATCGCACAAATCCGTTAGCGTAAACGGCCAAACCGTTAACGTCCCGTCCTACCAGGTTCGTGCTGGTGACGTGGTCGCGATTCGCGAGAAAGCAAAAAACCAACTTCGCATTGTCCAAGCTCTCGATCTGTGTGCCCAACGTGGCCGCGTAGAATGGGTAGAAGTAGACACTGAGAAGAAGTCGGGCGTTTTCAAGAACGTTCCTGCTCGCAGTGATCTGTCCGCCGACATCAACGAAAGCCTGATTGTCGAGCTCTACTCCAAGTAAGGGCTAGAAAATAGGTGCATCCATGCAGATTTCGGTAAATGAGTTCCTGACACCCCGCCACATTGATGTGCAGGTTGTCAGTCCAACCCGCGCCAAGATCACTCTCGAGCCTCTCGAGCGTGGTTTTGGCCACACCCTGGGCAACGCGCTGCGCCGCATCCTGTTGTCCTCAATGCCCGGCTGTGCAGTAGTCGAGGCCGAGATTGACGGTGTGCTCCACGAGTACAGCGCCATCGAAGGTGTACAGGAAGACGTAATTGAAATCCTGTTGAACCTTAAAGGTCTGGCTATCAAGCTGCACGGCCGTGACGAAGTTACGCTGACCTTGTCGAAGAAGGGTTCGGGGGTGGTTACCGCTGCCGATATTCAGCTGGATCATGATGTCGAGATCGTTAATCCCGATCACGTAATCGCTAACCTGGCGTCTAACGGCGCCCTGAACATGAAGCTCACCGTAGCTCGTGGTCGTGGTTATGAACCGGCCGACTCGCGTCAGAGCGATGAAGACGAAAGCCGCAGCATTGGTCGCTTGCAGCTTGACTCTTCGTTCAGCCCGGTTCGCCGTATCGCATACGTGGTGGAAAACGCCCGTGTCGAGCAGCGTACTAACCTGGACAAGCTGGTTATTGATCTGGAAACCAACGGTACTCTGGATCCTGAAGAGGCTATTCGCCGCGCTGCAACCATCCTGCAACAGCAGTTGGCTGCGTTCGTCGACCTCAAAGGTGACAGCGAACCAGTGGTAATCGAGCAGGAAGACGAGATCGATCCGATCCTGCTTCGCCCGGTTGACGATCTGGAACTGACTGTACGTTCGGCTAACTGCCTTAAGGCGGAAAACATTTACTACATCGGTGACCTGATTCAGCGTACCGAAGTAGAACTGTTGAAGACTCCGAACCTGGGCAAGAAATCCTTGACTGAAATCAAGGACGTTCTGGCCTCCCGCGGTCTGTCCCTCGGCATGCGCCTCGACAACTGGCCGCCTGCAAGTCTTAAGAAGGACGACAAGGCGACTGCCTGATCGTCGTAATCACCGAACGTGAGTTTGGTAAGGAATGAACCATGCGTCATCGTAAAAGTGGTCGTCACCTGAGCCGTACCAGCTCGCACCGCAAGGCCATGTTTCAAAACATGGCGGTGTCGCTGTTCGAGCACGAGCTGATTAAAACTACACTGCCGAAAGCCAAAGAACTGCGTCGCGTTGCTGAGCCGCTGATCACTTTGGCCAAGACAGACAGCCTGGCTAACCGCCGTCTGGCTTTCGACCGTACTCGCTCGAAAGCTATCGTTGGTAAGCTCTTCAACGACCTGGGCAAGCGCTACGCTACCCGTGAGGGTGGCTACCTGCGCATCCTCAAGTGCGGTTTCCGCACTGGCGACAACGCGCCTATGGCGTACGTCGAGTTGGTTGATCGTGCTACTGCTGGCGAAGCTGTATCCGCCGAGTAAGACGACAGTCTGCTACGAAAAACCGGGCCTAGTGCCCGGTTTTTTGTGGGCGATAGAAAAGTTCATGACGGGTATTGATTGAGTTGTGGCTATGCGAGCCAAGTCATCGTTAGTAATTAACTATCGATAAGCATGATTTAATAAATTTGATGGTGTCATCTTCCTGGTCAATACTCCCTCCAAGCCGATTAGCCGGCAGTTCCAAGACTGACCTGAGGAGATTGAGCATGAGCCAGAATAAAACCCTTACAACCGCCAGCGGTGCTCCCGTTGCCGATAACCAGAATTCCCGTTCCGCAGGTCCGCGTGGCCCGCTGTTGCTCGACGACTTTCATCTGATCGAGAAGCTTGCCCATTTCAACCGCGAAAACATCCCAGAGCGTCGTGTACACGCCAAAGGCTCGGGAGCCTATGGCACGTTCACGGTCACCAAGGACATCACCCAGTACACTAGCGCCAAGCTGTTTGACGCTGTTGGCAAGCAGACGCCAACCTTCCTGCGTTTCTCGACAGTGGGTGGCGAGCGCGGCTCCGCAGATACCGAGCGCGACCCACGTGGCTTCGCATTGAAGTTCTACACCGAAGAAGGCAACTGGGACATCGTTGGCAACAATACCCCGGTATTCTTTATCCGTGACCCGCTGAAATTCCCCGATTTCATCCACACCCAAAAGCGCCTGCCGCAAAGCAACCTGAAAAGTGCGCAGATGATGTGGGACTTCTGGTCGCATTCGCCTGAGGCGCTCCACCAGGTCACCATCCTGTTCTCGGACAGGGGTATCCCGGACGGCTACCGCCACATGCATGGCTTTGGTAGCCACACCTACAGCTTGATCAACGCCAATGGCGAGCGTCACTGGGTGAAATGGCACTACAAGACCAAGCAAGGCATCAAGAACCTGGCGCCTGCCGATGCTGCGCGCCTGGCCGGTACCGATCCGGATTATGCTCAGCGCGATCTGTTTGGGGCCATCGAGCGCGGCGACTTCCCGAAATGGCGCGTGTGTATCCAGATCATGACTGAGGCCCAGGCCAACGCGCACTACGAGAATCCCTTCGACGTGACCAAAACCTGGTCTCAGAAAGAGTTCCCGTTGATTGAGGTAGGCGAGCTGGAGTTGAACCGCAATCCGCAGAACTACTTCGCCGAAGTGGAGCAAGCCGCGTTCGGTCCAAGCAACATGGTGCCAGGTGTCGGTTTGTCGCCAGATCGCATGCTGCAGGGGCGTGTCTTTGCTTACGCCGATGCGCATCGCTACCGTATCGGGACCAACCATCAGCACCTGCCGGTGAATGCTCCGCGCAGTCCCGTCAATACTTACCAGCGTGACGGTTCCATGGCGTTCGGCAGCAACGGTGGCGCGGCCCCGAACTACGAGCCAAACAGCTACGCCGATGCCCCCAAACAAGCGCCGCAGTACGCAGAACCTGCGCTGGCTCTGAGTGGTGCAGCTGATCGCTACGATCACCGCGAAGACACGGATTACTACAGCCACGCCGGTGCGCTGTTCCGCCTGATGAATGCTGAGCAAAAGGCGCTGTTGATCAACAACATCGCCGGCGCGATGGCGGGTGTTTCCAGCGATGTGGTTCAGCGTCAGTTGCAGCACTTTTTCAAGGCCGATCCGGCGTATGGAGAAGGGATCGCAACTGCACTGGGTGTATCGCTTAACTAACTCTAAGTGATAAGCAGAACCGCCCTCATTTGGGCGGTTTTTGCGTTATTTCAGCTACTTTTCTCCGAAAAACATCACTTTTATGCCGTTCATCCCGTGACCTGCGGGTCCGCTTGGTTCAAACTACAGTCTTTCAAGTAGGGAGATGTAGGGCGATGCAAGGTCACCCCGACGTAATCGATTACCTCAACACGTTGCTGACGGGCGAACTGGCAGCTCGTGACCAATATTTCATTCACTCGCGTATGTACGAAGACTGGGGCTTTACCGAGCTCTACGAGCGTATCAATCACGAAATGGAAGAAGAGGCACAGCACGCCGACGCGCTGATGCGCCGTATCCTGATGCTCGAAGGCACGCCGCGTATGCGTCCTGACGACCTGGATACCGGTACCACTGTGCCTGAGATGCTCGCCAGCGACTTGCGCCTGGAATACAAGGTTCGTGCAGCACTGTGCAAAGGCATTGAGCTTTGCGAGAAGCACAATGACTACGTGACCCGGGAAATCCTGCGCGTACAGTTGAACGATACTGAAGAAGATCACACCTACTGGCTGGAAAAGCAGCTGGGTCTGATCAAATTGATCGGCCTGGAAAATTACCTGCAATCGCAGTTCTGATTCCGCCGGCAATAAAAAAGCCCCTGTCACCGCTACGGTGACAGGGGCTTTTTGTTGGGCCTGAAGAGTCAGGCCCGGTCGCGCGCCAGCAACGGCTTCAGATAGTAGCCCGTGTGGGATTGCGGCATCTCGGAGACCTGCTCCGGCGTGCCCACCGCAATAATCTGCCCACCCTTGGAACCGCCTTCCGGCCCCAGGTCCACCAGCCAGTCGGCCGTCTTGATCACATCCAGGTTGTGTTCGATCACCACCACGGTGTTGCCGTGGTCGCGCAGGCGATGCAGCACGTCGAGCAATTGCTGGATATCCGCGAAGTGCAGGCCGGTGGTCGGTTCATCGAGGATATACAGGGTCTTGCCGGTATCGCGCTTGGACAGCTCGCGAGACAGCTTCACCCGCTGCGCCTCGCCACCGGACAGCGTGGTCGCCGACTGCCCCAGCTTGATATACGACAAGCCCACGTCCATCAGGGTCTGGAGCTTGCGCGCCAAGGCCGGCACCGCGTCAAAGAACACCCGCGCTTCCTCGATAGTCATCTCAAGGGTTTCGTGGATGTTCTTGCCCTTGTACTTGATCTCCAGGGTTTCGCGGTTGTAGCGCTTGCTCTTGCACACATCGCACGGAACGTAGATGTCAGGCAAAAAGTGCATCTCGACCTTGATCAGGCCGTCGCCCTGGCAAGCTTCGCAGCGCCCACCCTTGACGTTGAAGGAAAACCGCCCAGGCCCATAACCACGGGAGCGGGACTCCGGCACACCGGCGAACAGTTCGCGTATCGGCGTGAACAGCCCGGTATAGGTCGCCGGGTTGGAGCGGGGAGTGCGACCAATCGGGCTCTGGTCGATATCCACTACTTTATCCAGCAGCTCCAGGCCCTTGATGCTGTCATGGGCGGCTGCTTCCAGGGTGGTGGCACCGTTCAATGCCGTGGCGCTGAGGGGGAAGAGGGTGTTGTTGATCAGGGTCGACTTGCCTGAACCGGATACACCGGTCACGCATGTCAGCAGGCCCAGGGGGATTTCCAGGTCGACATTGCGCAGGTTGTTGCCGCGCGCGCCCTTGAGGTGCAGTGCCTGTTTTTTATTACGCGGGGTACGTTTGGCCGGCACTTCGATTTTTACCCGGCCGGACAGGTACTTGCCGGTCAGGGAGTCCGGGTGGGCCATGACTTCGGCCGGGGTGCCCTGGGCAACAATATGCCCGCCATGCACGCCCGCACCGGGACCGATATCGACCACGTAGTCCGCCAGGCGAATGGCGTCCTCATCGTGTTCGACCACAATCACCGTGTTGCCGATGTCGCGCAGGTGCTTGAGCGTGCCCAGCAAGCGATCATTGTCGCGCTGGTGCAGGCCGATGGACGGCTCGTCGAGGATGTACAGCACGCCCACCAGGCCGGCGCCGATCTGGCTGGCCAGGCGAATGCGCTGGGCCTCGCCGCCGGACAGGGTGTCGGCACTGCGATCCAGGGACAGATAGTCCAGGCCCACGTTGACCAGGAACTGCAGGCGCTCGCGGATTTCCTTGAGGATCTTGTCGGCAATCTCGCCACGTCGCCCGGTCAGCTTCAGTACGGCGAAGTATTCGCAGGCATCACCGATCGGCAGGTTGGTCACCGCCGGCAGGGTCTTCTCGCCGACCCACACGTGGCGGGCCTCGCGACGCAAGCGGGTGCCGCGGCAATCCGGGCAGGGCTGGGTGCTGAGGAACTTGGCCAGTTCCTCGCGCACGCTGGCCGACTCGGTTTCCCGATAGCGGCGCTCCAGGTTGGGCACGATGCCTTCGAACGGGTGGGAGCGCTTGACGATGTCGCCACGGTCGTTCAGGTACTTGAAGTCGACGTTCTGCGAGCCGCTGCCATGGAGGATGACTTTCTGTTGCTCGGCCGGCAGTTCGTTGAATGGCACTTCCAGGCTGAATTTATAGTGGGCAGCCAATGACCCGAGCATCTGGAAGTAATACACATTGCGCCGGTCCCAGCCACGTATCGCGCCTTCCGCCAGTGTCAGGTCACCATTGACCAGGCGCTTGATGTCGAAGAACTGCTTGACCCCCAACCCATCACAGGTCGGGCAGGCGCCGGCCGGGTTGTTGAAGGAGAACAGCTTGGGCTCCAGCTCGCTGATGGCATGGCCGCAGATCGGGCAGGCGAAGCGCGCGGAGAAGATGATTTCTTCGCCGGGCTCGTCGTCCATCGGCGCCACCAGGGCGATACCGTCCGCCAGTTTCAGCGCGGTCTCGAACGACTCCGCCAGACGTTGCTGCAGATCGGCGCGCACCTTGAAACGGTCGACCACCACATCGATGGTGTGCTTCTTCTGTTTATCCAGCTTTGGTGCTTCATCCAGCTCATAGAGCTTGCCGTTGATCCGGGCGCGGACAAAACCCTGGGCGCGCAGCTCTTCGAACACCGACAGGTGCTCGCCCTTGCGCTCGCGAATTACCGGGGCCAACAGCATCAGCTTGGCGCCTTCCGGCTGGGCCAGCACCAGGTCGACCATCTGGCTGACGGTCTGCGCTTCCAGAGGGATGTCGTGGTCCGGGCAGCGCGGAATACCGACGCGTGCGTACAGCAGGCGCAGGTAATCGTAGATTTCGGTGATGGTGCCCACGGTGGAACGCGGGTTGTGGGAGGTCGATTTCTGTTCGATGGAAATGGCTGGCGACAAGCCTTCAATGGTGTCGACATCAGGCTTTTCCATCATCGACAGGAATTGCCGGGCGTAGGCCGACAGCGACTCCACATAGCGACGCTGGCCTTCGGCATACAGCGTATCGAACGCCAGCGACGACTTGCCGGACCCGGACAAGCCGGTGATGACAATCAGTTTGTCCCGGGGCAGGGTCAGGTCGATGTTCTTCAGGTTGTGGGTTCTAGCCCCACGAATCAGGATCTTGTCCAAGATGGCCTCGCACGGCGGGCGTATAAATAATGCAGGAGTATACGGCTAAAGACTGGATGAATATACACTGTCAATTTGCCCATTTCAGCCTTACATGAAAGCTGCGCGGCAAAGCGCCGCATATACCCTCTCAATCGATGGGACTGGTAGAATCGCCGCCGGTTCACACGAGGTTTTTCCATGCACGATCCCCACAGCGAACGCATGAGTAGCGGCGAGACCCGAGCTGCAAGCGGTCTGGCCCTGGTGTTCGCCTTCCGTATGCTGGGCATGTTCATGGTGTTGCCGGTACTGGCGACCTATGGCATGGACCTCGCTGGCGCGACCCCGGCCCTGATCGGCCTGGCGATTGGCGCCTATGGCCTGACCCAGGCGATTTTCCAGATTCCGTTCGGGATCATTTCCGACCGCATTGGCCGCCGGCCGGTGATCTACCTGGGGTTGATCGTCTTCGCCCTGGGCAGCGTGCTGGCGGCCAATGCCGATTCGATCTGGGGCGTGATCGCCGGACGCATCCTGCAAGGCGCCGGGGCGATTTCCGCGGCGGTGATGGCGCTGCTGTCGGACCTGACCCGCGAACAGCATCGCACCAAGGCCATGGCCATGATCGGCATGACCATCGGTCTTTCGTTTGCCGTTGCGATGGTGGTTGGCCCGCTGTTGACTCGTGCGTTCGGTTTGCACGGCCTGTTCCTGGCCACCGGTGGCATGGCGCTGTTCGGCATCCTGATCGTGGCCTTTATGGTGCCGCGCTCCACCGGGCCGCTGCAGCACCGTGAGTCGGGCGTGGCCAAACAGGCGCTGCTGCCGACGCTCAAGCACCCCGACCTGTTGCGCCTGGATTTAGGTATCTTCGTATTGCACGCCATGCTGATGTGCAGCTTCGTCGCCTTGCCCCTGGCGCTGGTGGAAAAGGCCGGGTTGCCCAAGGAGCAGCATTGGTGGGTCTACCTGACCGCGTTGCTGATTTCGTTCTTCGCCATGATCCCGTTCATCATCTACGGCGAGAAGAAACGCAAAATGAAACGAGTTTTGCTCGGCGCCGTCGCGACATTGATGCTCACTGAACTATTCTTCTGGCAGTTCGGCGACAGCCTACGGGCGTTGGTAATCGGCACGGTGGTGTTTTTCACCGCGTTCAACCTGCTGGAGGCGTCACTGCCTTCGCTGATCAGTAAAGTTTCACCGGCGGGCGGCAAGGGCACGGCGATGGGGGTGTATTCCACCAGCCAATTCCTCGGTTCGGCGCTGGGCGGCATCATGGGCGGCTGGATGTTCCAGCATGGCGGTTTGTCGGTTGTGTTCCTCGGATGCGCCGGGCTGGCTGCACTTTGGCTGGTCTTTGCTGTTACCATGCGCGAACCTCCCTACGTCACAAGCCTGCGTTTGCCGCTATCGCCCGAGGCGATCCGTGAAAGCGGTCTGGTAGAGCGCCTGAAGGCCGTCGTAGGGGTAACAGATGCAGTCGTGGTCGCTGAAGAGGCGGCCATTTACATCAAATTGGACACCGAACTATTGGATCGCGCGACGCTCGAGCAACTGGTAAATCCAGTGCCGACAGCGCGCCCAGCCTATGGCTAGGGCCAATTTATTTTGGTCAAAATAGCGTTCAAAGGCCAATCCTGGACTGGTCAAAACTGGCAAGGGCCAATTGATTTTTCCGAAAGGCCTTTGTCTCAAGTTATGTTTGGGCGATTTATTCTCCCTTAAGCCTTGTCAGGCGGCCGACTCACTCGCAATTGTGTAAACAGTGATTTACGTGCTTGGTCATAAGAGCCGCGATGTACGCGTATGGATGAATTGCGAGGTAGATGGTTTATGCTTTCTCCCAACGATTACCTCCGTTCACAAGCAGGCGCAACAGAGGTGTATTGACTCGTTGCGCTTCCTAGCTGCAGCACTATCTCTCTCTCGCCCAAGATGTCGCCATTGAGGCAGTGCAGATGTTATGTCCACCGAACCTGACCGGTCGGGAGCACTGGTGCTTGGATGAGCTTATTCAGAGAATTGTTATCGAGGGATTGGGACCGATCAAGGAGCAGTGATCTATGAGGCGTCGATGGGCACCTATAAGCTTGGTGATCTCGATTCGTGGAAGAGGAAAACTCGTCAGATCTGGTACTCAGAGCAGCGGCTTCGTGCTCACATACCTCGGGTATCCAATCGCGTGATCGATCCGAATGAGCCATACCTCTATGCGGCGGTGCCCTGATGAAGGCGCGGAAGCCTGTTTCATTATTTGAGCCAAACCATCTGAGGGGCACATGCTAGCCCTGGAACGAGCGAAGATATCGTTACTGAAAGCCAGAACTATTACCTGCTTCTCCGGCGCTGGGATTTCGGCTGAAAGCGGAATCTCTACGTACCGAGACCCGCTGGCCGGGCTTTGGTCACAGTATGACCCTGAGAAGCTGGAGACCGCGAAGGCCTTTCGAGAGAATCCTCGTCTGGTTTGGGGGTGGTACTTGTGGCGGCGACAACAAGTGGCTCGGTCGCAGCCCAATGTTGCGCACCGAGCATTCTGTCAAATGGCGGCAACGGGGCGTACCGTTTCTATCATCACTCAGAATGCTGACGATCTGCATGAGCGGGCCGGGTCTCATGGTGTCCTTCATTTGCATGGCAGTCTGGCTACCCCAAAGTGTTTCGCTTGTCATCGACCCGCAGAGCTGGCGCAGGATCAATTAGCTGTACCCGTTGAAGGCGCGTTGATCGAACCGCCACGCTGCAGACGATGCGGTGGCAAACTGCGCCCAGGAGTGGTTTGGTATGGAGAGGATCTGTCGAGAGATGTTTGGAAGTCTGCGATGTCATTGGTGCGAGGCTGCGACATCCTGATATCTGTAGGCACATCCGGGATTGTCACACCTGCCGCAGATATTCCGAGGCTCGCTTTGGCGTCGGGCGCTTTATTAATTCATGTGAATACGGAAGATGTAAGTCTGGGGGAACACAACGAGATCATGCTGATCGGTAATGCGACAGGTGTTCTCGCGCAACTTTCTGAATTTTTGGAGAGTGATGCGTAATTGCATGGACTTGACCACCCATTTGCATTCGACTTGACCAGGCGTTTGCATCGGACTTGACCAGTGTACATCGTATCCATAACTGGTTAAGGTCGACCCAAAGCAGTCAACCACTTGGGCCGTCTGAGTGTCATCGAGTGAGGATATTGGGTAAGCGTCCGGGTAAGTCACCATAAGCTCCTGACATCATCCGGTTCTAGCGTCCCGCGTGAGATCCCTACCGGCCCGGCCACCATCTGTCAGGTATGCTTCATCCACAATCCCTTCCGTAATTTTTTATTGAGACCCCAAAAGCCTCTCAGTATCGTCATTCCTCCCTCCTTTCCGGCTACCTCTGCCGTGAACCGCCCAGGCGTTAAATCGCGAAGCGGTCATACAGTTGCCGCCACTTATACGGTCGCTATCTAGTAGCGCGCCTCATTTCCGATATCAAGTGTTAAGGATGATTCTATGATCATTCGTCAGGCTACTAACGCCGACCATCCGCAACTGCTCAACATCTGGCTGCGCTCCGTTCGCGCCACACATCACTTCCTGCAAGAATCCGATATTGAGGCATTACTCCCTCAGCTCCGCGATATTTACCTACCCGCTGTCGAACTATGGGTTGCGGTAGATGCCGAGGACTGCCCGCTAGGGTTCATCGGGCTCAATGAAAATCATGTAGAGATGCTCTTCATCGAACCAGATCTGCGAGGGAAAGGGATTGGCCGCGCACTGCTGGATCATGCCCGCAGTTCGCGCAGTCAGATGAGTGTTGATGTGAATGAACAGAACCCCGAAGCGGTAGGGTTCTATTTACATTACGGTTTTGTTCAAACAGGTCGTTCTCCGCTGGATGGCGAGGGCCGCCCCTTCCCCTTGCTGCACTTGAGCCTGCCCGGCTAGAGCTGTAGTAGTGAATCGCTCCTACGCTTCTGCTTCGGGGCGATTCATTATTCAGTAGGACGGCATCCATTGATTCGGTAGCAATTGCCCGACCTCACTGGCTCGCTGTGTCGGCAACCGTGTCAGCACATCCTTGAGATAGGCATAGGGATCATGTCCATTCATACGCGCCGACTGGATCAGGCTCATGATTGCAGCCGCCCGCTTACCGCTACGTAGCGACCCGGCAAATAACCAGTTCGAACGTCCGAGTGTTCGGCCAGCTGACTTTTGTTCGTCACGTGCAGATCGAAAAACTTGCGACGGGCGTGGGCCATGCAGCCGATTTCAGTGATGCCTTGCTCAAATCCAGCCTTGTAGCCAGCGAAATCATCGCAGACCAGCTTGCCGTTCCAGTCACCCAAGAAGTTGCGCGGATGTTCGCCAGCACGGCTTGGGCTGAAGTCGTAAACCACCGCGTTGAGCGCCGAAAACGGCGTAGTGCTGTAGGCCCAGACGTAGGCCCGGTGGGTTTTCTTCTCTCCCGGCGCAAGCATTTGCACAGGCGTTTCATCAGCGTGAATCACGCCCTGGTTCAGCACAGCTTCACGCAGCGCATCGACCAGCGGCTGGAGTCGCATGCCGGTCTGTCCAACCCATCGGGCCAAGGTCGAGCGAGCGATTGTCAGTCCGGCACGACCAAAGATTTTCTCCTGCCGGTACAGTGGCAAGTGATCGGCAAACTTGGCCACCATTACTTGGGCCAGCAAGCCTGCTGTCGGAATACCTTTGTCGATAACCTGCGCCGGCATGGGCAACTCGATGATCACTGACGCTTCGGCTGGCCGTTTAGGCTTCGGTTATTGTTCGTTTCGTCGTAATACAGCGTGTAGGCCTTATTGATGTTCTTCATCAAGTCCTGCCCGGGAAATCTAAACAGGCCGGCATCGATCACTATTTTTTCGGAGCTGTCATCAATCATGGGTCTACCTGAGGTCGGTTCCGGCTGGAGGCGAAATGACACCCTAAGCCGTTTCGCGATGCTGCGCACGTTTTCCGTGATCAGATTAGATGACGGAATTGGTCAGAATGGCCGGATCAAGCCAGGGCACAACGAGCACTTCATAGCATTTAAAATGATCCAGAGAGGTGCTGAACGGATGATTTTTTCGCCATGCTGCCAACGCCTCGCGTCGGGTGAAGGCGTCATCGATGCTGATCTGGCCCACATTACCGAGTTCGGGCTTGGCGTCGTGGTAAGCCTGCAATCGGTCGCGATGGGCATCAGCAACCTCTTTGTCCTCATGCACCCCCATGAGGCAGTGCCTGGAAGTGAGCTTGGCAGCGACGACGTAGCCGAAGCGAATCTTGCGATCGTGGGCTGGTGAGTGACCTTGGGGCATATCGTTCATGAGTGTTTTCCTAGACAGTCGTGAGCAAAAACTCACCATGGAAGGGGAGCGCATCAAGGGTTGGATCATTTTCAAAATGCTCTTCCCATGCCCGGCAAATCTTGAAGAAAAACATGAACAGGTCTATGTCCTCGCCGCTTGACCGAACGATGCTAAAGGCTTGCCGTTCTTTCTCAAGTCCTTCGATCACACCATTTGGGCCTAACGCGGACAGTTTCTGATTTCCAACACTGACCGAAACAGGCTTTACCACCAGGTGCTTCGAGGCGTTAGCTATATCGGCACATTCGCCAAACAGCCCATCCGCCTTTTCCCTCCAAGCACTATGAAAAGCCGCATCCCCCTTTTCATCTTTTGATTGCAGTATCCAGTCCCGCAACGAGGAATTGGTTACACAGAAATTGAAAAGGTGATCTCCCATCTCTTCCAAGGTGGTTGCATTCCAAGCGCGGCCAGCTTCTCGAAAGAGCTTCAAGGCGATATCACGTGGACACTCAAACACCGGGATTACAGGACTGATGGTCATTGGTTACCAACAACATAGTTTGACACAACCCCTCCCGTAAACCGGGGTCTGTAGGATGATTTTGGGTGAAGGCTACAGCAACATAGATTGACACAGATGGGCTGAGCTTCAAATATAGTGCCCGGCTGCTCACATCATAGTTTGACACGAACATTTAGAGGCAGCAGTCATGAAGACGGAGCGCATAAGATGCGATCTTCAGCACAAGCTCAATGCGATGTCTATATCTGTGCGCAACCTACGTCCGGTTCCCATAAGCACATAAACCGTATTTTTCGTCTCAAATAAGCAAGCGTGGGTGAACGAAACCCCGAGCGTTGTCCTGACCCAATCACCAAGTTGGAAGCGGCCTTTGCTGTCTTTGATAACAGTTAAAGCGTAAACCAGAGCAGGGATTAGCTCTCTATCGGTGATCGCTTTCCGCTGAAGGGTTGTAACGTCGAGATCTAATATTGCCCATTCAGCAACAAGACAATAGGCACGTGAAGGAAAATGCAGATGGGCGAGTGCCACAGCATCTGAGGGCGCGAGTTGGCACCCGCCTATTTCCTCACCTGCGGAGAGAAGTGAAATAAACCCAGCCAAATTCATTCGTTCCTCCAGTCGATCAAAACACCGACTCGAACGAGAATCATCCATCAGCATAGCTTCCAGTGAGTCGCTTGGTTCCAATGCCGACGAATAGCAGCAACCTCACCTCACAGTCTGCACGTTTACAATCCCTCCACCTCACTGAACTGGATGATTTCTATAGGCGGAATCGCAGCACAAAGCGGTTTACGCCAATAACCCACGCTATGCCACTGGCCGTGCTTGAACCCAACCTCAGGGTATGTGCCAATGTGGGTGAAGCCGAGCGCTTCATGGATGCCTATGCTTCCCGCGTTGGGTAAGGCAATACCGGCATAGGCGGCATGAAACCCCTGTTTCTCTAGAAGTGGTAAAAGCTGCTGATAAAGCGCACGACCTACCCCGTTTCGGTGCACAACCGGGTCGACATACACGGTGACATCCACCGACCAACGATAGGCTTCCCTCGCTCGATGCTGGCTTGCATAAGCGTATCCAACGACCTTGCCTTCCACCTCGGCCACCAGATAGGGATGCGTCGGCAGTGTTGCGGCTATTCGTGCGGCCATCTCATCAACAGTCGGTGGTATCAGCTCGAACGAGATGACCGTGTCCAAAACCATTGGCGCGTAGATAGCCTGGATGGCGGAGGCATCAGCGGGTGTGGCAACCCTCACGTTGTAATTCATTTCTTTCCTTGCTGCCCCTGTAAAGAATTGTGTTTGAAGGGCTGACCCATGCAAGGCTCGGCCCTTCAGAATGTCGCGATAGAACCGTGCGCTTTCCCTCAAACGGGCTCACCGCATCCACGTACCGCAGAGAGCACCGTTCACTGAATTGGGAGTTTCTGCTCGTGGAGACCAGGCTGCGGGATATCTACGACGACGTCTTTGCCACCGAGAACCTTCGCCAAGAATAGTGCCGTTAGCCGTGACGACTTTCTGCCAAGCAAATGCTGCTGAATTGATAGGCAGTAGCTTCTCTCCCTCAAGTTTTCATCGACTATTGGCCGAAGACGTTTCAGAGCCAACGCACCAAAGCAGCTCGCTCTGACTTGGACAGGATTACGCCGGATCTTCTATATATATTCAATTTACCGTATATCCGAATTGTCGTATATTCAATTTTCCGTACGCGGAAGAAGCATGCACTTCACGATATCCACGTACGGATCAAATTATTTGTATTGGTGAAAACCATACACCTGGAGGCCTCATGAACGAGCCAATTACTCCTACCGTTTTGTTCAAAAGCCTGGCAGATGACACTCGAACCAAAATAACGCTACTCATCGCCCGCGAGGGAGAACTCTGTGTATGCGAACTGACCGCCGCTCTTAAGCAGAGCCAACCAAAAATATCTCGACATCTCGCACTGCTGAGATCCTCCGGGTTACTGGCGGATCGGCGCCAAGGCCAATGGGTTTACTACCGACTCCATCCCGAACTGCCGACCTGGGTCACCGAAGTGCTTAAGGGTGTCGTTGATGCCAACCAGCAGTGGCTGGACACAGAAACCAAGCGGCTCTGTGGAATGAACGATCGTCCAGTCAATCAGACCGTGTGCGGCTGATCCACCCTTTCGAAACGAGCCGCTCGCATGCTAATCGCGCTACTTATTTTCATCGTCACCATCGTTCTGGTCATCTGGCAGCCCAAAGGGCTGGGTGTTGGCTGGAGTGCCTCATTGGGTGCCATGCTCGCGTTGCTGAGCGGGGTGGTCAGTCTCGGCGACATCCCGGTGGTATGGAATATCGTGTGGAACGCCACGGCGACGTTCATCGCTGTGATCATCATCAGCCTGCTGCTCGACGAGGCTGGTTTCTTCGAGTGGGCTGCGTTGCATGTCGCTCGCTGGGGAGGTGGCAGCAGCCGCAAGTTATTTGCCTTCATCATCTTGTTGGGAGCCGCAGTGTCAGCGCTGTTCGCCAATGACGGTGCAGCGCTAATCCTTACTCCCATCGTGATCGCCATGTTGCTGGCCCTGCGCTTTTCCCCCGCAGCAACTCTGGCATTTGTGATGGCCGCAGGATTCATTGCCGACACCGCAAGTCTGCCGCTGGTGGTCTCCAACCTGGTGAATATCGTCTCGGCCGATTACTTCAACATTGGCTTCAGCGAGTACGCCGCAATTATGGTGCCGGTCAACCTGGTCAGCATCGCTGCAACGCTGGGGATGCTCTTGTGGTTCTTCCGCAAAGACTTGCCCAAGACTTATGACCTGGCACAACTGCATACCCCTGAAGATGCGATCCGGGATCGTGCAACCTTCGTGGCTGGATGGTGGGTGCTGCTCGCGTTGCTGGTCGGCTTTTTCGTTGTCGAGCCACTGGGTATCCCCATCAGTGCTATCGCCGCCGCCTGCGCATTGGTGCTCTACGTCATCGCCGCCAAAGGTCACGCCATCAACACCAGCAAGGTGCTCAAGGGCGCCCCGTGGCAAGTTGTGATCTTCTCGCTGGGCATGTACCTGGTGGTGTATGGCTTGAAGAACGCCGGACTGACTGACCACATTGCTCAATTGCTCAACGTATTCGCTGGATATGGCATTTTGGGGGCATCGCTGGGTACAGGACTCCTGACCGCCGTGCTTTCTTCGATCATGAACAACATGCCAACAGTGCTCATCGGCGCGCTCTCGATCCATGCAACGGAAGCGACTGGCGTAGTTCATCAGGCCATGGTCTACGCGAACATCATTGGCTGCGATCTTGGTCCGAAAATCACACCTATCGGCAGCCTGGCCACACTGCTCTGGCTGCACGTGCTGGCTAAAAAAGACATAACCATCAGTTGGGGTTACTACTTCAAGACCGGTGTGGTGCTCACGCTTCCAATCCTCATTGCCACCCTGAGCGCCTTGGCTTTGCGCGTCAGCTTTTGATTCCAGGAGATCACGATGAAAGTCCTATTCATGTGCACCCACAACAGCTGCCGGAGCATCTTGTCCGAGGCGGTGTTCAACCACCTTGCTCCTGAAGGAATGGAAGCCGTCAGTTCCGGAAGCTTCCCAAGTGGCCGCGTAAACACGCGAGCGATTCAAACGCTCAAAGCAGCAGGTATCCCTACTGACGGCCTTAGCAGTAAAGCATCCGATGCCTTTGAAGGATCGCCACCAGACATCGTGATCACGGTCTGCGATCGGGCTGCCGGCGAAGCCTGCCCGATCTTCTTCGGCCCGGCGCTCAAGGCTCATTGGGGGCTGGCAGATCCTTCCGAAGCTACGGGATCTGAAGCGCAAATCGAGGCGGCATTCCAGCAAACCCTGAGCAAAATTCAGGAGCGGGTAAACGCCTTCATTTCGTTGCCTATTGCTACGTTGAGCACAGAAGACCTTAAAACTGAGCTAGCCCGCATCGGCACGTTGTAGGCCATGTGTGGCTGGAGCCAGGAGTCACTATGAAAGACCATTTTCCAAACATCGAAGCAGATCTCATCGACATCCCAAGCATGGAGCGACTCACTCCTCGTGAGCCGTCCACGCATAAACCGCGCATCCTTCTGATTTACGGGTCGACCCGCGAGCGTTCGTTCAGCCGGTTGGTAACCCAAGAAGCCGCGCGGTTGTTGGAGCACTTCGGTGCGGAAACACGAATCTTCAACCCGTCAGGATTACCACTGCCTGATGATGCTCCGGATACCCACCCCAAAGTCGTGGAACTCCGCGAGCTAATGCAGTGGTCTGAAGGACAGGTGTGGTGTTCCCCAGAGCGTCATGGATCGATGAGCGCCGTCTTTAAAGCTCAGATCGACTGGGTGCCATTGGCGATGGGCGCGGTACGTCCGACCCAAGGTAAAACCCTGGCCGTCATGCAGGTTTGCGGCGGCTCTCAGTCTTTCAACGTGGTGAATCAGTTGCGGGTACTGGGTCGCTGGATGCGCATGGTGACGATCCCCAATCAGTCTTCAGTGCCCAAAGCGTTTACCGAGTTTGACGAGAATGGACGTATGAAGCCTTCGTCCTACTACGATCGCCTGGTCGACGTGATGGAGGAACTGATGAAGTTCACCCTGCTATTGCGTGACCGTCAGGATTACCTGGTAGACCGTTACTCGGAACGCAAAGAGTCGGCTGAAGAGCTGTCGAAACGGGTGAATCAGCGCTCCATCTGAAGATAGGTTAGAAAAATATTCAGCAATTCCGTGGGCACCCGAGTTAACGGAGCGCGCCGCCTTAATAATGCCAACTGCGATCGCGTACTCGCTTGGGTTGATTCTACTCGGCTGCGGCTGGATTAAAATGACATGCCCTCCGACACTTGAGTCAGCATTTCTTCGACTAAATGTGTGCCAAAGGTTGTAGTGACCATCGCCAATGGGCTTTCTCCCAAAAAACGGGCTTTGGGTTTGGAAAGCCATTGTTTGGCCTTCCCTTTGTCACCGAAAATCACCTCAGCCATGGCGGTAATGTGTGCGAACCGGAACAGGCGATCGCTCTCATGCAGCGTTAAGCGCTGGTTGGCTGACAGTTTTGTTTTCAGCGTTTTGGGTTGAATGATTCTGTCGCGTTCTTCTTCGCTTAGGGTTCCATCATCACAAAGCATTTTGATCAGGCTGACCGAGAAGCCAGCTACTATCATGTCGTGAATGTCCAGATCCGAAGCATTGACAGAGATATGAAGAAGCGCATCCAGACGCATGCGGTAAGCATGATAAACATCATGACGCAGGACGCCAGCAAACATGGGCCGCACTGATGTTGCGTTGTGCACGGGCGTCAGCACCAACGTGTCATTCGCTACCGTTAGTTCCAGGTCGTCCCCAACACCTAACCCCATTTGGTCAAGCAACTCTTGAGGCAGATCAATGATGATGTCGCCAGTACCGTCCTCAGTATTCTGGCACTTGACTATCCAACGCTCGCTCATGATCGTCCGGCCCTCATCCGCCATTAGAGAATGACACACATCATTATGCTCGGGCGCAAAGCTGACCAAAGGAACGTGCAATTCCCAGGAGGCATGCACTGCCGCTGCTCGAACGCCGGATAAAAGCAAAATTGGTCAATGGCTTCGCCGCTTTACCACCAACAAATGGTTAAGAGCTTGAGCGTGATCTAGCAACTACACGAAAGGATATGACATGAACCCTGATGAGCTTTATGTTTCGGTCGACGTCGAGACTTCTGGACCTATACCAGGCGAATACAGTCTGCTTTCCATTGGAGCTTGTCTTGTAGCCCAACCTGAAACGTCCATCTATCTTGAACTACGACCTGACAGTCCGAAACACGACCCCGAAGCGCTGGCAGTATCGGGGCTGAGTTTGGAGAAGCTGGAGCGCGATGGCCTCGCTCCGCAACAGGCGATGCTGACATTTGATAAGTGGCTGAAGTCGTCCTGCAAAACGGGGCAAAAGGTCATTTTCGTAGGACTCAATGCACCGTTTGACTGGTCATTCGTCAACTACTACTTTCATAAATACTTGGAAACCAACCCCTTTGGTTTTACCGCTATCGACATGAAGGCCTACTTTATGGGCGCTGTAGGTTGCAGCTGGCAGGAAACAAAATCATCTAAAATGACCGCTGCGCTGAAGCCACTCAGCGAGCCGAACCATAACGCATTGGATGATGCTCGCTTTCAGGCAGAGCTATTCGCCCTGATGCTAGCGGGTAAAGCTAAACGCTGACCTGCCTTCCACCCTCACGGACTTAAAGCTCATCTGACCCAGGTTGCCTCTACATATCTGCCGTCCCTGAACGACCACGCCTTGATACCTTCGGGTTTTTCGGACTTGCCGACAATAACGGCTATCGGGCGCGGCAGATCCTGCGTGTAACGTGCAGCAAATTTTGAGAAGCTGCCGATATCTGCCGGAGAGATCACCGGAACGGATTGGGGATGCGTATGCCAATACCCCACTAGACGTAACCCTTGTTCGTTGGCAGCCTGGATCTCCTGGCGGCAACGCTCCGCATCCAACTCTAGCCAAGACCAGCCTGACCGATCGGCGCGATGAGGCACCGTGGCCAAGGCCAGCAGCAACCCTTTCGGATCAACCGGGTTGACAAATAACTGTCCCCCTCGCTCCACGCCAAAAAGGCCCTGCCGATGACTAACCAAGATGTCCGCGACAGCTTGGGACACCAATAGCTCGGAATTCACCTCCGGCCATCGCCAGCGCCATGCGATATCCGTCATACCGTTTCGTCCTTATCTTCCGGCCATCCACGCTCGAGTAGGAGTTGCTGCGCCCCCTCTGGCAGTTTGGGCCCTTGGTATTGGCCTCCCAGGCTCAGCACATCTTCAGGTCTGTAAATGCTGCTGATCCAAGATGCAGTGGCGATGTTGCCAGTCAATGCGCGTAGGGCCGTGTGCGACACCATAGAGGCGATATTGGTCATCCCCAGTGAGCCACCTGGGATGAAGCTCTCCCCACAGGCGGGCAGCGGAACAACACCTCCTCCCGGCCATTCTGTGAATCTATGCACGAAATCGCCGACGTCCGTGAATAGATGACGGCCATCAAAGGTGCCGGCTGGTGCAAATAGCGCATGACCTACCTGGGTATGCGGCTCGCTCCAGGCTTGTACAAGCCCCCAAGGAGCGCCGCTGGATTTGACTCGCCATACAGTGACTTCCGACTGCCAGTCTGCTGTCGTGATCACCACCAGATCTGCGTTATCGAACACTTCTGGTTTGCTGCTCATTACCACTTCGGCAAAAGTCGAATATGCGGTGCATTCTGTCGTCGGAAGATCTAACAGAATCTTGTCCCTTAACGATGAAGCTTTCAGTCTCCCTAGACTATCCGCTCCCAGAACGTGCCTTCCCAGATTGGCTGACACCAAAGTGTCAGGATCGATGAGAGTAAGGTGGCCGACACCGGATCGTGCCAACTGTATTGCCACTGCACTGCCTAGCGAGCCAACACCAACGCAAACTACCCGAGCATTTTCAAGGTGCTGCGCAGTGCCGCTTATATCGCGGGACAGAATGGACGCTCGATTAAGCACGTCCAGGGTAGTTGCTCGGACGAGCGCCGGTGGATGTGCATTTGCGATAGCTGGCCGGCGCCGCGCTGTACGCAGGCCAAACTTTGCTCCCCGCTCCTGCTGGACGCCGAGCGAGCGCACATTCAGGCAATATGTTGGAGCATCTGCCCCTCCTGGAAGCTCCAGAACAATCCATCGACTCGCCAACGTTCCATTCTGCTCAAACCATGCCAGCAATTGCTCGGCATCGTCTGGTGTAAGGTGGGGCGTTAGCCACGGCAATAAATCTTCTGGATCCGGGGTGCGGATATCCGGATAAGTCTGAAGCTTGACGTAAAAACCGGGAGTTTCGGCCGCGCGAATGACAGCGGAACGTCCGACAACCCGTCGGTAATGCCCTTTGAGTGCAGCTACGTTCGATGCTAACCAAACCGTTTCCTGACCGGATGGCACAGCCCGGCGCGGATCGCTGAGCGCAAACATCTGCGAGGCAGCCTGAGGTCGATCCAACAGTAAGAGGTTCTGGAATGACTGACCGTGCTGAAAAGACCAGTAGGTAGTGATCTCGTTCTGAAATTCGATATCGCGCGTTGCCTGGCTTGATCCCATCTTGGACAACGAAACGATCTGTGCCAAGCGAGCAAGGCTGTCCTCTACCACAACCTCCGGGGAGCCCATGATGGGGCGTTCCTGAAAGCCATGAAGGCAAAGCCCCGACCTGGTGGCATGCGGCCAAACCAGCCATGGAGAGGGTTCGACGTTCAGCCGCAAAAGCCCACGGGGAAAATTGGAGGGGAAACCAATACGCAGTCGCCGCTCCTGCCCCGTGTAATCGATGGGCAAGGGAAAGTAAAAGGATGCCGCTTCGTCAGCCCGCATGGGTGCGGGCTGGAGCAATGCATCGGCAGCGTCCTGACCTAGGGTATTTCGCAGTGCGGCGATTCCGCGCTGCAGTGGCGTCGTAATAGGATCAGCCAAGGCGTCCAACTGGCTTTACGCTCGACTGAGAGGTTGCGCCACCGCTGGCCCCTCCGAAGAGCGAACCCATCGAAGCAGAGTTTCGAGTAGTGCCTTCCGGTCGGCCGGGCATGGTCCAATTCGCAGGGATCTCATTGTTCACTGCCGTAATGAATGCCGGTGCTATACCGAAATTCTTTTTCACTGCCTCGGCAAAGGAATCATTGGATTCAAAACTTTCCAAACCCAATGATACGGATGCACTGGCGTCCGCATGCCACTTGGCAAATGCTTGGCGATAGCCTTGCCCTTCGCCTGGTCGATTCCACTTTTCTGCAAAGTTTTCGCCGTTATCGGCAGGGTTGCAGACAAAGCAATCGCTACCTCTTTGCGCGATGTGCTGCGGCATTCTGCGAACGATTTCCAAAATTGCATCGAGCGGCGCCAAAGGCTTCGACTGCGATTCCTTCACGACATCCAAGTATGCGTGAGTGGCCAGGGTGGTGATGACCGCCGATATGGGGCGAGTATCAGCGCTCCTTGTGTTGATGGCCCATTCATCGCGATGCCGCTTGAGCAGCTTTATAGTCGCACGCAGGGGATCTTGATCGATGTAATCCTGATAATGCGGCAAAGGATCTTGCGTCGCGGCATCGAGCATCCGCTGGCTCTTGGCAACTACCAAGCTTTCTAGAGAGATTTCCTGGGCAGAAGCAACCTGTAACCAATTCGAGTAAGGGATAGGGCTGCTTGCTTTCCACCCTGTGACCCGATCCGGAACCTCCAGCTTACCCTCGCCGTTGGCTTCGCCATTTCCGTTGATCGCGCGGGCAGGCGTGACGTCGATGTGGAAGCCTGGATTTTCGTCGGCATAAACGATGCGGATGCCCCGACGTAATTGTTTAACTTCTTCCTGAACGCGGGAACCTTCCCTAAAACGCTGCTCAATCGCCTCTAGAACTTCCTTCGCACTAGCGCCTTGAGCGTGAGGGAACCAGATGATCGCGTCCGCATCAATGGTGTCCAGATCCGCAGGCGCGCCGGGGATTGGCTTGATGGTCGTTTTCAGCCGCATCGAGCCTTGAACGAAGATATGGGCCTCAGCGAGTAGCGGGTTGTCGGAAGCCGAGAGGATTTTTTCCAGTTGGGAGTAGCGGTCATTTATTTTTTCGTACTGCGCTTCCGACAGCGAGATTTCCCGCGCGGCGCGAAGCAGAAAATATTCCCAACTGCTGCGCTTGGTCTGTTCGTTGCTCAATAGCATTTACCTAGCCTCCTGGGCCACCGAGCCCAATTGCAGTGTTTGCGTAAACCGATCCTGGTTTTCTTTGTCCCGATCGAAGATCAGGTACGTATGTTGATGCTGCGTTGTGAGCAACGCGCCAAACTCGATGGCCAATGCCGCAGGAATAGCGGCGAAGACGTGGATAGGGTCAGGAGTCAGAGCTTCAAGCTGACTCAGTCGTATTTGAAGTGCGTCGCGAAAGGCATGAATCACTCGACGGTTCTGTACCATCGCATAGCTTGGTTCTGGGATCGACAGCTCTGCAATACGTGCACCCGGCAGAGCGTCGGTCACGTCGCGAACTGGGACTTGCGCAGAAATGGAGAGCACCAGCGCCAGTGGCCCGTCGCCTTCGGGGGGAGGTGTAAACAAAAAAACGGGCGGCTCAGCGGACTGATCGGGCCAGCGCAAACGATGTTCGCGGTGAAAGGAGAAGATCAAGCGCTTGGAACGGTCGCCGATACTCTGGCCCAGCATCATCAAAGCCGGGATGTCGGCCAAGCCGACTACTGCCAGCGCGGGCGAGTCGCCGTAGGTGCCGCCGCGACGCTTGAGTTGCTGTTCCAGCTCATACTGGATGCTGTCTTTGACGTTCTGCCAATAGGTAGTGTCGCGGCCGCGTGGTCCTGGCGCAGGGAAAGTGATTTTGATGCCTTGATCGAAGGCGGTTAATCCCTCGGCGGACATCGCAGTCAACAGATCGCGAACGGGAATATCGTTGATTGTCTGAAAATGCTGACTTTCGACGATGAGAGGAATGGCTCTACCACCATCGGGGGTCGTTGCGGCGAGTCGGATGCGTTCCAGGTACGCTTGGTGTAAACCACTCAAATCATTTTCAGGATACCCATCTGCGTCACGATCAATTTTGTCATGACAACCTGGGCACAGGAGCATCAGATTAGCGGTATTGTTTGTGTGCGCCTCAGCATCATGATCCGCGCGTCCCCGAGGGCCTTTGGGACTGGCGGGCAGGATATGCGCCACTTCTCCCCATTTCATTGGCTTGCCGGCACGATAATCGAACGTCAGATCCGTGCCGCACAGTTCACAATGACCAGCGGTCTGGGTCCATACGATCCGCTTCGTCTCATCATTTGTGTTGAAGCGCCCGCTTGCGGGCTTAGCGTCTTCTTGTTCTGCCATTTCGACCTACCCCCGAGAAACATCCATGATTGAAAACGATGATGGCAAGATAAGATCATATTAAGGTCATTTGCCTCGTTTTCAAGAGAGATCTTGAGGGTAACGAATGCTGAGTCGGCATTGAGCATGATGCTTTTTTTGGCTCATCGAAATGGAGTGGTGGCAGCGTTCGTTTTTCTGGCAAGTGCTGGTGGGTAATGGCACTGACCACAGCGTATGTATCGAAATTAGCGAGTTTATGCAAAAGACATAAACTTGCTAATTTCGATACATACCACGCGTAGGACTGATGAAAACAGGCTATGCAGCTCAAACGAGGCTGCAAGCGCAGCCCCTTTCGTATGCATCTTTACGCGTCAGTGCTTGCCAGGCTCAACGGACAAGTGTCGACGACGCATGAGGTGATAGGCCGCCGGGATCACAAACAGCGATAGCAAGGGTGCCGTAACCATACCGCCAATCATCGGGGCGGCAATGCGGCTCATAACCTCGCTACCGGTACCGCTTCCCAAAAGTATAGGTAACAAACCAGCGATAACCACTGCCACGGTCATAGCCTTAGGTCGAACGCGCTGGACAGCGCCTTCACGAATCGCGGCCATCAACCCGCGTTCTGTGTTGTCAACGAGGTCTTGACGCTCGGTCCATGCATTTTTCAGGTAGAGCAGCATGATCACGCCAAATTCGGCAGAAACACCGGCCAAGGCGATAAAGCCGACCCCGGTGGCAACCGACAGGTTGAATCCCAACAGATAGAGAAACCATGCCCCACCAGTCAGTGCGAATGGCAGAGTGGCCATGATCAGCAAGGCCTCATCAAAGCGAGAAAACGTTAGGTAGAGCAGCACGAATATGATCAACAGCGTGGCAGGCACCACCAGTTTGAGTCGTGCGTTGGCCCTTTCGAGAAATTCGAACTGTCCTGAGTAGCTCAGGCTCATACCGGGCTGCAACTTGACCTGTTCACTGACGACCCGACGCAGGTCGGCGACTACCGAGGCAATGTCCCGGCCACGCACGTCGATGTATACCCAACCGGAGGGCCGTGCATTCTCGCTCTTGAGCATCGGTGGGCCGTCGCTGACCTTGACCTTCGCCACAGTGCCGAGGGTGATCTGGCTCCCTAGCGGGGTGTAGATCGGCAACTGCTCCAGGGCGCCGAGCGAGTCACGCCACTCCCGAGGGTAACGCACGTTGATCGGGAAACGTGCGAGCCCTTCAATGGTCTCCCCGACGTTCTCACCGCCGATAGCACCGGCCACGATGGATTGCACATCGGCGATATTCAGTCCGTAGCGGGCGGCGGCTTTGCGGTCGATATCCACATCGATATAGCGACCACCGGTCAGTCGCTCGGCCAGAGCCGAACTGACACCGGGTACGCCCTTAGCCACTCGCTCGACCGCCTGAGTCGCGGCATCGATCTCCGTCAGGTTGGTGCCGGCAACTTTCACCCCAATAGGACTCTTGATCCCCGTAGCCAGCATGTCGATTCGGTTGCGAATCGGTGGTATCCAGATATTGGTCAGCCCAGGAACTCGCACCACTCGATCCAGCTCTTCCACTAGCTTTTCTTGGGTCATGCCTGGGCGCCACTGTTCGTGTGGTTTGAATTGGATGGTGGTCTCGAACATTTCCAAAGGTGCGGGGTCAGTCGCGGTTTCAGCGCGGCCGGCTTTTCCGAAAACGTGTTCGACCTCTGGAACTGTCTTTATCAGACGGTCAGTCTGTTGAAGCAGTTGCGCGGCCTTCTGCGCCGATAATCCAGGCAGAGCTGATGGCATATAGAGCAGGTCGCCTTCGTCCAGCGGGGGAAGAAACTCACCACCCAGACGAGAGATCGGCCACAACGCGCTGACAAAGACTAGCAACGCAACCAGCAGTGTTATTTTAGGTCGACGTAATACGGCGTCCAGAGCGGGCTCGTAGATCCGGATCAACCAGCGATTTAACGGATTCTGTTGCTCATTGGGAATTCGTCCACGGATCCAATACCCCATCAACACCGGTACGAGAGTTACCGACAGTCCAGCCGCTGCGGCCATAGCGTAGGTTTTGGTAAACGCTAACGGGCCGAATAGACGTCCTTCCTGGGCCTCCAGCGTGAACACCGGAATGAACGACAGGGTGATGATCAGCAGACAGAAGAACAATGCAGGTCCTACCTCGGCAGCCGCTTCAGTCATCACGTGCCAATGACGTTCACCTTTCAGTTCCTCCCCAGGATTGGCCACGTGCCAAGCCTCGACCTTCTTGTGGGCATTTTCAATCATCACCACGGCAGCGTCGACCATAGCGCCGATGGCGATGGCAATCCCGCCAAGGGACATGATGTTGGCGTTGATACCCTGATAGCGCATCACGATGAAGGCGATCAGCACCCCAACCGGCAGGGAAATGATTGCCACCAGAGATGAACGCAGGTGCCAGAGAAAGATTCCGCAAACCAACGCGACGATGATGAACTCTTCGATCAGCTTGTGGCTGAGGTTTTCCACGGCACGATCAATCAACTTGCTGCGGTCGTAGGTGGTGACGATTTCAACCCCCGCCGGCAGACTGCTTTTCAGCTCGTCGAGTTTGGTCTTGACCGCCGCAATGGTTTCACGAGCATTCTTCCCGCTGCGCAGAATCACCACGCCGCCGACGGTCTCACCTTCACCGTCGAGTTCGGTAATGCCTCGACGCATCTCAGGCCCTAACTGAATCGTGGCAACATCGCCCAACGTGACCGGCACACTGCCCGTGCCCAGTTTGAGCGGGATAGCGCGAAAGTCATTGAGCGTCTTTAGGTAGCCGGAAGCTCGTACGATGAACTCTGTCTCCGCCATTTCCAGCACGGCTCCACCGGTTTCCTGATTGGCTTTGCCGATCGCCTCGGTCACCTCAGACTGCGTGATACCCAAGTTCGCCAACTTTAGCGGATCGAGCTGGACCTGATACTGTTTGACCATGCCACCTACGGTGGCCACTTCCGCAACGTTCGGCAGCGTCTTGAGCTCGAATTTGAGAAACCAGTCCTGTAGGGCTCGCAGTTGCGCCAGATCGTGCCCACCGCTGCGATCAACCAACGCGTACTGGAAAATCCAGCCAACGCCAGTGGCATCAGGTCCTAAGGCTGGCTTAGCACTGGCTGGTAGGCGGCTTTGTATCTGGCTCAGGTATTCCAACACCCGCGAGCGGGCCCAGTACAAGTCAGTTCCGTCTTCGAACAGCACATAAACGAAGCTTTCGCCAAAGAAGGAGTAACCGCGCATAGTCTTGGCCCCAGGTACTGAGAGCATGGTGGTTGCCAGTGGATAGGTCACCTGGTTTTCGACGATCTGTGGGGCTTGGCCTGGGTAAGGTGTACGGATAATTACCTGAACATCCGACAGGTCTGGCAATGCATCGATGGGCGTACTTTGAACCGCCCAGATCCCCCATGCCGTGACGAACAGCGTCGCCAGCAACACAAGAAAGCGGTTGGCCACCGACCAGCGAATAAGGGCCGCAATCATGGCTGGCCCCCAGAGCGTTCCAGACGTTCAACACGCAGACCATCATCCGTCTGGCTAACAGCGATCCGAACCTTGTCGCCCGTTTTTAGGCCTTTCATCAGAGCTGGCGTGGCGAGAGGGAAAGTCATCGTCATGCCTGGCATACCCAATGTCTTGAAGGGCCCGTGGGCGAGCGTGACTTCTTTGTCGTTGATCTCAACGATCTGACCATCGGCCTCATGCAAAGCGCCAACGGGCATAGTAGATGGCGAAACGTCCAATGAGCTTGCGACAACGCCCTTGAGACTGGCCTCCGAGTCGAGCAGGAACTGGCCAGAGGTCACCACTTTCTGCCCCTCTTCCAAGCCTTTCAATATCGCCGTCTTGCCATCGTTATCCTGGCCTAGCTGCACCTCCACCGGGCGATATCGACCAGCGTCTTCAGAGAGCATGACCAACGCACGTCGACCGGTACGAATGACGGCCTCGCTCGGCACCCACAGAACACTTTGCTCCGTTGAACGATTGAGGCTTACCTGTGCGGTCAAACCTGGTCTGAGTCGGCCATCTGGATTGGGTAACTCAACTCGAACGCGAAGTGTGCGACTGTCCGAACTGGTTTCCGGAAGAATCGCACTGACGACGCCCTTGAGCACAACTCCAGGGAATGCGGATAAACGCGCTTCAGCTGCTTGCCCTACTACGATTGACCCAGCTTCCGCCTCTGGTACAGCCACGGCCAGCCAGACACTGCTCAAACCATTAACACGAGCCAACGTCTCGCCTGCGGCCACCGTCATACCTTCACGCACACTCAGCTCTTGAAGCACACCACCAATAGGGCTGGTCAGCGTCAGGTTCGATTGAACTTTGCCAGTGCGCTCAACTTGAGCAATTAACGTAGGTGGCATTCCGGTTAGCCGCAATCGCTGCCGGGCCGCTGTCAGCAAGCCAGCATCGCCACTACGCTTGAGGGCGAGAAATTCCTCCTGAGCAGCTGCCCACTCCGGCACCAAGATGTCTGCCAAGGCGGCATTCGCTTTCAGTACATCACCAGGTGCATGGGCATACACACGCTCGACAAAACCCGCCGTACGGGCCTGAATGACTGCAACGTCCCGTTCGTTGAAGGCCAGCACACCTACCACGTTCAGTGTCGAGGCAAATACGCCTCGACTGACACTAGCCAGTCGCACACCAAGGTTCTGAGTCAGGCTTGGATCAATTCGAATGGCAGCGCTGTCCCCCTTGGTATCTGCGTATTGAGGGATCATCTGCATGTCCATGAAGGGTGACTTACCCGGTTTATCGAATTTCTGTTGTGGGTACATGGGGTCATACCAATACAGAACTTTTCGATCGGCAGAGGCTTTGGGTTCATGATCCGGTACGACACCAGCTACTCCGCTCATTCGCGGTTGGGCTAACCAGTAACCCCCGGCAACACCCAAGGCAATCGAGATGCCGATGATTAAAGTCCCTTTCCATAATTTAAAAATCATTGAGCGGACTCCCCGTAAGAGAAATACAGGCGAGCGCTGGTCAGGGCACGTTGCTCTTCAACGTCAACCTGCTTGAGACGGGCTTCGATAAGTTCGCGTCGGGCGGCAACAACCGAGTTCAAGTCACCCTTGCCGGAGCGGTAGCTGGCCATCGTGAGTTCGACCTTTTCTTTAGCCAACGGCAACAAGCTTTCCTGATTACGGTTGACTGCACGATTGAGGCGCTCGTAGTCAGCCAACTCATCCTCCAATAGCTGGGTATGCTCGCGTGACAGGGCTTCGCGCTCAGCCTCAAGCTGGTTTAGTTCGGCGTGCTTGGCCGCAATCTTGGGGTTTTGCCGAGAGTTAGGGAACAGCGGGAGATCCCATGAAAACTGCACGCTGACCATGTCACCGAATTGTTGGCCTCGATGCTGATAATCGAATTCCCAGCTCCAGTCAGATTGCTTTTCCGCCTCAGCTTCACGGATCTTGGCTTGTGCTTCACGGGTCATCGGCACAAAAGCCGCTAATTCGGGGTGATGTTGCAGCTTATGGGAGTAACCTGAGGTCTCAATAGGCCAATCAGGCAAGTTGCCTACCGGTTTGTCATCGGCGGCAGGGCCAATCCAGCGCTTGAGGGCGGCCCGGGCCTGTGCACGTTGGCGAACTAAATCATCCTGCTGCTCAGCCAGTTGAGCAGCTTCCTGTTTAGGTGTGACCGCATCGGCGGGTTGGGCTCGGCCACCCGCAACCTGAGCTCTGACGGTATCGGTCAGAAGACGGTTTTCTTTGTAGAAGTCCTGGAACAACGCATCTTTACGCTCAACCGAGTAGCTTCTGATCCAGGCTAATGCCGTGGACTGTCGGACGTTCAGACGCGCCACTCGACGCTCGGCGGACGCTCGATCAACAGCCGCATCCGCGACCTCAATACGTGCTTTGCGCTTGTCGCTGTTGGGCATCTCCTGCCTAATCCCGACCACTTGCATGGTCATGAAATCTTGGTCGATGCTCCATCTGTCGGGACCACCAATGGGGTAGTTCTGCACGCCCAGCAGTAGCTTGGGATCGGGTAGTTCGCCGGCGGGAATGGCCGCGCTAGTGGCTGCTTGAATTTTGGCGTCTTGTGCGGTCAACGATGGTGCATTGTTTTCGGCCAGCCGCAGCGCTTCATCGAATGTCAATGCGCTAGCGAAGCTCGGCAATGCCAGTACGCTTGCCGCCAGGCCGGCCAGGAAGGACCAACCTGTGCAACAGCACTTGGAGTTCATGTTCACGATTCCTGTGATGATCCACCGCGCGCTTCATAAGACATGCGCGCAGATATGCCATCCCGCTAACGCGGAATGAGGCTCAGTGTGGTACAGGAATCAAGTACGTGGGGGTCGCCATACCCCTGAAGAGGTTTGTACGAGCGGGAGATGGCTGGAGAATGATAGAGCGAGAGGACTGGACAGGGTGATAGGAGGCTTGATGATCGATACTTGCAGCATGCCGCCAGTTTTGCATTCCTGACCCGGCTTACAAGGTTTGCCATGCTCGGTGGGACTTTTCATGTCGTGGCAGCAGTCTTGCCCCATACCATCCATCATCGCCATGCCCATGGTTTTCATCGGGCATGGTTCAGTCGATGCCTGAACACCCGCCATCCCGCTGAGGGGAAGCGCCAAGCTAATCAGGAAAATTAGGCAAAACCGCAGGTAGCGTTTCATGAGCTGGAGTGTAGACGGTGCAAATGGCCCTTACAATTCACCCTTGAGACTCCTTTGTCGGCTGTCACCAACCGCTATGCCGCGCTCATTTCCATGACCGGGCTTAAAGTACCTAACCATGCGACTAGACAAACAATGATGACTGCCATCGAAAATTCGAGCTTCATGCTACGGCGCAAGGCATTGACCGCGACAGCATAGTCTCCATTTCGAACAGAACGTTCCAAGAGCGGGCTTAGGTGAAACCGGTTTAGCGTCGCTAATACGATCATCCCGGCAAATAACAGGACCTTTAAAAATAGCAACTCGCCATAAGTGCTGAGCATCACCTCATCGAGGTTTGGCCCAACGATAAATAGGTAGTTCGCCACTCCCGTAATGCTGATGATCACTACAATCACCGCGCCGGCCGATTCAAACCCTGTCAGTACCCGAGCAAGAATTCGTGCTTCCTGATCACCTTTTAGTGATTTTAAACGCAGAAGCAGGGCAAATGCCGCTAGCGCACCCAACCAACCGCCTGCGGCCAAAAGATGGAAGATATCGCTAGTAAAATGCCAGTAGCGACGGCTACCCTCGTCCATTGCTCCGTGCCCTGTCCATGCCAAGGTTGCTAGCGCAATCGCGCCACACACGGTGACAATCCACAGACTGAGTGTCGGAAAGCGCTTGTTTAGGGAAACGCCAATAATGGCCGTCACCAACGCCCCTATTCGGACCATCCAGGTCAAACCGACGTCAGTCCCCATGAGAACCATTTGAAAAATATGGTGATGTAGCTCCATGAAACCCGACACGCCACTCATTGCTTTCGCAAGCAACAACATCGCGGCAAGGGACAGAGCTACGCCTACAGCAGAAGTACTGTAAAGAAGCGACTCAAAATTCAAAACTGTTCCCGATATTCTTTCTTTTCCCCTGAGGCTATAAAGACCAAAAATTGCCAGTCCAAATAACAGCATCAGGTCGAAATAAAGAGCAAAGCGAACAACGATATTTATTGAGTCGCTCATGAATCATTTCACTTTAAAAGAAAAGTTGCCGGTAATCGGGTGAGTGTCCGAGGAAACGGCACGCCATTCGACTTTGTAAGTACCCGTGGTCAATGGCGATGCGGGTGTAATAACCATCGTTTTCGGATCACCGCCACCTGCAACGTTAGCTTTTACGCCCATAGGTGAATTCGGCATACCAGGCATATCGGTCATGATCAGTTTTGCACCAGAGAACTGAGTCGTTAGATTCTCAGAAAAGTGCAGTTCAATTTTAGACGGAGCCGCCGCATCCGATCCTTCAGCGGGAGTAGAAGAAACCAGCTTTGGATGCGCCTGAGCAACTGCACTCAGAAGCAAACCCGCAGTCAGCGCAACAGCTACGGTGGTAGTTTTAAGGAATGACATGCAAGACTCCTGACAGCAAAAGCTGTTGGTTCTAGGTTTTTAGGGAATATCTAGTTTTTTACTTTTTGACGCTCGTTAAAACCACTGACGAATACCTAGCAAATTCCGTGTCCTAGGGCCGGCTGGACAGGGAGGAATCACAAGATTTCCAACGTCACAGTGCGAGTACACGATGCCACATGAACGCAAACTGTTCGATTACATTTCAGTCAGCTTGGGGCGGGTTTTTGGCACTGATCTGCCCGGATACGGCGCCAAATACGCGACTCTCTTTGGAACGCTCCAAGAGTTTTCTTTCATCCAAAAACGATCCTATTGAGCTAACCACATGTTGCCTGCATACATATGAACAAGGTGTCTTAGGCCTTTCTTGCATCAGCACATGGGAGTTCAATATGAAAGGCTGTTTTTCCGTTTAACGACGTACACCATATTTTTCCGTCATGCGCTTCAATAATTGATCGAGTAATCGATAAACCTAGCCCTGCATTACTTGGACTTCCTTCTCTGCGAGCTGGGTCCACGCGATAAAATCGATCAAACAGCTTTTCAAGATGCTCGGGCGCAATGGGCTCTCCCGGGTTCTCCACAGACACTGATATTGAAGTTCCTTTCTGCCGTATATCGACAGTAATACACTTTCCTTCGGGGGTGTACCGGAGCGCATTTGAGAGCAGATTAGAGATGGCCCTGTCGAGCATAAGTACGTCACCTCGGACGCTACCCCTGCCTGTAACCTTGAGGTCGATCCCTCGCTCATCAGCCAGCAAACGGTAGTACTCGAGTAATTTCTCTACTACTGCTACCAGGTCTATCGGTTTGTTTTCATGTGTAATTAGACCGTTATCTGATTTCGCTAGAAAAAGCATTTCATCAATCATACGCCCCATACGTTTCAAGTCATCAAGATTTGAGTACAGATTGTCCTCGTAGTCCTCAATATTTCTTTTTCTAGATAAAACCACTTCAGTGTGAGTCATCAAATTGCTAACGGGTGTCCGTAATTCGTGAGCAATGTCCGCAGAGAAGTTCGATAAACGAACAAACGCATCGTCCAGTCTAGATAACATTGCGTTGAACGAGAGCACCATCTGCTGGAGCTCTTGGGGAACGGGACCTAATGGAATACGCTCTTTGAGCGATTTAGCTGACATTGAAGCTGCTACCTGAGTGACGAGGCGAATAGGTCGCAGTCCACTACGCGCTACCATCCAGCCCAGTGCAGCACTGACCAGCGCGCTTATCACCAGCCCTATCCAAAACCATCGTTCAAGTGTCTCGAAGAAGGCCATATGTTGAGTGACATCAAAGATCAACATCACTGTCAATGGTTTATCCTGCCCCGTCACAATGGCTTGCGCCGTCACGCCTCGAAATATCTGCTCCTGGTCTCGCCACTCCCAGACATTGCTGTTTGTGATTGTTCGGAAGTCTTCAGGAACCACGATTGGACCTGGGTCAGCAAACAGGAGCTTACCGTCACCATCGATGATAAGGGCTGTCAAATCACGATGAGCACCAAGCAGTGCCTCCAGCTCAGGCTTAACATCACTGAACTGATCAATGCTGTTCAACCCAGTCAAAATTCTTTGCGTCGAGTGAAGCTTTTCGTTCAGCGCCTGCTGATCCAGCATCTTGAAATG
This sequence comes from Pseudomonas sp. MF09156, assembly GCF_059862305.1. Taxonomy (NCBI): domain Bacteria; kingdom Pseudomonadati; phylum Pseudomonadota; class Gammaproteobacteria; order Pseudomonadales; family Pseudomonadaceae; genus Pseudomonas; species Pseudomonas sp. MF09156. The sequence goes on from NZ_JCBCUR010000021.1 coordinate 65,004, forward strand.
ATGCCGGCTGAGGTTGTTAAAACTGAGTCCAGCGACGGTGAGCACAGCCGTTACAGCTAGCATGAACATCAGGCTCATGCGCGTAGTCAGGGACATTCGCTTCATTCCGACCCCGTCCCCGAATCCGGCGCATCCAGCATGTACCCCATGCCTCGAGAGGTGTGGATAAGCTTGACCTCAAAATCATCATCAATCTTTGCTCTGAGCCTCCTGACAGCAACCTCGATGACGTTAGTATCGCTGTCAAAGTTCATGTCCCAGACCTGGGAAGCAATAAGCGACTTGGGCAGAACCTCACCTCGACGACGGAGCAGCAATTCGAGCAACGCAAACTCTTTGGCCGTTAGATCTATACGTTTGCCTGCGCGGATAACCCTGCGCTTGAGGAGGTCCACCTCCAGATCAGCCAATTTCATATGGGTTTGGGAGGGTGCAGTGGTGCCTCTACGCAGCAGCGTTCTGACGCGAGCCAGCAGTTCAGAAAATGCGAAGGGTTTGATCAGGTAATCGTCTGCGCCCAGCTCAAGTCCTTTTACTCGATCCTCAACGCGGTCTCGCGCCGTGAGGAAAAGCACTGGTACATTTTTTCCGGATGCTCTCACTTTTTGAAGTACTTCCCAGCCATCCAGCCCAGGCATCATCACATCGAGAATCAGCAGGTCATACGCCTCGCTCAATGCGTGCTGAAGCGCGTCTTTGCCATTGGTAAAGCGATCAACATTGAACCCCGCCTCAGTGAGTCCTTGCTGCAAATAAATACCTATTTTGGGTTCGTCTTCCGCAACCAGAAGTCTCATGAGGATGGCTCTCGAATAATTGTGAGGCTGAGTCTGCAATGAAATGCCTCTGCCAACCAGCAGCTGACAGAAAAGTAATATTGGCTTCAGGTAGATGTCAGCGAGTGCTGTCTAGGGTTCGAGCATGAGTACTTCCTGGTGCTCGACCGACTCTTCAGCATGAAACCTAGAGGAGCCGGAGAACAAATCAAAAGGAGCTGCCTCATGAACCGTTTAAAAGCCCTATTCTTTGTTAGTTCGATACTCATCTCTGCGTCTGCGTTGGCTGAAGGTGGTGCAGATCGGATTCTGGAGCGCATGGAAAGTCTGCGCGACAAAGCCGAAGCGACCTTGGTACAAGCTGAAAAAGCTCCTGAAGGGCAACGCCATGTGCACATGGCCGAGCATATGAAAATACTGGGCGAGATCATGGACCAGCTTCATCTAGATCATCCAAAAGCATCAATGTCACCTCAGGAACATCTCGCCTGGATGGAAAAACACGACGCCATGGTTGATGACGTTTTGAACCAAATGCAGCGCGAGCACAAACTGATGCTTTCTGAGAACCATCAGTAACCGAATAACTCCCACGGGGCTCTTTGAACCGCCCTGCTAGACACGGCGTCATCTGGGCGCCGTGTTTTCTCAGGAAAACTGACAGAAATGTAGTGTTCAAGTCAGTTAACGGGCAGCTCTATCCCTTTAGCATAGCTAGTGTTTTCCACTTGCTCTCGAGGTCACCATGAAAACTAAGCTCATTACCCCAGTTATTGCGGCAATCACCCTACTCCTCGGCGCTACGGCGATGGCCAGCGTAGGTCATGGGAAAGAGGATATCGGTCAGCCTGGAGTCGCCTCAGAGGTCACTCGCACGGTTGATGTGGAGATGGGCGATATTTTCTTCAAAACTAAAAGCGTCGACGTAAAGCCCGGTGAAACAGTTCGCTTTGTACTTCACAACAAAGGGGCGTTGCTCCACGAGTTCAATATCGGCCAAGCCGCTGCTCACGCGGCGCACCAAAAAGAAATGGCGAGCATGTTCCAGAATGGAACGCTTACACCCACCGGAACTGGAAAAATGTCGGGCAACATGGGCCATAGCATGGGAGGCATGAAGATGGTTGGAATGGAACACAACGACCCGAATAGCGTGCTGATCGAGCCAGGGGCAACCAAGGAGTTGATCTGGACCTTCAACAACACAACTGGACTCCAATTTGCCTGCAACGTGCCAGGTCATTACCAGTCGGGGATGGTCGGTCAATTTGACTTGAAGTAAGCCTGAACCGCCCGCAAAAACCGCGTCGACGCAAGAGTTCGCTATGCTCTGAGGCAGAGATCAGAGCAACACGCTCACACACTGGGTCTAGATCATGGATAACCATCAGCATCCGGCTGGAAGCACCTCCCCACCATTTTGGAGGCGCAAAACAGGCGTTGTACTGATCATGCTCGTTGCGATCGGTGCCTTTTACGGGGTGCGGGAACATTTCACCCACGTTTATCCGTATTTGCCCTATCTCATCCTGTTGATCTGTCCATTGATGCATTTTTTTGGGCATGGACATGGCGGACATGCCCATGGCGATCAGGCAGGAACCAACGAGGAAGAGAAATAGCTATGCCCACTACACCGAGCCACCACGATCACGGTCCCGCCCACGCTGCCTCGCCCCATGACGGTGATCTACGTGACCCGGTGTGCGGTATGGCGGTTACACCTCCAAGTAAATTTGGCGAGTCTTACCAAGGACAGACGTATCAATTTTGTAGCCAGAAATGCCAAGAGAAATTTCGGGCAGATCCAGAACGCTACATTGGTAATCATCCCAGCGCTGAACCCAGCAGCGCCGCTATAGAGCCCGCGCTACAGGTAGCCACTGAGTTTACCTGTCCTATGCACCCGGAAATAAGACAGCCAGGGCCCGGCAATTGCCCTAAATGTGGCATGACATTAGAGCCGGTCATGCCCGCGCTTGATGACGATGACAAAACCGAGCTCCTGGATTTCACCCGCCGCTTTTGGTGGTCGCTGCCTTTAACCGTAATGGTGGCCCTTCTAGCCATGGCGGGTCACTCATTACAACTCTTCCATGGTTCGATTCAAAACTGGATCGAGTTCGCTCTTGCCACTCCGGTCACCTTATGGGCAGGTTGGCCCTTTTTTGTAAGAGGCATAGCATCTGTTAGAAATCGCAGTCCAAACATGTGGACTCTGATTGGTTTAGGTACTGCCGCAGCCTATCTTTACAGCGTCGCGGCAACCCTATTTCCCCAAAGTTTTCCCACCACCTTCATGCAAGATGGACGCATCGGCGTATACTTCGAAGCCGCTGCGGTCATCATCTCGCTCACCTTGCTTGGGCAAATTCTTGAGCTCAAAGCACGTTCACAAACCTCTGCCGCCATTAAGTCCCTTCTAGGCCTGTCTCCCAAAACTGCACGCAAGATCAATGATGATGGTCAGGAGGAAGACATTCCTCTTACCCATGTTCACTTGGGAGACCATTTGCGGGTCAGACCTGGTGAAAAAGTGCCAGTAGATGGCTCTGTACTCGAGGGAGAAAGTGCGGTGGATGAATCCATGCTCACTGGTGAACCTGTGCCGGTCATGAAAAGAGCGGGGGATAGTCTGATCGGTGCCACGCTTAATACTCATGGAAGCTTGGTGATGGAGGCGCGAAAGGTCGGCGCTGACACTATGCTGTCGCAGATAGTACAAATGGTCGCACTAGCCCAACGCTCCAAAGCGCCCATGCAACGAATGGCCGACTCGATCGCCGGCTACTTTGTGATGGCGGTTATCGCGATTGCGTTGCTGACCCTCTTAGGCTGGGGACTGTTCGGCCCTGAACCCAGCTGGGTCTTCGGCCTGATCAACGCTGTCGCCGTACTTATCATCGCTTGCCCCTGTGCACTGGGTCTGGCAACGCCCATGTCGATCATGGTTTCGACGGGTAAAGCCGCCAGTATGGGTGTGCTGTTCAGGGATGCCAGTGCCATCGAAAATCTCTGCAAGATCGACACACTGATTGTCGATAAAACGGGGACCCTGACAGAGGGACGGCCGGTATTTCACAGTGTGGAGGCCACACCAGATTTCAACCCACACGATGTGCTTCAACTGGCCGCTAGCCTTGATCAAGGCAGCGAACATCCTTTGGCTCATGCCATCGTCGATCACGCCCGAACTGAAAATGTTGCGCTCACCAAGCCTGAATCGTTTGAGTCCGGATCAGGGATTGGAGTCAGTGGCCTCGTTGGTGGCAAGAAAGTACAGCTGGGCAACACTGCACTTATGGAAGCTGCCGGCGTGAGCACTAAGGTCTTACAAGACCGTGCAGAGTTGTTGCGCCTTGAAGGCATCAGCATCATCTATCTAGCAGTTGACGGGGTCTTGGCGGGGTTACTGGCGGTCTCAGACCCGATAAAACCAACCTCTAAAGAAGCAGTCACCAAGCTTAAGGCTGATAACGTAAAAATCATCATGGCCACCGGAGACGGGATCACCACCGCACGTGCTGTCGCCAGGGAGATGGGTATTGAAGAGGTTCATGGTGAAGTGAAACCTCAGGACAAGGAGCGTCTGGTAGCCGACCTCCAGCAATACGGTCGAAAGGTTGCCATGGCCGGCGACGGTATCAACGACGCACCGGCCTTGGCGCGAGCTGATGTGGGCATTGCCATGGGGACAGGGACTGACGTCGCGATGAATAGCGCGCAGCTCACGCTGGTAAAAGGCGACCTGATGGGGATTTTACGGGCACGGGCACTTTCGGTTGCAACGGTAAAAAACATGCGGCAAAACTTAGGTTTCGCCTTCCTTTACAACTCAATGGGTATTCCCCTCGCCGCAGGCCTGCTCTATCCACTGACGGGACACCTTCTGTCGCCAATGATCGCTGCGTTAGCCATGAGCGTCAGTTCTGCATCTGTAGTTTTCAATGCTTTGAGATTGAGGAATACCCGAATAGATTGAGAGTAACCGATGCTCGCAGCCCGCAAGATATAACTCTTGACCTTACCGTGGTGTCAACGTTGATGCTGTTGTTGCGGTGAAAAGAGACCGCCCAGCACAAGAGGAATAACCATGTTCGTCTTAAACGTATCAGGCATTGGTTGCGGTAGCTGCGTCAGCAAAATCACCAAAGCGATCCAGTCACTGGACAGCGAGGCTACGGTTTCCGTAGATCGCGCTGCCGGTAAAGTGAGCGTCGAAAGTAGCGAAAACCCAGAGCAGGTCCGTAAAACTGTCGAAGCACTCGGGTTCCCTTCCCAAATCAGCGCCTGAGGCGCTGATTCCCTCGCTGGGTAAAGTTTATTATTCACCTCGCAGAGCTTTAAGTAGCCCCTTAAATGCTCCATTTAATCTAGTAAAGGCGGTTTCGAAATGAATTTCATTTTCCGTATACTTTGCGACCTCGACCTGTCGATCCACAGTATTTTGATCAATGGAAGGTTGGTTCGGCGTACTGTAAAGCAAAGCACCGCTGTGAATATCACTTGCTAATTCGTTTACGGCAATATGTTTCGGGTTTGTTGTTTTTAAAGAGAACGGAGTAGCCAAACCTCCCGTTGTTTGGCTAGCCAGTACAGCAGAAAAGTCCAAGTCTCTGGCCTTAAAGTTAGGAGTGTCGGCATTAGCAATGTTATTGCTAAGTACCTCAGCTCGTTGGCTGCGAAAAAGTAATGCTCTTTCTGCGGAGCCAAGCGCTTTTTCAAAATTAATACTCACCGGTGGCCACCTTTAGTTACGCCGCCATTTAATTCCCACCTATCGAACACTCAAGTTCTTAACGTAGTGCGTCCGAGCCGATGTATGATTTCAGCGAAAACTCAAAAAACGCCACGCCATCGTGCAGTGACCGGAAACTTACAACACCGCACAGGTAAATTTTAGATGGTGGATGGAGGTTATGTGTCGTTGGATAGCTTAGACCTTACGGACTAATCACTCTGTATCTCAAGAGAAATATCGCAACCTGACACAACTGTAATATTGGCCTAAGCTTCCTGACAGGGGATGAGTCTTATAGTCCTATTGAGCCTCAAGCTCACCCCCAAAGAGTCAACGACTGATGTGGATTCAGGGGTTACCAATAATCATCCGAGGCCCCCCAAATGAACCCTATCAAAACCTTGTTCGTCATCGCGGCTCTGACCGTCTCTTCTTTGGCTATGGCTGAAGGCGGTGGTGACCGGACTTTCGCACGCATGGAAGTGGCCAGGAATAATTCGATGGAATCGTACCGAGTAGCTCAAACGCAAAATGCCCAACCTCCCGTCGCTGAAAGCAAAGCCAAGGCGATGGATCACAAGAATTGCTAAATAGCTGGGCCCTCCAAGCTGACAGAAATGTAATCACTGCGGTGGTTTAAATGTGGCAATTTCTGAACTCGCTTGCCGTAAGAGTTTGTCTTTTGTGACGGCGGGCAAAGCTGATCCGGGCAACTCATGATCGGTTGTTTCGCACGGCTTCCCTTTTGACTGATTGGAAATAAACGGCATGCATTCCAAAACCTCTAGACGGACATTCGTAAAAGGCTTGGCCGCTGGTGGCATTCTCGGCGGCTTTGGCCTTTGGCGCACTCCTGTATGGGCGGTGACAAGTCCAGGTCTGCCGAGCGTACTCACTGGCAATGAATTTGATCTGTTTATTGGTGAAACCCCTGTAAACATTACCGGCTCACCGCGAACAGCCATGACCATCAATGGATCATTGCCAGGGCCTTTGCTGCGTTGGCGCGAAGGAGAGACAGTCACCCTGCGTGTAAAAAACCGCTTGGACCAAGACACCTCAATCCATTGGCACGGGATCATTCTGCCGGCCAATATGGACGGTGTACCTGGCTTGAGTTTCCATGGCATCGCACCCGACGGCATGTACGAGTACAAGTTCAAGGTTCATCAGAATGGTACGTACTGGTACCACAGCCACTCGGGCTTACAGGAGCAGGCAGGGGTTTACGGGCCAATCGTTATCGACTCGAAAGAGCCTGAACCTTTTCAATACAACCGCGACTATGTGGTGATGTTGACTGACTGGACCGATGAAGATCCTAGTCGCGTCATGGCCAAGCTTAAGAAACAGTCGGGCTACTACAACCACCATAAACGCACCGTTGGTGATTTTATCGACGATGTCAGTAAGCAAGGTTGGTCAGCAACAGTAGCTGACAGGAAGATGTGGGCTGAAATGAACATGAGCCCAACCGACCTTGGAGACGTCAGCGCAGATACTTACACCTATCTCATGAATGGCCAGGCGCCAAACGGTAACTGGACCGGTATTTTCAAGCCGGGTGAGAAGCTACGACTACGCTTTATCAACGGCTCGGCGATGAGCTATTTCGACGTCCGCATTCCTGGTTTGAAAATGACCGTTGTGGCCGCCGACGGCCAACACGTCAACCCAGTGAGCGTTGACGAATTCCGCATCGCCGTAGCTGAAACGTATGACGTGATCGTAGAGCCTGCCAGTGAAGAGGCTTACACCATCTTCGCCCAGTCTATGGATCGGACGGGTTATGCACGCGGAACCCTCGCTCTTCGTGAAGGGCTAGTTGCTCAGGTACCTGCTATAGATCCACGTCCAATCGTCACTATGGATGACATGGGGATGGGCGGTATGGCTGGTATGGACCATGGCAACATGGCTGGTATGGGCGGCGCAGAGAAGACACCAGGTGACATGTCCGGCATGGCTGGCATGGACCACAGCAAGATGACCGGTATGGACCAAAGTGACATGACCGGGATGACCGGCATGGACAGCGGTGACATGACTAACATGGCGGGCATGGATCACAGCAAGATGGCTGGGATGGGCAATGGTGATATGTCAGGGATGGCTGGCATGGGTGGTATGGGTGGAGAAATGCAGACACACCCTGCCTCTGAAACCAACAACCCCCTGGTTGATATGCAAGCCATGAATCCAACGCCAAAGCTAAGTGATCCGGGCATAGGCTTGCGGAACAATGGTCGTCGAGTGCTCACTTACTCCGACTTGAAAAGCACTTTCCAAGACCCTGACGGCCGCGAGCCAAATCGTACCATTGAGCTTCATCTGACCGGTCACATGGAGAAGTTTTCATGGTCGTTCAACGGCATCAAATTCTCTGACGCCGAACCGCTGCGCCTGAAGTATGGCGAGCGTCTGCGCATCACCTTGGTGAACGACACCATGATGACCCACCCCATCCACCTTCACGGCATGTGGAGTGACCTCGAGGATGAGAACGGCAAGTTCATGGTGCGCAAGCATACGATCGATATGCCACCAGGTACCAAACGCAGCTATCGAGTCACCGCTGATGCCTTAGGCCGTTGGGCATATCACTGTCACCTGCTTTTCCATATGGAAATGGGCATGTTCCGTGAAGTACGGGTAGATGAGTAAAGGAGACGATCTATGAGCACATACCTAAATCGTAATTCCCTCGTGGGTTGCCTCTTTGCTGCTGTCCTGCTGAGTGGACTCTCGTCCACGGTGCTGGCAGAGGAAAATGGCAGCGACCATTCAACCACTGTTCCTGCTACAGCAACGGACAAGCCAGCAACGGCAAACGATTCGAAGCTAGATCACGGGGCAATGGACCATAGCCAGATGAGCCATGAGTCGATGGATCATGACCAAAAAACCAAAAAGGCAGATTGAGATCATGACCAGTAAGTTTTTACGCCCAACGCTGATGGCACTTGCAGTCTCTACCGGTCCAGCATTCTTTTTCATGGCTCAAGCCGCTGAAGAGATGGATCCGTCGATGGCGATGCCATCAAGTGCGGACGCAAAGTCTTCAACTGCACAAAAATCCAAACCAGCCAAAGCGAAAGATGCCGCGATGGATCACTCCAAGATGGACCACGGCTCAATGGGATCCATGGACCATAGCAAGATGAGGGCTATGGATCACAGCAAGATGAGCATGGATAACGGGCAAATGGACGGTATGGAAAGCATGGATGGAGGGGCGACTACCACAAGCCGAACCCCGATCCCCGTACTTACCGACGCTGACCGGGCCGCCGCTTTTCCAGACTTACCAGGCCATGGTGTGCACGATAAAAAAATTAACTCGTTCATCCTCCTGGATAAATTTGAGTACCAAGACGCTGACAACGGTAGTGCGCTGGCTTGGGATGCAAAAGGGTGGATCGGCGGTGACGTCGATCGCCTATGGTTGCGTTCGGAAGGCGAACGTACCAATGGCGTAACCGAGAACGCTGAACTTCAGGCTCTGTGGGGACACGCCATCGGTCCTTGGTGGGATGTCGTCACCGGCATTCGACAAGACTTCAAACCTGGGTCACCTCAAACATGGGGAGCGCTCGGTATTCAGGGCATGGCCCTCTATAACTTTGAAGCTGAAGCGACTGCTTATATTGGTGAGAACGGTCAAACCGCAGCTCGGTTTGAAGGCGATTACGACATCCTGTTGACCAATCGCCTGATCTTGCAGCCGACCGCCGAAGTAAACTTGTACGGGAAAAATGATCCTCAGCGCGGCATAGGATCTGGATTGGCCAACACTGAACTAGGCCTGCGGTTGCGCTACGAAATTACTCGTCAATTCGCACCCTACATTGGTGTTAGCTGGAATCGCTCATATGGTAAGACGGCTGACCTGGCCAGCGATGAAGGGGAAAAGACAAACGAGGCCCGGTTTGTAGCTGGTATTCGGATGTGGTTCTGAGCGATTTGAGCACTAGCCCTACGAATTCAAATGATCGGGGAGTTGGCTCCCCGACTCTAAAGTAGATCCTTCAATGTAACCTTTGCAGCGGCATGAACGCTTGAGTGGGGTTCTATTGCTTCGTAGAACATCTCGCCGTCTCCAAGGGAAAAGGAAATATTCATGACAGGTAGCTTCCGACTTTCAAGTCGATTTCTGCGTATTGCAACATTCGCTGCGCTGTTCATCGGCTCAACGGCTCAAGCGGCGCAGGCCCTGACCATCGATGTGCATCGAGATGCAAACTGCGGATGCTGCAAAAAATGGATTCAGCATCTTGAGGCCAATGGCTTCACCGTCATTGATCATGTAGAAACCAACATGAGTGCTGTCAAACAAGATCTAGGTGTCGCTCCACGACTCTCGTCTTGTCACACTGCGATGATCAACGGGAAGTTTGTTGAAGGTCATGTGCCAGTTGAGCAAATAATTGCGATGAGTAAGCGTGACGACCTTCTCGGGATCGCTGCTCCTGGCATGCCAGCAGGTTCTCCAGGAATGGAAGTCGACGGAGTGCATGAGGCCTACCAGATAATCGGCCTGACCAAAGCTGGCACAGATCAGGTGATTGCTGAATACCCCGAAAACTAATCCCACCCCGTCCATCCCGTCACAGCATGGTCACCGTTCATGGCCATGCAGCGGGACATGCTCTGTCGATTTCATTCTCAAACCATTCGCTAAGGACATCAGCAACAATTGTAAAGGCGCTCTTGCACCGAATTTGATAACCCCGTACTGCTGTCCTCAATAACAATTTGAGATGACGCCATGCTCCGTATACTGCCACGCATTGGGCAGCAGATTGCTGATCGGGATAGTGCTAAGTTTGGGAACGGCGTTGCCTCTCAGCTTGCCCTTTCGAATTAGGGCATCTGTCTCGGCTGAAAAAGTAGAAAAGGTAAATGACTGTGGTTTAAGAGTTCTTTTTTTGCAGGCTTTTCAGACGCAGGGTGGCGCGTTGTACAGCGGCCATTTTTTCTGGACGTTTCATTCGTTTCCATTTTCTGATGTCTTCCTTGGTACGACCGCAGCTGACGCATAGTTCGCTGTTCAGCTGGCAAACAGAAATACAGGGATTTTCGATGTCCTTGGCCATTGTTCAATTCCTCGTCGAACTTATGCGTGCTACGGGTTCATTGCTAAGCCAGAACGGCGACCTGATCGGGTGAGTCAGCGCCCAACTTCGTGCGGTACTCAACTGTCAGATGAGTGATCTCATGAACCGTCGCCAGCCGTTCTCGTATGTTTTCTGCATTCACTGCTGGGCTGCCCAGAACACTCACAATCGCGGCGCGGGCTTGCGGCCCCACCTGCCAGACATGAAGATCAATGATCGAAGCATCTCCCGGTCGCTCAACCAGTTCACGAATCTCTTCAGCGACATGATCATCTGTCTGGTCGAGCAATACACCCGAAGTCACCCGCATCAACGACCAAGCCCAGCGTGCAATCACAACGGCACCCACAATCCCCATTGCAGGGTCGAGCCATACCCAACCAAGGTATCGACCAGCAAGAAGGGCTGCGATGGCCAGAACCGAAGTCAGTGCATCTGCAATGACGTGAACGTATGCAGAGCGCAAATTATTGTCGTGACCATGCGCATGGTGAGACTCATCGTGGCCGTGGTCATGCCCATGGTGATGATCATGACCGCCAGACAGCAAAAGCGCGCTCACCACATTCACTGCTAGTCCGACAATTGCGATTAGAGTCGCTGTCCCGAATTGCATTTGAGTCGGTTGAAAGAGACGAAACAGCGACTCTCCAGCAATTCCCAAGGAAACCAGTCCCAAAATCAGAGCAGAAGCGAAGCCACCCAAGTCTCCCACCTTGCCAGTTCCAAAACTGTAGCGAGCACTTGAGGCATGTCTTTTCGCGTAACCGTAAGCAGCTGCGGCTATGCCCAGTGCACCTGCATGCGTTGCCATGTGAAAACCATCGGCAAGCAACGCCATTGAGCCAGTGAGATAACCTGCGGTGATTTCAGCAACCATCATTACGACGGTCAGGGCCACCACCCACAAGGTACGCTTGGCGTTTTCTTCATGTGATTTCCCAAGGAACATATGGTCGTGGGAATAGTCGGTGTACGAATTACTCATCTGGGCAAATCCTATTTGGAATAGCGGCGAATGGCTTCGAGAAGCTCATCGACGCCTTTCGCTCTTTCTTCGTTGCTGAGTGTTGGATTCGCGACGTGTTCACGAGCGTGGTCTTCGATGATTTCATCCATGAGCCCATTGATCGCGCCACGAGTCGAAGCGACCAAAAGCAAGGTTTTCGAGCAGTCATCATCAGAGTCGAGTGCTCGCTCAATCGCCTGGATTTGCCCAGCGATCCGCTTTACGCGCTTAAGAAGATTGTCTTTGCTCGATCTCATATGCCCCATACCATACCCCCCCTACCTATAGTTGAAGTATAATCACACGTTCCACCTAGCCATACAACCCAGGACGGAAATACACCTGCTCGTGCAGAACCTGTGTACGCAATAGATTGTGCGAGAGCTCATGAGGGGCAGCATCAGCACTGGAATGACGGCCGGGGATATACCGATAGTTATGTCAATATCCATAAAAAAAGGCGCCACTAGGGCGCCTAAGCCGTCTCCAAAACCAAAGGAGAAAAAAGAGACGGGGTGTATCTGGCAATCGGACGCTTGATGCCTACGGCCAGCGTCCGTTAAAGCATTTGCAGTGGATACTCGACAATCAGTCGGACCTCGTCCAAATCAGATTCGAAATCCGTGGCTCGTGTCGTTGCCTGGCGAACACGTAAAGACATGTCCTTCAGAGAACCTGACTGGATGACGTACTTAGCCTCGATGTCTCGTTCCCAACGCTTTTGATTCTGCAATGGGGCGCCATCCGCTCCACGACGCATGTACACGCTGTTCGCGTTGGAATAGTCCGCATCCCAACCCTTAGCGTAGCGGGTCATGAAGCTGAGACCGGGGATGCCGAAGGCCTGCATATCTAGATCGTAGCGCAGCTGCAAGGATTGCTCTTTCGGTGAGTTGAAATCGCTGTACTGAATAGAGTTATCCAAGAAAATTGAGTCGGATTGGCGAAGGTAGTCAAAGTCGTCGTTACCATTATTGCGCTGGTACCCAACGGTCACGACGTGCGCTCCGAATTTGACCCCGGTCTTGCCGCTCCAGATGTTGTTATCGAAGCTTCCCAGAAGTTTTTTACCCTCATCCACCGCTCGGTAGTAATTAAAACCACCGATTAGCGATACGCTATCTGAGAGCGGATAGCTCAATGTGGTGCCTGCGTAATACTGGTTCCACACATCCTTGAATTGGCTGGTGTAAAGACTCACACCTACGTGCTCATTGACTGTGTAATCGCCCCCTAGATAAGCGATCCACGGAGCATCTACCGCACCAGCGTAGAAAGTCGAAAAGCCGTCACGCATGCCACTGGAATTGGGTTGGCTCATCGCATGCAGCCGACCACCCTGAAGGGTAAGGTCTTTGATGCTGGTATTGGTAAACGTTGCACCACGAAAACTCTCAGGGAGGAGTCGGGAATCCCCATAGGCCACGACAGGCGTCGATGGAAATACGTCCCCTACCTTGACGACTGTATCCAGGAAACGCACTTTTGCGGCTCCGCCTACTTTTGAGTAGGAGTCTTCAGGTTGGCCTTTGCTATTGTGCGGCAAGACATCGACTGAGCTACGAGCTCCCGAGCGACCATCACCTGAATCGAGCTTGAGGCCTTCCATTGCAAACGCATCAATGCCGAAGCCTACTGTACCTTGAGTAAAGCCTGATTCGAATCGGCCAATGATGCCATGAGCCCATTCGGCTGAGTAACCATTGCCCGTGGGGCTTGACTGGCCCTTTCGATAATCACGATTGAGATAGAGATTCCGATTGAGAATACTAAAGGTGCTCCCCTCAATGAATCCTTCAGGTCTTTGCTCAACAGCCACTGCAACTTGCCCCATGCTCATGCTAAGGGCAATGAGAGAAAGACCATAAATGCTTTTATTGTTGGCGGTTGCAGGAGCTGAGTGCAACACGGTCATTGAATTGAAGCTGGAGCATCATGCCGCATAGCCATGGCCTTCTGCATCACCTCGCCCATAACTTCGATTGGGCATTTGAAGTCGAAGCGCTTAC
>NZ_JCBCUR010000022.1:0-77787 GCF_059862305.1 Pseudomonas sp. MF09156
GCTGAAGCCTTGGGCATGACTGATTTGAATGGTGGCGCGCTCTTCAACGCTGAGTTCGGTATAAGACATAGGGGCAGCACCGTACCGGAAAGGTCAGGTGTTGCACTCAGTTTTTGCCGCCGCCGTTTATAAAAATTGCAATCCCCTCCCTCTTATTTTAGGGGGAGTCAAATAATGAGCTTCAAACTCCAAAATTCAACGGCAGGGTGCGCGTGGGCGGGCGCTGCAACAGCTTGTGACTGTCGCCGTCGGTCATCACTGCCAAAATCTCCATGGCGCTGTGCCCCTGTTCGATGGCAATGCCAAATTGCACGCTTTGCACCAGGCGTTTGAGGCGTTGTGGGTCGTTGCGCTGTTCGGCGCTGATCATGCGTTTGGCAACCACGCCGCTGTCGTCGGAGAGGGTCAGCATGATGCTGCCGTCCAGGCGCTGGATGCTCAGGTTGACCCGGTATTGGGGGGTGAACGTGTCGGTGATCAGCTGAAAAGGATTGTCCATGGTGCGTTACCGCCTGATAAGAACATGCACTGATTGACGACCGGTATGGCGATTGGTTCGTGTTGCCTGACCACCGGTCGCAAGCTCCGTTTTCCTTCATGGGGTGTACAGCAAGGGCCGTGCCGTACAGCTATCTTTCTGACAACGAGTTGTCCCTGTGGGAGCGGGCTTGCCTGTGATTGCGGTGGATCAGCCAACCATTGCGTGACTGATGCAGCGCTATCGCGGGCAAGCCCGCTCCCACAGGTTGACCTGTGCAGTGGGCTGTTTCAGGGCACCAGCGAGAAAATGACCGCAGACAGCGCAATCAGCCCCACCAACACCACAAACACATTCGACACCTGGCCCGAATACTGGCGCAAAGATGGCACGCGCCGGATTGCGTACATCGGCATCAGGAACAGCAAACACGCAATGATCGGCCCGCCGAGGGTTTCGATCATGCCCAGGATGCTTGGGTTGAACGTGGCCACGGCCCAGCAGCTGAGGATCATGAACACCGCGGTGCAGCGTTCCAGCCAGCGCGCCGACAGGGTGCGGTTGCGGCCACGCAGGGATTTGACGATCAGGCCCTGGAAGCCTTCGCTGGCGCCGATGTAGTGGCCGAGGAAGGATTTGGTGATGGCCACCAGCGCGATCAATGGCGCGGCGTAGGCAATAACCGGGGTTTGGAAGTGGTTGGCCAGGTAGGACAGGATCGAAATGTTCTGCGCCTTGGCGGCGGCGAGGTCGGCGGGCGACAGTGCCAGCACGCAACTGAAGCAGAAGAACATCACCGTCAGCACCATCATGCCGTGGGCCATGGCCAGGATGCCGCTGCTCTTGCGTTCGGCTTGGGCGCCGTACACGCGTTTCTGGTCCACGGCGAAGGCCGAGATGATCGGCGAGTGGTTAAACGAAAACACCATCACCGGGATCGCCAGCCACAGTGTCTTGAAGAACACCGGCAGGGGCATGCCCTCGCTGGCCGAGGCGAAGAACGCGCCGTTCCAGTTGGGGATCAGGCTCAGCGCCAGCAGCAGCAAGGCGGCGACGAACGGGTAGACCAGCACGCTCATGGCCTTGACGATCACGCCCTGGCCGCACCGCACAATGGCCATCAGACCGAGGATCAGCACCAGGGACAGGATCGCCCGTGGCGGTGGGGTCATTTGCAGTTGGTGTTCCATGAAGCTGCCGAGGGTGTTGGTCAGCGCGACGCTGTACACCAGCAGGATCGGGAAGATGGCGAAGAAGTACAGCAGGGTGATCAGCTTGCCGGCACCGACGCCGAAATGTTCTTCCACTACGTCAGTGATGTCGCCGGATTTGCCTGACAGCACAAAGCGCGTCAGCCCACGGTGGGCGAAGAAAGTCATGGGGAAGGCCAGCAGCGCCAGCACGATCAGCGGCCAGAAGCCGCCGACCCCGGCGTTGATCGGCAGGAACAGGGTGCCAGCACCGATGGCGGTGCCGTAGAGGCCCAGCATCCAGGTGGTGTCGTGTTTGCTCCAGCCGCTCGTTACGGTTTGTGTGGTAGAAGCGGGATTTTCGGCAGCAGGTGTACGTACATCGGTCATCGTTATTGCCTCGTTATTATTTTTGCGCGGGCTCACGTATGGGGCGGGTAGGCGTGCTCCTCAGCACTCCACCCAGCTGACCGCCAGGCCGCCCCGTGAAGTTTCTTTGTATTTGTCATGCATATCGGCGCCGGTATCGCGCATGGTGCGGATCACCCGGTCGAGGGAAATGAAGTGCTTGCCATCGCCGCGCAGGGCCATTTGCGTGGCGTTGATGGCTTTGACGGCGGCAATGGCGTTGCGCTCGATACAGGGCACCTGGACCAGGCCGCCCACGGGGTCGCAGGTCAGGCCAAGGTTGTGCTCCAGGCCGATTTCGGCGGCGTTTTCCAGTTGCTCGGGGGTGGCGCCAAGGATATCCGCCAGGCCAGCGGCGGCCATGGCACAGGCCGAGCCGACTTCACCCTGGCAGCCGACTTCGGCACCGGAGATCGAGGCGTTTTTCTTACACAGGATGCCGACGGCGGCTGCGGCCAGGAAGAAGTTGACTACATCGTCGTCGGACGCGTCGGCATTGAACTTCATGTAGTAGTGCAGCACTGCAGGGATGATCCCGGCCGCGCCGTTGGTCGGTGCGGTGACCATGCGCCCACCGGCGGCGTTTTCTTCGTTGACCGCAAGGGCGAACAGGTTGACCCATTCCATGGCCGACAAGGTCGAGGTGATCACATTCGGTTTGCCGATTTCCAGCAGGCTGCGGTGCAGCTTGGCGGCGCGGCGCGGCACATCCAAACCGCCGGGCAAGATGCCTTCATCGCGCAGGCCTTGCTCGACGCACTCGCGCATCACCGACCAGATATGCAGCAGGCCGCTACGGATTTCTTCGTCGCTGCGCCACGCGCGTTCGTTGGCCATCATCAATTCAGAAACACGCAGGCCATGCTTGTTGCACAGGGCCAGCAGTTCGACGGCGCTGGAAAAGTCGTAGGGCAGTTCTACATCGCTGGTGGGAGCAATACCCGACTCGGCTTCCGCAGCCTCGATAATGAAACCACCGCCCACCGAGTAGTAGGTCTGTTCGCTCAGCAGGCCGCTTTCGCCGTAGGCATGCAGGGACATGGCGTTGGGGTGGTAGGGCAGGCTTTCCTCCAGCAGCAGGAGATCGTGCTGCCAGTTGAAGGAGATTTCTTGGGTGCCGGCAAGCAACAAGCGGCCAGATTCGCGCAACTGCTGGATGCGCGGCCCGATGGAGGTAGGGTCCACTCGATCGGGCCATTCTCCCATCAACCCCATTACGCAGGCACGGTCGGTGGCATGGCCTACGCCGGTAGCCGACAGTGAACCGTACAGGCGCACTTCCACGCGCTGGGTTTGCTCCAGCAACTGTTGGTCGGTGAGGGCCTGGGCGAAGGTTGCCGCTGCCCGCATGGGGCCGACGGTATGGGAGCTCGACGGGCCAATGCCCACCTTGAATAGATCAAAAACGCTGATAGCCATGCTAAAGCCTTACAAGCAATGGAGTAGGAATCGCTGCCATGTTTTGTAGGACAAGCGGAAGTGGCGCGATACTGAGCCTCTAGATCGGCACTGACCAACGAATTATCCTAAGACACCCTTTAGCAGGACTAAACTCTATGGCTCGCCCGCTTCATGCCCAGACCTATGTCTGGTTGCACGTATTTGCCTGCGCCGCACGGCATTTATCCTTCACGCGCTGCGCCGAAGAACTGCACATCACGCCGGGGGCGGTCAGCCAGCAGATTCGCCAATTGGAAGAACGCCTGGGCTTTCGCCTGTTTCATCGCCGGGCGCGTGGCGTGGAGCTGAGTGCCGAGGGGCAGCGGTTGGCGATTACGGTGAGTGAGGCCTACGGCAGCATCGATGCCGAGTTGCAGCGCCTGGATGCGGGGATGATCAGCGGCACCTTGCGCCTGCGCTCGATTCCGTCATTTCTCGGTAAATGGCTGACACCGCGCCTGCCGCGTTTGCAGCAGCGTTTCCCGGATATCCAACTGCGCCTGGTGGCCGAAGACAGCAGCATTGCCCTGCACGAAGGCGACTTCGACCTGGCCATCGACCTTAACGACGGCAGCTATCCGGGTTTGTTATCCACAGCCTTGCTCGATGAGCAGATATTCCCGGTGTGCGCGCCGAGCCTGCTGCGCGGACGGCCGCCGTTGCACGGCCCGGCCGACCTGGCCCACTTCCCGCTGTTGCACGACATCACAGCCTGGCGTGGGAGTTATGAGTACGCCGAGTGGGAGTTTTACCTGAATGCTATCGGCTATCACGACGCCGACGTGCGGCGCGGGCATACCTTCAACCGCAACCACCTGACCATCGAGGCCGCCATTGCCGGCATGGGCGTGGCGATTGCCCGGCGCACCCTGCTCAATGACGAATTGGAGCGCGGCACCCTGATCGTGCCGTTCGGGCTCGCGGTGCCGAATCACAAGCGCTACGTGCTGTTGTATGCGCCAGGCGCGCTGAACCATCCCGGCGTGCGTGCGGTGCATGACTGGCTGGTGGAAGAGGCGGGGATTTTTCGCGGATTGCACCCCTTGGGAGAGGGGCAATTGTGAGGATTTGCCCGGGTGGGCGGGTGCACCCAACTCCCGACCATAACAGCGCTTTGGGCGATTGTCAGACTTAATTTGTAATGTAGGATTTATCTTTGAATAGGGGTTGAATTGTTCCCTCAGGTGCTCAATTGTGTAATCAAGAGGTCATGGTTTCACCGCATCGGTGTTGCAGTTGTGACCTCTGGCGAGCTAGCTGAAATAAGGGAAACACTATGCAAATCCTAGTCAACAGCGATAACCATATTGAAAGCAGCATCCGACTGGAGGAGTGGGTACGTACTACCATTGAGAGCACGCTCGAACGTTATGAAGAAGACTTGACCCGCATCGAAGTCTTTTTGAAGGATGAGAACGGCGACAAGCCGGGCCCACACGATTTAAGTTGCCGCCTGGAAGCGCGGCCAAAGGGTCATCAACCGATTTCGGTCATCCATAAAGCCGACACCCTGGAACAAGCCATCGACGGGGCGGCCACCAAGCTGGATAACGCGCTGGAGCATCTGTTCGGCAGATTGCAAGGCAAGCCGCGTGCAGAGAAACGCACGCCCAACAACCAAGTCGATGAAGCCGGGCTTGAAGAGGAATTCCTGGAAAACGAACAGGCTGCGCTTAACAGCTGATTGCTGAATGTTTTTCAACCCCATACAAAACGGGCCTGCAGATGCAGGCCCGTTTTTTTGTGGCGAATATATATCAAATGTGGGAGCTGGCTTGCCTGCGATGGCGATCTGCCATTTACTGAAGTTGCAGCTGACCCACTGCCATTGCAGGCAAGCCAGCTCCCACATAAGCCAAGAGTGTATTCAGGCTATTCGTCAGAACGCGACCGAGGTCTGCACATACACCGTGCGCGGCTCACCCACGTATTTGCCCTTGTTGTTATCGTCAAACGAACGGGTGAAGTACTGGGTGTTGAAGATGTTCTTTACCCCCACCGCCACATTCAAATCCGACAACTGCGGGCCGAAGTCGTACGCCGCGCGGCTGCTGAACAGCATGTAGCCGGGGATGCGCCCATTGCTGCCATCCACGCTTTCGGCCTGGGTGTTGGCGTTGTCGGCGAACTGGCTGCTCTGGTAGGTGCTGTCCAGGTTCAACTTCCATTGGCCCTCGGTGTAGCCCACGCCCAGGGTGCCTTTGTGCTTGGACGAGAAGGGCACGCGGTTGCCTTTGTTCGGGCCGTCTTCGCGGATGGTTGCATCGACATAGGCGTAGCTTGCGTACACATCAAAGCCGGCCAGCGCGGGGCTCAAGCCGTCGAGGGCGTAGTTGAGGCTGGATTCGATGCCCTGGTGCCGGGTTTCACCCCGGGCGATCACCGAGTCGTTGGTCTGGTTGCTTTCATACTGGTTGTCGAAGTTGATCAGGAACGCGCCGATTTCTGCGCGCAGCGCGCCATTGTCGTAGCGGGTGCCGACTTCCCAGGTGCGGGCCTTTTCCGGCTTGACCGCGCCGCTGCTCACACGGTTGGGCATTTGGCTGTACTGCACGCTGCCAAAGGAGCCTTCGGTGTTGGCGTACAGGTTCCAGTCGTCGGTCAGGTGATACAGCACGTTCAACGCCGGCAGGGCGGTGTTGTAGTCGCCCTTGTATTTGACGTCGGTCAGGTTGTTGGTTTGCTGGGACTTGATCATCTCGTAGCGGATGCCAGGGGTTACGGTCCACTTGCCGATATCGATGCGGTCGTCGATAAAGAATGCGTTGGCTTCGGTGCCGCCGCGGGTGTCGCGGTCGTTGCGGCTGTCGGTATTGGGCAGTTGCTGGTTGGCGCTGATCGGCGTGCGGTAGCGCAATTCGTGCCCGGCCTCGTTGATGTAGCGGTAGCCCACGCCCACCTCATGGCTGGTCGGGCCGAGGTCGAAGCCTTGGGCCAGGCGGGTTTCCAGGCCGCGTACCCAATACTCGCGCGGTGACAGCGAAAGGAAGCTGCCCTGGTCCAGATAGCCGCTGCGCAGGGTCTTGGTAAAGAAGCTGTTGACGGTGAATTCCCGGCGATCTTCCTGGTAGCGATAGCCCACGTTAAACATCGTACGGCGGCCCCAGAATTTGTCGTAGGGGCGGGTGGACTGATACGGGTCGGCCTTGTAGGCCGCCGTGCTCAAGCCACCGGGCATATCGGCCTGACCTTCGTAGTACTGGGCCATGGCATTGAAGCTGTTGGCTTCGTCCAGTTGGTAATTGCCCTTGAGGATCAGGTCGTCGATTTGTGTGTCGCTGTGTTCGCGCCAATCGCCGCCGCGGGTGCCGGAATACAGCAGCGCGCCGCCCAGGCCATTGTCGGCGGTGCCGCCGGCCAGCAGATTGCCGGTGGTCTTGAAGCCATCGTGGCTGGAAGACGGGCTGGTCTCGGTCTGCAGGCCGCCCTTGACCGTCGGTGCATCAGGAATTGCCCGGGTCACGAAGTTGACCACGCCGCCGACGTTCTGCGGCCCGTAACGCACCGCGCCACCGCCGCGTACCACGTCCACTGCATCCATGTTGCCCATGCTGACCGGCGCGAACGACAACTGCGGCTGGCCATACGGCGCGAAAGGCACCGGAATGCCGTCCATCAATACCGTCGAGCGCGACGCCAGGCGCGGGTTGAGCCCGCGAATACCGAAGTTCAGCGCCATATCGTGGCTGCCGGTGCCGTTGTTTTCCGGCGCGTTGACCCCGGGAATACGATTGAGCACGTCACGGGCCTGGGTCGCCCCCTGGCGCTCGAATTCTTCGCGGCGAATCACATCACGGGCGCCGGGGTGTTCGAAGACGTTGGTTTGCGCCGCGTCGCCCAGCCAGTCGCCCACCACATTGGAGGTGCCCAGCTCCAGGGTGGCCGGCGCGTTCAGTGGTTGCAGGCTGTAGGCATTGTTACCTTCGGCGCGGGCTTGCAGGCCGGTGCCCTTGAGCAATGCGTTCAAACCTTGCAAGGTGGTGTAGTTGCCCTGCAGGCCCTGGCTTTGCGCGCCGGCGGTCACTTCGGAACCAAACGAAATCAGCACGCCGGCCTCGCGGCCAAACTGATTCAGCGCCGCTTCCAGGGACGTCGGGGCGATGTGATAAGGCTTGGTCTCGGCCGCCATGGCGTAGGGCAGGGCGCTGAAACTGAGGCTGGCGCCCAGCAGCAAGTGGCGCAGCGTACGGGCAAGTGGCGTCAGGCGAGTCGGTTGCTGGGGCATGAAGAACGTTCCTCAGAGGTGGGAAACAGGGTGGCTTTCCCTCTCTGTCACGCGAGGTACGGAAAACGGCTCACGGGTGGCGAAAATAATTCAGGCGCGGGCTTCGACACTGACCCAATAGCGGGTAAAACGCCGAATTTTGACCGGCAGGCTGATTTGCAGCAGGTCGAGGATGCGTTCGCTGTCGTCCAGCGGGTAGCTGCCGGAGATCAGCAGGTTGGCCACTTGCGGATCACACTGCAATTGGCCCCGGCGATAACGGCTCAGTTCCTCGAGGAAATCTGCCAGGCGCATGTGCGACGCCACCAGCATGCCGTCGGCCCAGGCCCCGGTGTTGGCATCAGTGAGGCGCGGCGTATCCCAGCCTTTGCGGGTGAGGTTGGCCTGGCGGGATTTTTCCAGGGTCAGCGGTAAGCCGCTGTAGGACCTGGGTGCAATCTCGACCTGGCCATCCAGCACGGCGACCTGGGTGTGATCGTTGAACTGGCGCACATTCACCTGCGCTGCCCGGGCGGTGACGATGCCCTGGCCGGTGATGATCTGCAACGGGGTGCTGGCGCGCAGCAGTATCTCGCCTTCGAGCAGGCGGATCAGGCGCTGTGGGCCATCGAATTGCACATCCACCGCACTGGCGGTGTTGAGTTGCAGGTGGCTGCCGTCGGCCAGTTGGACCTTGCGCCGCTGGCCGAAGGGGCTGCGGTAGTCGGCGGTCAATGGCGCGATCAAGTGCTGCTGGCGCAAGCCCCAGGTCGCTGCCGAACCGGCGCCGAGGATCAGCAACAGCTTCAGCGCCTGGCGCCGACTGTTCGATTGCGGTGCGTTCAGTGCCGCGTGGGCCAGGGGCGAGGGCATTGCGCGCAAGCGCTGGTTGACCCGCTGTATATGCTCCCACGCCCGTTGGTGCTCGCTGTGGGCATCCAGCCAGCGCTGCCAGTTTGCCTGCTGGCGCGGGTTGAGCGGGCCTTGCTGCATTTGCATCAGCCACTGCACCGCCTGTTCGGCGACCTGGGTCGAGAAGTTCGCGGCGCGGTTCATAGGGCGAAATAGCAGCGCATGGCGGCTTTATTCAAATGTCGTTTGACGGTGGCGATGGAGATCCCAAGTTCGGCAGCGATTTGCCCGTAGGTCAGGCCGTCGAGCTGGGCCAGCAGGAAGGCGCGCTTGACCGGCACGGGCAAACCGTCGAGCAACTGGTCCAGTTCCATCAGGGTTTGCAGGATGATCGCCCGCTCTTCTTCCGATGGTGCCGCAAGTTCCGGCATTTGCGCCAAGGCGTCGAGGTAGGCGCGCTCCAGGTCCTGGCGGCGGTAATGGTTGAACAACACGCGCTTGGCGATGGTGGTGAGGAAGGCGCGGGGCTCGATCAGTGTCGGGGTTTCGCGGCCGCTCAACACCCGGATAAACGTGTCCTGGGCCAGGTCGGCGGCGCTGTGCGGGCAGCCGAGCTTGCGTCGCAACCAGCCGGTCAGCCAGTGGTGATGGTCGTGATACAGGACTTCGACGGTATTGGACGGCCGCAACGCGAACACTCCGGCAGCATCAGCATGCTTTAGATAACGAGAATTGTTCGCATTGTAGGGTGGGCGGGTGGCATTCGGCAATCAGCATAAGACCGATAGCCGCTTTTATCGCCACAGAACCCTGTGGGCTGGCTTGTGTGGGAGCTGGCTTGCCTGCGACAGCATCATCTTGTTCTGCCAGACACACCGAGGTGGCTGCATCGCAGGCAAGCCAGTTCCCACACAAGCCCCACCTCTGTTTTTGGTGCCCGCTTCATCCGTTCTCTTTTGCTTATGAGAATATTTATCATTAGACTCTCGCCCCTGACGAACCAGGCGCCACTGGCATGAAAAGCAAAGCATCACTTCCTCTTTCCTACCGGCTCGGTGTGACGTCGCGGCTGCTGGCGGCTGTTGTCGGCGGCTATGTGCTGGCGTCCCTGGCCAGCGTGTGCCTGACCTTCTGGCTGCCAATCTCCCGCGCCGATGCGGTGGTCAGCGGCATGCTCAGTTCCTTTGTGTTCTACCTGCTGGCGGTGATCTGGTGCTTTGCCTGCCGCAGTGCGGCCCGCGCCTGGTTCGGCGTGCTGGTGCCCTGCGCGATACTGGCCACCCTGGCTGGCCTGGCCTATTGGATGGCACGCCCATGAAAGAGGGTTTCCGTCAGGCCATGGCCTGGTTGCACACCTGGGCCGGGTTGATTTTCGGCTGGTTGCTGTTCGCGATTTTCCTCACCGGCACCCTGTCTTACTTCAAGGGTGAAATCACCCACTGGATGCAGCCCGAAGTGCCAGCCCATGCGGTGGACGATGCGCGCAGCGTGGCCGTGGCGCAAAGCTACCTGGAGCAGCACGCACCCACGGCGGCCCGTTGGTTTATCGGCTTGCCCAACAGCCGCGACCCTGGTTTATCGGTGATGTGGCAAGACAAGATCGACCCTGGCCGGCGCGGCAATTTCATCGAGAAAATGCTCGACCCGGTCTCCGGCGAACAACTCCAGGCCCGGGAAACCATGGGCGGCGAGTTCTTCTACCGGTTCCACTTCCAGTTGCAGATGCCTCATCCGTGGGGCCGCTGGTTGTCGACCATCGCGGCGATGGTGATGTTCGTCGCGCTGATCACCGGGATCATCACCCACAAGAAAATCTTCAAGGACTTCTTCACCTTCCGCCCGCGCAAGGGCCAGCGCTCCTGGCTCGATGGGCACAACGCGGTGGGCGTGCTGGTGTTGCCGTTCCACCTGATGATCACCTACAGCAGCTTGGTGATTTTCATGACCATGGTCATGCCTGCCAGCATCCTCGCGTCTTATGACGGCGACACCCGTGGGTTTTTCAATGAGTTGTTCCCGGCCACCGACAACGCCCCGGCCCTCGGCCAGCCGGGCAAGCTGCTGCCTTTGGCGCCGCTGGTGGAGCAGGCCCGGGCGCAGTGGGGCGGTGGTCATGTGGGGCGGCTGGCGGTGAACAACCCTGGCGATGTGAATGCCTCGGTCAACGTCTCCCGCGCCGGCTCTGACCGGGTGGTGCATGATTTCGGCAGCACCGTGTCCTTTAATGGCAGCACCGGCGAATTGCTGCGGGTCAGTGCCGAGCAGTCGCTGCCGATGGCAATCAGCGGCAGTTTCTACGGCCTGCATATGGGTCACTTCGCCGGCCCGGTGCTGCGGTGGTTGTACTTTATCTGCGGCCTGGCGGGCACGGCGATGATTGGCACCGGCCTGGTGATCTGGCTGGGCAAGCGTCAGCTCAAGCATGCCAAAACCGGGGTGATGCCGTTTGAGTTGCGCCTGGTGGAGGTGTTGAACCTTGCCAGCATGTCCGGGCTGGTCATCGCCATTGCTGTGTTTTTCTGGGCCAACCGCCTGCTGCCGGCGAGCTTCGCCGAACGTTCGGACTGGGAGGTGCAGAGCTTCTTTATCGCCTGGGGCCTGACCTTGCTGCACGCCATGCTGCGCCGTGGCCGCCGCGCTTGGGTCGAGCAACTGGGCCTGGGCGCCGTACTGTTTATGGCGGTGCCGCTGCTCAATGCGCTGACCACTTCCCAGCACCTGGGCGTGTCGCTGGCCAAGGGTGATTGGGCCATGGCCGGCTTTGACCTGACCTGCCTGGGCAGCGGCCTGTTCCTGGCCTGGGCCGCCTGGAAGATGCAGCACCGCAGCGCCGCCCAACCCCGTGCCGAGCGGGCCCGCCCACTGACCCTCAAAGGCGAGGTGCACTGATGTTGCTGGCCTTGTTGCTGTGCTACGCAGGCTTTGTTGCGCTGTGCCTGTCCCTGGACCGTCACCATGGCGAGTTGCTGCACAGCAAACCTTCGCCACGGCGGCGCCTGGGGTTGCGCGTGGCTGGCTGGCTGCTGTTGGGGCTGTCGATCTGGCCGGCGGTGCACCTGGCCGGCTGGAGCCGGGGCCTGGTGGACTGGTGCGCGGTGCTGATGCTCAGTGGGCTGTTGCTGGTGTTGCTGTTGCCGTATCGGCCAAGGCTGGCCTTGATCCTCGCGGGCGTTGGCCTGCTGGCCAGCCCCGTTGCGGCCTTCGCGACCCTCTGAGCACCGTTGATGATCACCACGCCGCCCGAGCCCCAGGATCACCCTCACGCTGAATCGTCGGGCGGGCGCGCACATTTCCTACAGGTGTTTTTGTCCCAGCGCTCACAGATGGAGGCGTTGGTCAGCCGCCGCGTAGGCTGCCGTGCGACGGCGGCGGACCTGGTGCAGGATTTGTTCCTGCGCTTCTGGCGCCGACCCCTGGTGCAGGTCGAAGAACTCAGCACCTACCTGCTGCGCTGCGCCGGCAATATTGCCATCGACCACCTGCGCAGCGAAAACGCGCGGGTGCGCGGCACTGAAGGCTGGTTGCCGCAGCAGCAGGATCATCATGGCTCCGAGCCCCAGGCTGCGCTGGAAGCGGGCAACGATCTGCGCCATGTGGAAGCGGCGCTGCGCAGTTTGCCGGAGCGTACGCGGCAGATCTTTTTGCTCAACCGCATCCACGGGCGCAAATACGCAGAAATCGCCAAGGCCATGGGCCTGTCCCAAAGTGCCGTGGAAAAACATATGATGCGTGCCCTCGAAGCCTGCAAAGCCAGCCTTCGGCAAGCCCATCCGCCACGCTCGCCAGGGAAAGCACCGTGAACGTCACCCCGACGCCCGCCCAGGAACAGGCCGCCCTGGCCTGGCTCAGCCTGTTGCACGATGCGCCCAGCAGTGGTGACCAGGCCACCTTCAGCCACTGGTTGCGCGCCGACCCGGCCCACGTCGAGGCGTATGCCCAGGCCCAGGTGCTGTGGGAATTGAGCGAAGTGCCGGCGCGCACCCTGGCCGCCGAAGACGCGTTGGCCCTGCAGCGTTACCTCAAGGCCATGGACGGCGCAAAACGCTCCCGTATGCGCCGCTGGTCGGCGGCACTGGCGATGGCGGCCTGCCTGGTGCTGATGGTGTCGATGGGCGCCGGTTGGCAGCCACAGCGCTGGGTCGATGACCTGGGCGCCGATTACGTCAGTGCGCCGGGTGAGGTCAAAACCGTGACCCTGGCCGATCAAAGCCAAGTCACCCTGGATGCCGACAGCGCGATTGCCGTGGATTTCAGCCACGGCGAGCGGCACATTCAACTGCGCCGTGGCGCCGGTTTTTTCAGCGTGACCCACACCGGGCAAGCCTTTGTAGTGCACGCAGGCAGTGGCGAAGTGCGGGTGTTAGGCACGCAGTTCGAAGTGCGCCTGCAACCGGCGGGCGCCCAGGTGACGGTGTTGTCGGGGCGGGTCGGGGTTACACCCTCGGCCCAGGGTACTCAGCAAATTCTGACGGCCGGCCAGCAAGTGGCCTACGCCGAGGGTGTGGCTGATGAGCGGCATGCGGTGGACAGTGAATCGCGCCTGGGCTGGCGCGACGGCTGGCTCAACTACTACAAGACCCCGCTGGCCGATGTGCTCAAGGACCTTGGCCGTTACTACCCTGGCCGCATCCTGCTGCTTGATGACGAACTCGGCGCCCGCCGGGTCAGCGGCAGCTTCCCGAGCAAGGACCCGGAGGCGGTGCTCAAGGCATTGCAAGCGGTGCTGGGTTTTGAGCAGCACAATGTGTTGGGGCGGTTGATCGTCGTCCGCTGAAAACCAGCCACCCCCTGTGGGAGCGGGCTTGCCCGCGATGGCGTCTGGAAGAGCAGCGCAACCCTTCAGGGGCCATCGCAGCATGAGCATCGACACAACTCGCTCTGTGTACATATCCATTCCTGCGGTCACGGCCACTTAGGGTTCCGCCCTTACGGCGGGTCACTTTTGGGACCCAAAAGTAACCAAAACGTCCTCGCCCCACCACTCGGTGCCTCGCCTAGGCTCGGCATGCCCGCAGTCAGGCATTGCTCCGTGGGCCCGCCGCGATCGGCCATCCCCGGCCGTGTCGCGGCTACCCCGGCATCCATGCCGGGGTGCCCACTGCGCAATACCTGCCTGCGGCCAGCGTGGTTTAACGGGGCGCCTGAGATCAAAAGCCAGATTAAAAGCACAGCAACAGCAACAGCAACAGCAGAGCCAGAGCGCGAAGCTGCGTTCCTGTGGGAGCTGGTTTAGGGGATGGTCCGAACAAAGGTTGATAACTATTCTTATTTGCATTTATGATATGTTATTACATCCCTATCAAGGAGCCACCCCATGAAAGTCCTGTCCTCACTCAAAGAAGCCAAGAACCGCCATCGCGACTGTCAGATCGTCAAGCGCCGGGGGCGGATCTATGTGATCTGCAAATCCAACCCACGCTTCAAGGCCCGGCAGGGCGGGGCGAAAAACAAGAACAAAGGCTGAGGGTGAAATTATTTTCAATTTCACCTGAGGTAAAACCCCGCGCCATTCGTGTAGTGCTTGAAACTGCGATCAATTCGCATTAACAGCGTTCTCTACACGGGTTCTCAAGTATGAAGTCCAGGGCAAAGTCGGCGGCAGGCAGTTCGGTTAAACAGTGGCTGGGAGCCTCCCTTCTGGCCGCTTCCGGCCTGGCATTACAGCCCCTGAGCCTGGCGCAAGCGGCGCAGGAGCAGAGCGCAGTCTTCAGTTTTGCACTGCCGGCCAAGCCGTTGCCCCAGGCGCTGAGCGATTTCAGCCGGGTGACCGGCATCAGCGTGGTCTACACCGACGAAGCTCCCTACAACCTCAACGCCCCGGCCGTCAGTGGGCGGATGAGCGCCGCCCAGGCCATGCAGCGCCTGTTGGGTAACTCCGGCTTGACCTTCCGCCAGATCGACGCCCGCACCCTGGCCCTGGAGCCGCTGCCTAGCGAAGGCGCGGTCAATCTTGGCGCCACCACCATCAGCGGCGTCAACCAGCAGCAAGCCACCAGCTACCAGCCACCGCCCACCAGCTCGGTCATGCGCTCCCAGGGCCTGTTGCTGGAAACCCCGCAAACCGTGAACATGGTGCCGGCCCAGGTGATGCGCGACCAGGTGCCGCGCAACCTCGACGATGCCTTGGCCAACGTCAGCGGCATCACCCAGGCCAACACCTTGGGCAGCACCCAGGATGCGGTGATGCTGCGGGGCTTTGGCGACAACCGCAATGGCTCGGTCATGCGCGACGGCATGCCCGTGGTGCAGGGCCGGGCGCTGAACGAAACCGCCGAGCGCGTCGAAGTGCTCAAGGGCCCGGCGTCGTTGCTGTATGGCATCCAGGACCCCGGCGGGGTGATCAATATCGTCAGCAAGAAACCCGAGCTGACCCCATCCACCGCCCTGACCGTGCGCGGCTCGACCTATGGCAGCGGCAAGAACGGCAGCGGCGGCAACCTCGACACCACCGGCCCGATTGGCGACAGCGGCCTGGCTTATCGTTTGATTCTCGACCACGAAGATGAGGATTACTGGCGCAATTTCGGCACTTACCGCGAAAGCCTGATCGCGCCATCCCTGGCCTGGTACGGCGACGCCACCAAGGTGTTGCTGGCCTACGAGCACCGCGAGTTTCTCTCGCCGTTCGACCGTGGCACGGCCATCGACCCCACGACCAATCACCCCCTGGATATCCCCGCCACGCGCCGCCTGGATGAGCCGTTCAACAATATGGAAGGCCGCTCCGACCTGTATCGCCTTGAGGTCGACCATGACCTGAACGACGACTGGAAGGCCCACTTCGGCTACAGCTGGAACCGCGAAACCTACGACGCCAGCCAGGTGCGCGTGAGCAAGGTCAACGCCAACGGCGTGCTGACGCGCAATATGGACGGTACCCAGGGCGCGCTGACCACCGACCGCTTCACTACCGTCAGCCTCGAAGGCAAGGTGGACGTGGCCGGCATGCGCCATGACCTGGTGTTTGGCCTGGATGACGAATACCGCAAAATCTACCGCGCCGACCTGATCCGCCAGGCCAGCCGCAGCGTGTTCAACTACAACGACCCGGTGTACGGCCGCGAAGTGGCGGGCACCACCGTCAGCGCGCCGGACAGCAACCAGACTGACCTGCTGCGCAGCGACTCGGTGTTTTTCCAGGACGCCATCCACCTGACTGACCAGTGGATCCTGGTCGGCGGTGCGCGTTTCCAGACGTACGACCAGTACGCCGGCAAGGGCCGCCCGTTCACGGCCAACACCGACAGCAACGGCCAGAAGTGGGTGCCCCGCGCCGGCCTGGTGTACCGCTACACCGATGAGCTGTCGTTTTATGGCAGCTACACCGAATCGTTCAAACCCAACTCCACCATTGCGCCGCTGGACAACAAGATGGTGATCGACGGCAGCATCGCCCCGGAACAGTCCAAGTCCTGGGAGCTTGGGGCCAAGTTCGATATGCCGGGGCGCATTACCGCCAACGTGGCCGTGTTTGATATCCACAAACGCAACGTGCTGGTGTCGATCACCGAGGGCGCGACCTCGATCTACAGCGTCGCCGGCAAGGTGCGCTCCCGTGGCCTGGAAATGGACCTGAGCGGGCAGTTGACCGACCAGTGGAGCCTGATCGGCAGCTATGCCTACACCGATGCCGAAGTCACCGAGCACCCGGCCTACAAAGGCAAAGGCCTGCAAAACGTGGCGAAAAATTCCGGTTCTGTTTCAGCCGTGTACGACTTCGGCACTATCGTCGGCGGCGACCAGCTGCGCGTCGGTGCCGGTGCGCGTTACGTCGGCGAGCGGGCCGGCGATGCACTCAATAGCTTCGACCTGCCGGGCTACACCGTGGCCGATGCGTTTGCCACCTATGACACCAAGGTCGACGGGCAGAAGGTCAAGTTCCAGCTCAATGTGAAGAACCTGTTTGACCGCACCTACTACACCTCGGCCGTCAGCCGGTTGTTTGTGTCCATGGGCGATGCGCGCCAGGTGTCGTTGTCCAGCACGTTGGAGTTCTGACCGTCGGCGATGACGCTGGCGGCCTGAGCTGCTAGCGTTGCGCTCTTTGAGGATTGCCGGGACGGTTTGATGCAGTTGGGACGATGGATACACACCAGCGCCATGCTGGTGGGCGTAAGCCTGTTGTTGGGTGGCTGTGCCAGCCCTTCGAAAACCGGCGAGCAGGCGCTGGAGCAATTGCTGGCCGATCCGGCCCTGGCCGGGGCCAGCGTTTCGTTGGTGGTGCGTGACGCCCGCAGCGGCAGCACGCTGTACCAGCACAACCCCCGCACGCGGCTGGTGCCGGCCTCCAGCCTGAAACTGCTGACCACGGCGGCGGCCATGGATGTACTGGGCCCGCAGTATCGGTTTTCTACGCAGTTGCTGAGCACCGGCAGCCGACAAGGCTCGCGCCTGCTGGGCAATCTGTACCTGCGAGGCCTGGGCGACCCGACGATCCAGTGGGCGGATTACCAGGCCCTGGCGGCGAACCTGGCCGCGCAGGGCATCCGGCAGATCGACGGCGACCTGGTGTTCGATGACAGCTGGTTCGACGCCGAACGCCTGGGTGTGGATTGGGCCCACGACGACGAAGACAAGTATTACGGCGCGCAGATTTCCGCACTGACCGTGTCGCCCAATGCTGATTTTGATGCGGGCACCTTGATCGTCACGGCCAAGGCGCCCATGGCGGTCGGCCAACCGCTGGGCGTCACCCTCAGCCCGCCTACTGATTATGTGCAACTGAGCAACCTGGCGCTCAGCGGTCCGGGCAACAGCTATGGGCTCAATCGCCAGCATGGCAGCAACCTGCTGCGCCTCAGTGGCACGCTGACGCCGGGGACGCAAAGCCGGCAATGGGTCAGCGTGTGGGAGCCGACGCAACTGGTGGCCAATCTGTTTGCCCAGGCCTTGGCGCAGCAGGGGATCAGCGTGCAGGGTCGGCGCGTGATCGGTGGTGTCAGCCCGGCCACCGCCACGGTGTTGGCGACGCACCAGTCGGCGCCGTTGCAGGAACTGATCAGGCCCTTGCTCAAACTGTCCAACAACAGCATGGCCGAAGCGTTGCTCAAGGCCATGGGACGTCAACAGGCGAATGCCGGCACGGCGGCGGCCGGTGTTGCGGCGGTGGCTGACTTTCTCAAGCGCCAGGGCCTGGACCCGGCAACATTAAGCCAGGTGGATGGCTCGGGTTTGTCGCGACGTAATCTGGTGTCGGCGCAGAACTTCACCGACCTGTTGCTGGCCATTAACAAGCAGCCGTGGTTCAACGCCTGGTACGACGCGCTGCCCATCGCCGGTAACCCGGATCGCCTCGGTGGCGGCAGCCTGCGTTACCGCCTGCGCGGGACTGCGGCGCAAAACAACCTGCAGGCCAAGACGGGGTCGATGGGTGGGGTGTCTTCGTTGACGGGCTACATCACCGATGCGGGGGGGCGGCGGTTGGTGTTTTCGATGCTGACCAACAACTATGTGGTGGAGGGGAGTCGGATCAAGGCGTTGGAAGATCGAGTGGCCGTGGTCCTGGCGCAAAGCCGCGATTGAACAATGTGGGAGCAAGCCCGCTCCCACAAAATCCCATGCCCACATTAGTTTTGTGTCAAGGCAACTAGGGTCGGAACGCCTGCCGATATTCCCCCGGTGTCGCTCCCATCGCCTGGCGAAACCGGTTGGTAAAGTGGCTGGCGCTGGAGAACCCGCATGCCAGGGCAATCTCCCCCAGCGGCATTGACCCGCTGCGCAACAGGGCCTGGGCCTGCGCGAGGCGGCGGGTCAGCACATATTGGTGGGGCGGCAGGCCAAAGCTTGTGCGAAACATCCGCGCAAAGTGGTATTCCGACAAGGCGCACAGCCCCGCCAGTTGCCCCAGGCTGATCGGCTCGGCCAGTTGCTGCTCGATGTAGTCCACTAACTGGCGGCGTTGATGCGCCGCCAATCCGCCCTTGAGCCGCAAGCCTTCGCGCAGGCCGACCTGGCTGAGCAGGGTGTGGCTGAGCATTTCATGGGCCAGGCTACTGGTCAGCAGGCGTTCGGCGGGTTCCTGCCAGTTCAGGCCGATGAGTTGGTGAAAGCGCCGGGCTTGCTGCGGGTCTTCCAAAAACGTGCTTTCGCGAAGTTGCAGCGCCCTGGGTTCGCGGTCCAGCAGGGTGATGCAACCCAGGGCAAATTGCTCTTGGCTGAAGTACACGTGGGCCAGGCGGATCTCGCCGTTGATCACCCAGGCCGACTGATGTTCGGCGGGCAGGATGCACAATTTATCGGGGCCGCCCTTGGTGCCGGGCTGGCCACGGCGAAATGTCTCGGTGCCGCCGCCCACGTAGCAGGACAGGGTGTGATGGCTGGGCGCTTCGTAGTCCTGGGAGTCGTGGTGGTTGCTCCACAAAGCCGCAGACAAGCCGTCACCGAGCTCGGCGCACAGCTCAAGGCGAGCGTTGGGCGAACTGTTCAGGGCTTTGAAGACTTGTAGGTTTTCCAGTGCAGGCATGGGGTTCTCTCCGACGCCTTGCATCCTACTCCCGGCGGCCGGCGCTGTGATCCCTCGGCCCGACAAAAGCGCAAGAATCTGCAAGTGCCTGGCAGCAAGGCGGGGTGAAACTGTGGCTCAACCACCGGAGTACGCCATGAACCTATCTTTGTATTTACTGACCGTGCTGATCTGGGGCACGACCTGGATCGCCCTCAAGTGGCAGTTGGGCGTGGTGCAGATTCCGGTCTCGATCGTCTATCGCTTCGGCCTGGCGGCGCTGGTGCTGTTTGTGTTGCTGCTGCTCAGCCGCAAATTGCAGGTGATGAACCGCCGTGGGCACCTGATCTGCCTGGCCCAGGGCTTGTGCCTGTTTTGCGTGAACTTCATGTGCTTCCTCACGGCCAGTCAGTGGATCCCCAGCGGCCTGGTGGCCGTGGTGTTCTCTACCGCGACGTTGTGGAATGCGCTGAATGCCCGGGTGTTCTTCGGCCAGAAAATCGCGCGCAATGTATTGCTGGGCGGTGGCCTTGGTTTGCTGGGCCTGGGGTTTTTGTTCTGGCCCGAACTGGCCGGGCATACCGCCAGCCCCGAGACGCTGTTGGGGCTGTGCCTGGCGCTGTTGGGGACCCTGTGTTTCTCGGCGGGCAACATGCTGTCGAGCCTGCAACAGAAAGCCGGGCTCAAGCCGTTGACCACCAACGCCTGGGGCATGGCCTATGGCGCCTCGATGCTGGCGCTGTACTGCGTAGTGCAGGGCATTCCATTTGAGATGGAGTGGAACACCCGCTACATCGGCTCGTTGCTGTACCTGGTGATCCCCGGTTCGGTGATTGGCTTTACCGCCTACCTGACCCTGGTCGGCCGCATGGGCCCGGAGCGGGCGGCGTATTGCACCGTATTGTTCCCGGTGGTGGCGCTGAACGTCTCGGCGCTGGTCGAAGGCTACCAATGGACCGCCCCGGCGCTGGCCGGGTTGGTGCTGGTGATGCTGGGGAATGTGTTGGTGTTTCGTAAGCCCAGGGCGGTTGCACCTGTGAGCCCACTTTTTCAGCCGAAGCAAACCTAATGTGTAAGAAGATCTAATGTGGGAGCTGGCTTGCCTGCGATAGCGGTGAATCAGCAATGCCTATGCTGACTGACCCACCGCTATCGCAGGCAAGCCAGCTCCTACAGGGTGATCCGCGTTACTTCAGGCCCAGGCGCTTGGCCATGCGCCCCAGGTTGGCGCGGTCCAGGCCCAGTTCGCGGGCGGCGCTGGCCCAGTTGTGCTGGTGGCGCTCCAGGCAAGCGCCGATGACTTGCCTTTGGTAGTGCGCGGTCGCCTGGCGCAGATCGCCGGTCACCGGTGCGAGTTCCACGGGCGCTTCGATCAATGGCGCAGACTCATTGGGTAGGTCGAGGTCCTTGGCACTGAGGCTGAGGATCTTCGGCCGCTCGCGGCAATTGCCCAGGGCCTTCAGCGCGCTGCGGCCAATCAAGTGTTCCAGCTCGCGTACATTCCCGGGCCAGCCATAGGCCAATAACGCCGCCTGGGCATCGCTGGTCAGGCGCAGGCTGCCCAGGCCCATGCGCGAGCGGTTCTGCTCAAGGAAAAAGCCTGCCAGCAGCAACACATCGCGCCCGCGTTCACGCAGGGCCGGCACTTGCAGGGGGTACACGCTCAAGCGGTGATAGAAGTCGGCGCGATAGCGGCCGTTGCGTACTTCCTCGGCGAGATCGCGGTTGGTGGCGGCGATCAGGCGCACGTCCACTTGGTGCTCCTTATCCGAACCGAGCCGCTGCAACTGCCCGCTTTGCAGGACCCGCAGCAGCTTGGCCTGGACCGTCAGCGACAACTCACCCACTTCATCGAGGAACAGGGTGCCGCCATTGGCTAATTCAAACTTGCCCCGACGCTCATTCAGCGCGCCGGTAAACGCGCCGCGCACATGGCCGAACAACTCGCTTTCCACCAGGGTTTCCGGGAGGGCGGCGCAATTGAGGCTGATCAGCGGTTTCTCGGCGCGGGGCGAGGCCGCGTGGATGGCCTGGGCCACCAGCTCCTTGCCAACCCCGGTCTCGCCGGTGATCAACACGGTCAGGTCGCTGCCGCCCACCAGTTTGATTTCTTCCACCAGGCGTTTGTGGGTCTTGCTCTGGCCGATCATTTCCTTGTGCTGCTGGCCGCTGGCCTGGCGATAGATTTCCGCGCGCTGGTGTTCGTCCTCGGCACGCAGGGCCAGGTGTTCCATGCGTTCGGCCACATTGACCGTGGCGGCGGCGAGGCTGGCGAAGGCCTGCAAGGCGTCCAGTTCGACGCGCTCGAAGCGTTCGGTGTCCAGGGCGTCCAGGGTCAGCAGGCCCCAGGGATGATCATCGACAAACAGCGGGCAGCCCATGCAGTCGTGGACCTCCAAGTGCCCGTGCAGGCCATCGACCAGGCCGTCGTAGGGGTCGGGCAGTTCGCTGTCGCTGTCGAAACGGGTCGGACCGGGGCCGCTCAGCAGCACGGCAAAGCGCGGGTGTTCGCTGATCTTGAAGCGCCGGCCCAGGGTGTCCGGGCTCAGGCCGTCCACGGCCAGCGGCACCAGCCATTCGCCGTCCAGGCGCAACAGCGCGGCGGCGTCGCAGGGCAGCAGGGTGCGCATGGCTTGCAGCAGGCGTCGGTAACGTTCGCCTTCCGGCAGTTCGCGGGACAGGTCAGCCACCAGTGGCAGCAGGGTGGTGAGCAGGGAGTGTGCAGTCATAATGACTCCTTGTAGTCCTAGTGACTATAAAGTGTAGGAGGTCATATTGACTACTTCTAAATTAAATCACTGATAAATATAGGTTTATTAGTTGGCACGAATACTGAGTGCTACAGGGTAATCATTCAGAAGCCCCAAAGGCTCAGGAGTCTCCCCATGCTTAGCGTTCAAGACCGTGCCATCGTCAAGTCCACTGTGCCGCTGCTGGAAAGCGGTGGCGAAGCCCTGATCACCCACTTCTACCGCATGATGCTGTCCGAATACCCCGAAGTGCGCCCGCTGTTCAACCAGGCCCACCAGGCCAGCGGCGACCAGCCCCGTGCCCTGGCCAACGGCGTGTTGATGTACGCGCGGCATATCGACCAGTTGGACCAGTTGGGCGACCTGGTGGCCAAGATCATCAACAAGCACGTGGCCCTGCAAATCCTCCCGGAGCACTACCCGATTGTCGGCAACTGCCTGCTGCGGGCGATTTCCGAGGTGCTGGGTGACGAAATCGCGACCCCAGAAGTGATGAGCGCGTGGGGCGCGGCCTATGGTCAGTTGGCCGACATCCTGATCGGCGCAGAAAGCGCGATCTACGACGAAAAAGCCCAGGCCGTTGGCGGCTGGCGTGGGGCGCGCCCGTTTTTGCTGGTCAAGCGTGTGGAGGAGAGCAGTGAAATCATCTCCCTGTACTTTGCCCCGGTGGACAACGGCCCAATCCTCGCTGCCGAGCCCGGCCAGTACATCGGCCTGAAGCTGATCCTCGATGGCGAAGAAGTGCGCCGCAACTATTCATTGTCGGCGCGCACCGACGCGGGCCTGTACCGCATCAGTGTCAAGCGCGAAGCGGGCGGGCGCGTGTCCAACTATCTGCATGATCAGATGCATGTGGGCGCGACCATCGACCTGTTCCCGCCATCGGGGGAATTCACCCTGGTGCCCAGCGACAAGCCCCTGGTGCTGATCAGCGGCGGGGTGGGCATCACTCCCACCCTGCCGATGCTGGAAGCGGCGCTGGCCACCGAGCGCCCGGTGCACTTTATCCACTGCGCGCGTAATGGCGGCGTGCATGCGTTTCGTGATTGGGTCGATGCCCTGGCTGCACGTCATCCGCAATTGCAGCGCTTTTACTGCTATGCCGAAGACGACGGCATCAGCCCGGCGGCGGACAAGCTCGGCATGCTGACTCAGGAGCAACTGGCGGCCTGGTTACCTGAGGAGCGTGATGTGGATGCCTACTTCCTGGGGCCGAAGGGCTTCATGAGTGCGATCAAGCGTCACCTCAAGGCGCTCGGTGTGCCTGAGAAGCAGAGCCGGTATGAGTTCTTCGGGCCGGCGGCGGCGCTGGAATAAGCGGCAGGTCTTTAAACCGCATTGGCTTCATCGCAGGCAAGCCAGCTCCCACAATTTGATGTGTGAATACATTCAAATGTGGGAGCTGGCTTGCCTGCGATGGCGTCCGAACCCCCCCACATTAATGTGTCGTTAACCCGCCTGCGCCTAAGATGCCGACGCCTACTGCTAAATTTTCACCTCCTGTGTGTAAACTTGCGGCCATTGGCACACCCATCATTAGGCAAAGGGAAACGGGGATGATTGACGAAATGCGGTTGGGGCGGGAGCGGCGCTTCCTGGTGTTGCTGGGGATCATCTGCCTGGCGCTGATCGGTGGCGCACTCTATATGCAGATAGTGCTGGGTGAAGCGCCATGCCCGCTGTGCATCCTGCAGCGCTATGCCTTGCTGCTGATTGCGCTCTTTGCCTTTATCGGCGCGGCCATGCGTACCCAACGCAGTGTCACGATCTTTGAAGTGCTGGTCGTGCTCAGCGCCCTCGGCGGTGTCGCTGCCGCCGGGCATCATGTGTACACCCAGTTCTACCCGGCCATCAGTTGCGGCGTCGATGTGCTGCAGCCGATTGTCGATGACCTGCCCCTGGCGAAGATCTTCCCCCTGGGCTTCCAGGTCGATGGTTTCTGCAGCACGCCATACCCGCCGGTGCTGGGCTTGTCCCTGGCGCAGTGGGCGCTGGTGGCGTTCGTGTTGACGGTGATCCTGGTGCCCCTGGGCATTTACCGCAATCGCAAGCACAGCGCTTAAATCGTCCTACAAAACGCCCCGGTCCTGCTGATGCAGGCCGGGGCGTTTTTGTGTGCGGGGATTTTGTGAAAGGACCGTGACGCCGGACAAGATTGGCGGCGCGCAACGTGCGACACGTTGTCACACTGAGGGCGTCGCAGGACGTTTCCCACCCCGCGCCAGGGCGCTTAATCGACCATTGGTCGGGGGCTGCTGCCTGTCACTTTCCACCCCGGCCGACCCCGCGCACGGCGTGCTCTCGAGAACTTCTGGTGATCGGCGAATGCCTTGTTTTTAGCGGGCTTGCCTGGGGTTTGGCGACCCTGAAAGGGGCCTTGAGGTGCGACACATTAGGCAATAACACAGCATTTTTTGTGGTTTTTGTTGAGAATCAAACGCGATAGGATCCCGAACCTTTGCAACAATGGCGCAGGATTATTGCTGGAATCGATAAAAATTATTTCTTTATAAGTCATGGTTTATACATCGCTAGCTAACTACAATCGCCCGCACTGAGTGTCCGGTGCTGCTCAACCCTGAGCAAATAGGGCGGTCGAGAGGCGAAAACATTGCTTCATGCGACCCCAGGTGCCGGCAGCCTTTCAACTATCCGCACCAAATGGAATTGGTCTGTAACAAGGCCTTTGACCAACGAAATCGAATAAGAATTCACCGCCAGACCTGGACGTGTCGATCAGCGCATGAAGCGCCGGGCAGGCCCTTATTCAATCGAAGAGAAATGCCAACCCTTGGCAGGGTGAAGTGTTGGCGATCAAAACCCAACTGCATTGCGCAAGCTGCTTTAGAGGTCGTGAGATGAGTAAAAACAGGTACACCCGATTACTAGGCATAGTGCCGCTTTTCGGCATGTTATTGCTGGGAGGCTGCAACTGGACGCTGCTCGACCCTGTGGGTCAGGTCGGCGTGGAGCAACGTAACCTGATCATCACGGCCACTTTGCTGATGCTGTTGGTCGTGGTGCCGGTGATCGTGATGACCTTCGCGTTCGCCTGGAAATACCGCGCGTCCAACACCAAGGCCACCTACGCGCCGAAGTGGTCGCACTCCACCAAGATCGAGATCGCGGTGTGGCTGGTACCTGTACTTATCATCATCGCCCTGGGTTACATCACCTATAAGTCGACCCACGAGCTGGACCCTTACCGTCCGCTGGAATCCGACGTGCCGCCAATCACTATCGAAGTGGTCGCGCTGGACTGGAAGTGGCTGTTCATCTATCCCGAGCAAGGGATCGCCACCGTCAACAAGATCGTGTTCCCGGCCAACACCCCGATCAACTTCAAAGTGACCTCGGATGCGGTGATGAACTCGTTCTTCATCCCGGGCCTGGGTGGCCAGATCTACGCGATGGCGGGCATGCAGACCAAGCTGCACCTGATTGCCAACCAGAACGCCGAGCTCGACGGTATCTCCGCCAACTACAGTGGCGCGGGTTTTACCGGCATGAAATTCAAAGCAATCGCCACCACCCAGGAAGACTTCAATGCCTGGGTACAAGAAGCCAAGAGCTCACCAAAACAGCTTGAAAAAGCTGAATACGAAGCCCTTGCCAAGCCAAGCCAGAACAACCCTGTAGAGCTGTACTCCTCGTACACGCCGGACCTGTTTCAGAAAATCATCGATAAGTATGAAGGGATGAAACCAGGCAAGCCGGTCAAGCACGAGAAGAAAGAAGTGGCTGCTGTGGAAGGGACGGACGCAAATTCGCATTCAGCTGCCGGGGCAGAGGAGTAAACGATGTTTGGTAAATTAAGTTGGGAAGCGGTCCCATTCCACGAGCCGATCGTGATGGTGACCATCGCCATGATCGCGCTGGGTGGTCTGGCGCTGTTTGCGGCAATCACCTACTTCAAGAAGTGGACCTACCTGTGGACCGAGTGGCTGACGTCGGTCGACCACAAGAAAATCGGCGTGATGTACATCATCGTCGCCATGGTCATGCTGCTGCGTGGTTTTGCCGACGCCATCATGATGCGTACCCAGTTGGCCATGGCCACCGAGGGTTCGCCTGGCTACCTGCCGCCTGAACACTATGACCAGATCTTCACCGCCCACGGTGTGATCATGATCATCTTCATGGCGATGCCTTTCTTCACCGGCCTGATGAACCTGGCAGTGCCGCTGCAGATCGGTGCGCGTGACGTTGCGTTCCCGTTCCTCAACTCCCTGAGCTTCTGGCTGCTGGTTTCCGGCGTCGTGCTGATCAACCTGTCCCTGGGCGTCGGCGAATTCGCCAAGACCGGTTGGGTTGCCTATCCGCCATTGTCGGGGCTGCAATACAGTCCGGGCGTGGGGATGGATTACTACATCTGGGCGCTACAGCTATCCGGGCTGGGTACGACGCTGACGGGGGTCAACTTCCTGGCCACCGTGCTGAAAATGCGTACCCCAGGCATGAAGCTGATGGACATGCCGATCTTCACCTGGACCTGCACCTGGGCCAACGTCCTGATCGTGGCTTCGTTCCCGATCCTGACCGCTACCCTGGCCCTGCTGACGCTTGACCGTTACATGGATTTCCACATTTTCACCAATGAACTTGGTGGCAATCCAATGATGTACGTGAACCTGTTCTGGGCATGGGGTCACCCTGAGGTGTACATCCTGATCCTGCCAGCGTTCGGTATCTTCTCCGAAGTGATCTCGACCTTTACCGGCAAGCGCCTGTTCGGTCACCACTCGATGGTCTACGCCTCGGGCGCGATCTCCGTACTGGGCTTCATGGTCTGGCTGCACCACTTCTTCACCATGGGTTCGGGGGCCAGCGTCAACGCCTTCTTCGGCCTGGCGACGATGCTGATTTCGATCCCGACGGGGGTGAAGCTATTCAACTGGCTGTTCACCATCTATCACGGCCGCCTGCGCTTCACCAGCCAGGTTCTGTGGACCCTGGGCTTCATGGTGACCTTCGCCATCGGCGGCATGACCGGTGTACTGCTGGCCATCCCGGGTGCTGACTTCGTGCTGCACAACAGCCTGTTCGTGATCGCGCACTTCCACAACGTGATCATCGGTGGTGCGGTATTCGGCTACATCGCTGGCTTCAGCTTCTACTTCCCGAAAGCGTTCGGCTTCAAGCTGCACGAAGGCTGGGGCAAGGCTGCATTCTGGTTCTGGATCACCGGCTTCTTCGTCGCGTTCATGCCGCTCTACGCACTGGGCTTCATGGGCATGACCCGTCGTCTGAACGCCACTACCAACCCTGAGTGGGTGCCGTACCTGTACGTGGCCATGTTCGGTGCGGTGATGATCGCTGTCGGTATTGCCTGCCAGTTGATCCAGCTGTACGTGAGTATCCGTGACCGCAAGCAAAACGCCTGCGACTCCGGCGACCCATGGAATGCACACACCCTGGAATGGTCGACCTCGTCGCCACCGCCGTTCTACAACTTCGCCGTGCTGCCTAAGGCCGAGACCATCGATCCGTTCACCGAAGCCAAGGAAAACGGTACTGCGTACCAGCGTCCTGTGCGCTACGAGCCGATCCACATGCCGAACAACACCGCCACTGGCGTGGTGATGGGCGCGCTGTTGACGGTCTTCGGTTTCGCGATGATCTGGCACATCTGGTGGCTGGCCATCGCAAGCCTGGCTGGCACCGTGATCTATTTCGTGATCCACGCGGCTCGTGATGATCAAGGCTACATGGTGCCGGTCGACGTGATCGAGCGCATCGAAGCCGAGCAGCACGCTCGCCTGGTAGCCGAGAAGAAGATTCCGGCCAACCGTGTTGAAACCTCGTTGGAACAGGCTTAAACCATGTCGAACTTAGTGACCAATGCTGGACACGCCCATGTCGATGACCATGGGCACGATGACCATCACCACGACTCGGGCGAGATGACCGTATACGGTTTCTGGCTCTACCTGATGACCGACTGCATCCTGTTTGCATCGATCTTCGCGGTGTACGCGGTACTGGTAAACAACGTAGCGGGTGGCCCGTCGGGCCACGACATCTTCGAACTGAATTACGTACTGGGCGAAACCGCCTTGCTGCTGTTCAGTTCGATCACCTACGGCTTCGCCATGCTGGCGTTCTTCCGTGGCAACAAGGCGGGCGTGCTGAAGTGGTTGGGCCTGACCTTCCTGCTCGGCCTTGGCTTTATCGCCATGGAGATCAACGAGTTCCACCTGCTGATCTCCGAAGGCTACGGCCCTAGCCGTTCCGGCTTCCTGTCGGCGTTCTTCACCCTGGTCGGTACCCACGGTCTGCACGTCACCGCCGGTCTGATCTGGATGGCGATCATGATGTACCAGGTCAACAAGCATGGCCTGACGTCGACCAACAAGACCCGCCTGAGCTGCCTGAGCCTGTTCTGGCACTTCCTGGACGTGGTCTGGATCTGCGTCTTCACCGTTGTCTACTTGATGGGGACTCTGTAATGGCTAATGCACACTCCCATGACAGCCATGATGCGAGCCACGGCAGCGTAAAGTCTTACGCTATCGGCTTCATCCTGTCGGTGATCCTGACGATCATCCCGTTCGGCCTGGTGATGTACCCAACCTTGCCGAAGGCCACGACACTGGCCATCGTGCTGTTGTTCGCGGTGATCCAGGTGGTTGTCCACCTGTATTACTTCCTGCACCTGGATCGCTCCCAGGCCCAGCGCAACAACGTGATTGCGTTTGTGTTCACGGCCATTGTGATCCTGCTGCTGGTCGGCCTGTCGTTGTGGATCATGTTCAGCATCCACACCTACATGATGGCGAAGTGAGGTAAGACCCGATGTCGCTCAAGCACTTTATCCAAATCACCAAACCGGGGATCATTTTCGGTAACGTGCTTTCTGTGGCAGGCGGTTTCTTCCTGGCCTCCAAGGGGCATGTCGATCTGGCCATCTTCCTGGCGGCAATGATCGGCACTTCCCTTGTTGTGGCATCCGGTTGCGTGTTCAACAACTGCATCGACCGTGACATCGATATCAAGATGGAACGCACCAAGAATCGTGTGCTGGTCCAGGGCCTGATCTCCCTGAAACTGGCACTGATCTTCGCGACCGTCCTCGGTGTTGCCGGCGTGGCATTGCTGTACACGGTGGCCAATCCGCTGGCGGCGTTGTTTGCCGTGATCGGCTTTGTCATCTACGTCGGCCTCTACAGCCTGTACCTCAAGCGCAAGTCGGTTCACGGCACGCTGGTGGGCAGCCTGTCGGGGGCGATGCCGCCGGTGATTGGTTATGTCGCTGTGACCAATAGCTTCGACATGGCTGCGCTGGTGCTGCTGGTGATGTTCAGCCTGTGGCAGATGCCGCACTCCTACGCCATTGCGATCTTCCGTTTCAACGATTACCTGGCGGCTTCGATTCCGGTATTGCCGGTCAAGCGCGGCATCCAGGTGGCGAAGAAACACATCCTGCTCTACATCCTGGCCTTCCTTGTGGCGACCTTGATGTTGACCTTCAGTGGCTACGCCGGCATGAGCTACCTCGCCGTCGCCGCGGCCATGGGCATGTACTGGTTGTACATGGCCTGGACCGGCTACAAGGCGGTGGATGACACTGTCTGGGCGCGCAAGTTGTTCGTCTTCTCGATCTTCACCATCACGGCCTTGAGCGTGATGATGTCCCTGGATTTCCAGGTGCCGAAAGAGTTGCTGCTGACTTACGCCCACTGAGTTGGGATGCAATGAAAAGCCCCGCCTTCGAGAGAAGCGCGGGGCTTTT
Organism: Pseudomonas sp. MF09156; assembly: GCF_059862305.1. Classification (NCBI taxonomy): domain Bacteria; kingdom Pseudomonadati; phylum Pseudomonadota; class Gammaproteobacteria; order Pseudomonadales; family Pseudomonadaceae; genus Pseudomonas; species Pseudomonas sp. MF09156. The sequence goes on from NZ_JCBCUR010000022.1 coordinate 29,496, forward strand.
TTGTGGGGGTGGTTTGGTATGAGTACATATCCATTTCTGCGGTAACGGCGGCCTAGGGTTCCGCCCTGACGGCGGCTCACTTTGGAAAAGCCCCAAAGTAAGCAAAGGGCTCTTGCCCCACCACTCGGTGCCTCGCCTAGGCTCGGCATGCCCGCAGTCAGGCATTGCTCCGTGGGCCCGCCGCGATCGGCCATCCATGGCCGTGTCGCGGCTACCCCGGCATCCTGCCGGGGTGCCCACTGCGCAATACCTGCCTGCGGCCATCGTGGTTTAACGGGGCGCCTGAGATCAAAAGCAACAGCAAAACCAGAGCGCGGAGCTGCTTACCTGTGGGAGCGGGCTTGCTCGCGAAAGCGGTGTATCAATCAACAAATAAGTGACTGACACTGCGCATTCGCGAGCAAGCCCGCTCCCACATTTAGAGGGGGTAGGGCTTATTGCTGGGCGATGCTGTAACCGTCAAACGCAGTCTGCTGTTGCAGCGCGGTGACGATGCTCTTGCGCGTCAAAGGCTGCTCGACACCGGAGTTATCCACAAAGCTCTCACTCTCAAGCTCCGCTTCATCCCCTTCGCCCACAAAGCTGAACCCCAAAAACTCCAGCGCCTCGCGGTCGACATTGAGCTTGGAGCGCGGCGTGCGCAGCGGCAGGGTTACGCTGACCCCGTCCTTGCTGATCACAAACACTTCCAATTCCTTCTTCGCCCGCGCGGCCTTGCCCTTGCCGGCGCTCGGGTTGCTGATGGCCTGGTGGGTCTGGTTCAGCACCTTGAGTGCCAGGCCATACACCAGTTCCTGGAACTCGGGGTCGTCCTTGAAGCTGGACAGGATGCGGCTGATCGAAAACTTGCTGCTCAGGTCTTCCAGGGCGGCGTTGTCGGCCGCTTCGGCGTCCTTGAGCTGTTTGAGCTGGCCCATCAGGTCGTAGGCCTGGTCATCGTCGAAGGCGTCGTGGGCCTGGCGGATGGCGATGCGCAATTCGCGGATCTGGTCGCTTTCCTTGGAGGTATGGAACGCGTCCAGCACCATTTCACTGATGTTCTTGGCCGCTGGCACATGCTGTGAAAGATTGATGGCGTTTTCGTATTCAGCTTTGGATTGCAAGGTGACTACGGATTCTTCAGTACGGGAATCGGACATTGAAATTTCACTACTTCTGTAAGCGGGGAGACGAAAAAGCGTCGGGCATTTTCAAGGGCCAGGGTAGCAAGGTCAAGGCGGCACTCTGCCTTCATCGTCATCCGCGTCTACAGGCCCTGTATCTCTTGCAGTTGTGTCTCCAGCCGCTCCCGCAGCTCGCTGCCACGTCGGGCGATGAACACCAGTTGCGATGAATCCTGCGCATGCTCGCCGCCGGCCAGGGTGAACTGGCTGCGGTTGCCCACATGTTGCAACCAGAAGGGTTGGTCGTTGCCCTGTAAATGCACCAGGCCTTTGAGGCGGAACAAATCCTTGGGCAGTTGCCCCAGCCAATCGCGCAGGGCTTTGGCCGGCAGGGCCTGGGTGCCCTGCCAGGTCCAGCTTTCGAACAGTTCGTGGTGCGGCGCCGGCACCGGCGTCAGGCCGTTGCGTGGGTTGCGTTCGCCCAGCAGCAGGGCGTCGGGGATCTGCGCCTGGACGGTACTGATCACCCGCGTACGCGCTCCGATCTCGGTGCGCAGGCGCTGCAGTTCGGCGGCGCTGACCAGGTCGGCCTTGTTCAGCAGCACCAGGTCGGCACACGCCACCTGGGCCCTGGACAAGCGCGCGAATTCACCTTCCAGGGTGCTGTAGCCGCTGGCGTCCACCAGGGTGATCACCGTATCCAGGTACAGGTGCGCCTTGAGTTGTGGATAACCCAGGGTTTGTACAATGCGTTGCGGGTCGGACACGCCGCTGCACTCGATCACGATCCGATCCAGGCGTGGGCGCATCTGGTTCAGGCTCACCAGTTGCGCCAGCAGGTCCTCTTGCACGGTGCAGCAGATGCAGCCGTTCTGCAGGCTGAACACGGCGTCGGTGACTTCGGCGATGATCGCCGCATCGATATTCAGCTCGCCGAAGTCATTGACGATCACCGCCATGCGCCCATGTTGCGGCTGCTGGGCGATACGGTTGAGCAGGGTGGTCTTGCCGGCGCCGAGAAAACCCGAGACTACCGTGACCGCAATACGCTCGCTATTCATTCGATCACCGGCGGCAGGCCTTGCCACACGGCTTGCAGCGCCGTGCCTTCAAAAGTGTTGAGGCGGTCGTACACCGGCCGCCCATCGACCAGGGTCAGCAGCACCTGGGTCTGGTGGATGTAGTTGCGCGCGGGCTGGGCGAAGAGGTCGCGGTCGATCACGATCAGGTCGGCGCACTTGCCCACCTCCAGGCTGCCGGTGGAGTGCTCCAGGCCCATGGCGTGGGCGCCGTTGAGGGTCGCCACTTGCAGTGCCTGCTCCAGGGTGATCGGCTCGCCGAAGCAGTCCGGTTCCTGGTTCCAGGGGTTTTGCCGGGTGACCATGGTTTCCAGGGCCAACCACGGGTCAATCGAGGCCACCGGCCAGTCGGTGCCCATCACCGCCAGGCCGCCTTCGGCCAGCACGCCTTTGAAGTCGTAGATGCGCTTGAGGCGCTCGGCGCCGTAACCGGAGCGGGCGCCGCTGGCAAACGGCGTCGGGTACCAGGCAGCCGGGGAGAACTCGGCGATCACGTTCAGCGCCTTGAAGCGCTTGAGATTGCCCGGATGTAGCAGGGTGCTGTGGGCACATTGGTGACGAATGCCGCTGTCACCGTTGACCCGCCGCGCCTCGGCTACCGCATCGAGAAATACATCGGAAGCGCCGTCGCCGGTGCAATGGGCGATCACCCGCAGGCCGCGCCGGTCCATGTCCACCACCATGTCGGTGATATGTTCCGGGGTCAGGTTGAGCTTGCCGCGCCAGGTGGAGTCGGCTGCCCAGGGGGTCATCAGGTACGAAGACTTGGGCTCCACGGTGCCGTCGAAGTGGAACTTCACCGCGTTGGCGTTCAGCCGCGCGCTGCGATAGTAGTGACGCTCGCCGCCGAGCAATTCCCAGCGCCGGCGCACCGGGAAGATATCGTCCTGCCAACTGATCGCGGCTTCCACGCGCAGGCTCAATTCGCCCGCATCGTCCAGCTCCTTGAGGGCGTCCAGGCGTCGCTCGCAGACGTGAACATACTTGGTCGCGGTAACGCCACGCGAGCTCTGGAAATGCACGCCGTCGCGATAGGCCCGGCGCAGCACCGCCACCGGGGTCGGCGGCATGGCCGCGTGGATCAGCGCGTAGGCACCGTCGATCATCAGGCCGTTGGGCTCGCCGCTGAGTTCGTCGCGCTCCATATAGCCGTTGCGCGGGTCGGCGGTGTGGCGGTCGATGCCGGCCAGTTTCAAGGCGCAGGAGTTGACCATCATAGTCCCCCACATACGGTCCAGCAGCGCCACCGGGCGGTCCGGCATGATGCTGTCGAGCCACTCGCGCCCTGGGGTCAGGCCGGCTTCGCGGAAGGTATAGCGCACCCAGTACTGGCCGTAGATCCAGCCATCGCCTGGGTGGGCATCGGCGTAGGCGTGGATCGCCGCCGCCAGTTGTTCGGGGGTGGGATCTTCGATGCCCACGTCCAGGTCATCGCTGTAGCGTGGCGCCAGGGCGAGGTCCGGATGGGTGTGCATGTCGTGCAGGCCGGGCATGCAGAATGCGCCCAGCAGGTCATGCTGGCGGGTCTGCGGGCCGATCAGGTGTTGCAGGTCGGCGAGTGTGCCGACTGCGATAAAACGTCCCCCGCGAATCGCCACCGCGTCGGCCCATGGCTGGGCCGGGTCGAGGGTGTAGAAACGGCCGTGGTGCAACACCAGGTCAGCGTGCTCGCCGACAACGGAGTGGGTGGAAGTGAATTGGTCGGAAGCGGTCACGGGGGAAACCTCAATATTCAGAAGCGGCGACGATCAAAGGGTGGGAGCTGGCTTGCCTGCGATGGCATCACCGCGGTGTGCCTGTGGGACCGAGTTGCCCGCATCGCGAGCAAGCTCGCTCCCACATAAAACTCAGCGGTTGGCGCGCAGGCCCTCGACAAACCCGGAAATCCGCTGGCAAGCGTCTTTGAGGGTGTCGTCGGCGACGGTAAAGGAGATGCGCACAAAGCCTTCGGCACTGGCGCCAAACGCCTGGGCATCGAGCACCGACACCCCGGTGGCGCGGAACAGCTGCCAGGCAAAGTCCATGCTCGACAGCCCCGTGCGGCGCACGTCCACCAGCATGAACATCCCGGCCTGCGGTACCCGGCAATCAAGGTCGGCGATGTCACCCAGACCGGCCACCACCAGGTCACGCCGGCGGCGATACACGGTGCGCGCGTCGCTCACCACCTCGTCATCCAGTTCCAGGGCCTTGATCGCCGCTTCCTGGATAAACCCCGGCAAGCCATAGAGCATGCACAGCAGCAGGTTATCCAGGTGGCCCACCAATGCGGTCGGCGCCACCACCCAGCCCACGCGCCAGCCGGTCATGGCGTGGGTTTTCGACAGGCTGTTGAGCACCACGGTGCGCTCGGCCATGCCCGGCAGCGAGGCGATGCTCAGGTGCGGCTGGTCGTAAGTGATCTGGCCGTAGACCTCATCGGAAATCACCCACAAGTCATGCTCGCGGGCGACTTCCGCCACCAACTCCAGCTCTTCACGGCTGTAGACGTTCCCGGTGGGGTTGCACGGCGTGGCCAGGGCAATGCCCCGGGTCTTGGCGCTAATGGCTTTTTCCAGGGCCGCGCGGGTCAGGCGAAAGCCGTTGGCCGCCGGTTGCTCGATGGTCGCGATGCGCGCACCGGAGGCGTGGATGCACGCCTCATAGGTCAGGTACATCGGCTCCGGCACCAGCACTTCGTCGCCATGGCTGAACAGGCACAACGAGGTGGCGAACAGGCCGTTTTGCGCACCGGCCACCAGGGCCACGTTATCGGCGTGTACGGCGATGCCTTGCAGACGGCTTTGCTTGGCCGCAATCGCCTCGCGCAGGGCCGGTCGGCCGAGGACGTGGGTGTAATGGGTGTCGCCGGCGCGCAGGGCGTCGACGGCGGTTTCGCAGATGGCACTGGCGGTGGCGAAGTCGGGATCGCCGACGCTCAACACAATCACATCTTCGCCACGGCCACGGGCTTCGACGGCCGCGTAGTGAATATCCCAGGCGCTGACGGACTCGCCACTAATGCGCTCGACAAACGGTGAATAACGCATCCTTGTTCTCCTAAAATTGATTCAAGCCTGGCGCTGCGGGACTTTGCCCCAGCGCGAGAAGACGTGTTCGATCACGAACGCCAGGACAATGTAGATCACCGCCACCGCCAACAGGGGCTCATACACCCGCAGCGTCTGTGCCCGCACCAGGTTGGCGGCGCCGAGCAGGTCGGTGACGGCCACGGTGGAGGCCAGCGCAGTCGCCTTGAGCAGCAGCACGGTTTCGCCCACCAGCGTCGGCTTGACCAACTCCAGGGCCCGTGGCAACCAGACCCGGCGCAGCACCATCAGGCGCTTCATGCCAAACGCCCGCGCCGCTTCCAGTTCGCCCCGTGGCACGGCGCGCAGGGCACCGCGCAGTACTTCGCCGACATAGGCGCCGACACACAAAATCAGCGCCAGGGCCACGTACCAGAAACCTTCACGCAAGTACGGCCAGAGGAAGCTGCCGCGAATCAGCGGGTAGCTGGCAAACACGCTGCCCACGCCGTAATACAGGATGTAGATCTGCACCAGCAGCGGCGTGCCCCGGAATACTGCGGTATAGGCGCGCAACGGCCCGCTGATCAGTGGGTTGGACGACAAGCGCCCCAACGCCACCAGCACCGCCAGCAAGAAGCCAAACACCCCGGACAAGGCCAGCAACTTCAGGGTGATGCCCAGGCCGTGCAGCAGTTCGTTGCCAAAACTGTTGATCCATGAAAAGTCCATCGGCTGCGCTCCTTAGTGCTGCGGCATCCAGCGGTTGATCCGTCGCTCGAACACCCGGAAGGCGCCGTTGGAAATCAGGGTGATGATGAAATACACCGCCGCCACCGCCAGGTAGAACACCAGGTAATGCTTGGTGGAACCGGCCGCCTGTTTGCCCACCGAGAGCAACTCGCTGTAGCCGACGATGCTGATCAGCGCGCTGTCCTTGACCAGCACCAGCCACAGGTTTGACAGGCCGGCCATGGCAAACGGCAACATGCTCGGCAGCAACACCCGGCGCACCAGCAGCCAGCGCTCGATGCCAAAGGCCCGCGCCGCTTCCAGTTGGCCCACGGGAATGGCCTGGATCGCGCCGCGAATGATCTCTGCCGAATACGCGCCCTGGACGATGCCCAGCACCAGCACGGCGGCGATAAAACCGTTGACCGTCACGCTCTCGCGGCCCATGGCGGCCATCGCCATGTTCAGCAGGTCGGTGCCGGCGTAATACAGCAGCAAAATCAGCAGCAGCTCCGGCACCGCGCGGTACAGCGTGGTGTACAGGTTGGCCAGGCGCACCATCCAGCGTGGGCCCTTGAGCTTGATCATGGCCACCAGCAGGCCGATGCCCAGGCCCAGCACAAATGCCCCGGCGGAAATCTGCAAGGTCACCACCGCCCCCTGGAGCAGGGCGTTGAGCCAGCCATCGGCGACGAACAGCTGGGTGAGTTCGGACAAAGAAATCATGGCGCGTTCCGTTGGACGTTATTGCGCGGAAATATCGACGCTGAAATAGCGGCTGCGAATTTTGTCGTAGGTGCCGTCAGCCTTGAGCGCCGCCAGTGCGGTGTTGAGCTGCTCGCGCAGGCTGTCGTCACCCTTGCGCACAGCGGCACCGATGCCGGACCCAAACAGCGGGTCTTTGGGCGCCAGGCCCTTGTCGGCCAGGCCGCTGCCGGCATCAGACTTGAGCATCGGCTCGATGGTCAGCGCGTCTGCGAGCATCACGTCGATCCGCCCGCTTTGCAGGTCGGCGGTCATGTCGTCCTGGGTGTTGTAGTAGCGCAGGGTCGAGCCCTTGGCGTAGTAGGCCTTGAGGTAAGTGGCGTTGGAGGTCGAGCCCTGCACGCCGATCAGCTTGCCCTTGAGGCCTTCGGGGGTGGTGACCAGCTCCAGGCTTTTGTCGGCGACCCACATGGCCGGGGTCTGGTAGTACGGGGCGGTAAAGGCGATGACCTTTTCGCGCTCCTCGGTGATGCTCAGGGAGTTGAGGATCACGTCGATCTGGCTCGATTGCAGCGCCGGGATCAAACCGTCCCAGGACACTTCCTTGAGCGGGCACTGGGCTTGCAGGCGTTCGCACAGGGCCTTGATCAGGTCCGGCTCGAAGCCGCTCCAGGCGCCATTGCCGGCTTTTTCGGAGAACGGCGGGTAGGGTTCCAGGGCGATGCCGAAGACGATTTTCTCGGCGGCAATTGCACTGTGGGACAGCACGGCGAGCACGCAGCCGGCGGCGAGGGATTTCAGAGAGTTATGCATGGCTTGACCCTTTCGAAGTTATTGTTTTGAAGGATGGAAGCGGCAGTTCAAACGCGATTGTCCTGGGCCATGACGAACTGGCGGCAACGCTCGCTGGTGGGGTTGTGGAAGACTTGTTGGGGCGTGCCTTCTTCTTCAACCAACCCTTGGTGCAAAAACATGACCTTGCTCGATACATCGCGGGCAAACGCCATTTCGTGGGTGACGAGGATCATGGTGCGGCCTTCTTCGGCGATGCCCTGGATCACCTTCAGCACTTCGCCGACCAGTTCCGGGTCGAGGGCCGAGGTGGGTTCATCCATCAGCAACACGCGCGGGCGCATGGCCAGGGCGCGGGCGATGGCCACGCGCTGTTGCTGGCCGCCGGACAGGAAGGCGGGGAAGGTATCGCGCTTGCTGGCCAGGCCGACTTTTTCCAGCAGGTGCTCGGCGTGGGCGATGGCGTCCTTGCGGTCTTCACCCAACACATACACCGGTGCTTCGATGACATTTTCCAGCACGGTGCGGTGGGGCCACAGGTTGAAGCTCTGGAACACCATGCCCAGTTGCGTGCGCAGGCGTGCCACCTGGTCAGGATCGGCGATCAGCGGGTTGCCGGCGCGGTCCTTTTTCAGGCGCACTTCTTCGCCGTTGATGCGCAGGCTGCCGCTGCAGGGGATTTCCAGGAGGTTGATGCAACGCAGCAGGGTGCTTTTGCCCGAACCGCTGGAGCCGATCAGCGACACCACATCGCCTTCATTGGCGCGCAGGGAAATGCCTTTGAGAACATGGTGCGCGGCATAGCTCTTGTGCAAAGCATCGATGGCGACCACCGGGGTGACTGGGTTCAAGGGTTTTCCCTCTTTATTTTTGTAAATTGATCAACCTGGACACCGCCCCCTGTAGGAGCTGGCTTGCCAGCGAAAAACGCCAGAACACCGCATTTATCCAGAATGCCCACGTCATCGCTGACGACCATCGCCGGCCAGTCTTGGAATGCCGTGATGCAGGTCGAGAATAGCCACTGGCCACTTGAGGTCAATCGAGCATTTTTCGCTCGATATTGAAATTTAATTCAACTGTCCCGCGCGCCGGCGGCTATGTCTCAGGCGCGATTGCGGCTATGGTGCGGGTATCTTTGAGCAGGTGAACATCCATGCGTTACCCCTCCATGACCGCCTTGCGGGCGCTGGACGCGGTGGCCCGGCTGGGCAGCGTGTCCGAGGCCGCGACCGAGCTGAACCTCACCCCCAGCGCCATCAGCCACCAGATCAAGAGCCTGGAACAGACCCTGGGTTTTGCCCTGACTGAGCGCACCGGGCGCAATATCCGCATCACCTGGCAGGGCGAGCGCTATGCCCGGGATATCCACGGGCTGCTGGCCAATATCCTCGAGGCCGGGCAGCGTTTCGATGGCCAGCAGGTCAGCGGGCGCCTGTGTATCAGCAGCCCGGCGGGGTTTGCCACCTATTGGTTGTGCACCCATATCGCCGACTTCCAGGCACTTTATCCACAGGTCGAACTGCACCTGATTTCTCCGCGCACCCCGGACGACACCAGCGACCACGGCGCCGACCTGTTTATCGCCTACGGCATGGGCGACTGGCCCAACCAGCATGTGCAGAAGATCGTCTCGCTGCGCTACTTCCCGGTGTGCAGCCCGCGCCTGGTCAACACCATGGGCGGCCTGAAGAACCCGGAACACCTGGCCGGTGCGCCGTTGCTGCATATGATCGACTACTCCGACTGGCGCGTTTGGCTGGCCGCCGCCGGGGCGCCGAATGTGGACGTGCAGCGCGGCATCGTGTTTGCCGATGCGCACTTTGTGCAGTCGGCGTGCATCGCCAGCCAGGGTATCGCCATGGGCGACAACCTGATCAGCGGCGAGGCCCTGGCCAGGGGCTTGCTGGTGCGGCCGTTCGAGACCGAGATTGAGTCCAACCGTGGCTATTACCTGGTGGCCGATCACCAGAAAGTCGAGCGCCCGGTGGTACAGGCATTTGGCGAGTGGGTGAAATCGCAGCTGGGTGGCGGGCTTTGACGCGCGGCAATCCGTGAATTTTTTTTGCCAATGGCCGGTAAATTTTTTGCTTGTCCGCCCTCCGAGCGCGCCCTAAGGTCTGGCCAATCGACACAGAACAATAAGAAGGAAATGAGCAATGACCACCTGCGCCCAGTCCCTGGTTCGCCTGCTGGAAGGTTATGGGGTAGATACCGTGTTCGGCATCCCCGGCGTGCACACCGTCGAGCTCTATCGCGGCCTGCACGGCAGCCGCCTGCGCCATGTCAGCCCGCGCCATGAGCAGGGCGCCGGCTTTATGGCCGACGGCTACGCCCGCGCCAGCGGCAAGCCGGGGGTGTGTTTCATCATCACCGGCCCCGGCATGACCAATATTCTGACCGCCATGGGCCAGGCCTATGCCGACTCGGTGCCGATGCTGGTGATTTCCACCACCAACCGCCGCGAACACCTGCGCCTGGGCCACGGGCACCTGCACGAGCTGCCGGATCAGCGCGCGATGGTCGCTGGTGTGTGTGCGTTCAGCCATACCCTGCAATCGCCGGAGCAATTGCCGGAATTGCTGGCCCGCGCCTTCGCCGTGTTCAAGTGCGCCCGCCCACGTCCGGTGCATCTGGAAATCCCCCTGGATGTGCTGGACATGCCCGCCATCGACCTCAACCTGATGCCCCGCAGCCTGCCAGGCGCCCCGGCTCCGGCGCCGGCCTCGCTGCGGGCGGCGTTGAGCCTGCTCAATGAGGCGCGGCGGCCGCTGATCCTCGCTGGCGGCGGCGCCCGTGATTGCGCCGAAGTCTTGCAGCAACTGGCCGAACGCCTGCAAGCGCCGGTGGCCCTGACCACCAATGCTCGTGGCTTGCTGCCCATGGGCCACCCGTTGTTGCTGGACGGCGTGCAGTCTTCCAGGCACGGCCGCTCGTTGTTTGACGAGGCCGATGTGATCCTCGCCGTGGGCACTGAACTGGGAGAGACCGACTACGACTTCTTCGGCCTTGGCCCACTGAAATTCAAGGCGCCGCTGATCCGCCTGGATATCGACCCGATGCAAGTCATGGGCGTGCAACGCGCCCATGTCGGGCTGGTGGGCGATGCCCGCGAAGGGTTGCAGGCGCTGCTGGATGAGGTCCGTCCGCCGGCGCCGAGCGGGCGTTGGGCGCAGGACAGCGTGCAGCGCGTCAACCGCCTGGAGCGCGAGACGTGGAATGCCAAGCAGCAGGGGCTGCAAGGCTTGCTGGACCTGCTGCGCGACAGCCTGGTCGACCCGCTGATCGTCGGCGATTCGACCCAGCCGGTGTACCAGGGCGCGGTGGGCTACCAGGCCCCGGCTGCCAACAGTTGGTTTAATGCCGGAACCGGCTACGGCACCCTCGGCTACGGATTGCCAGCGGCAATCGGCGCCAAGCTGGCCAAGCCCGAGCGATCGGTGGTGGCGCTGGTGGGCGATGGCGGCCTGCAGTTTGCCAGCAACGAACTGATCGCGGCCCGCGAGGCCGGCATCGGCGTGATCCTGGTGGTGTGGAACAACCAGTGCTACGGCGAGATCCGGGACTATATGCAGGCCCGGGAAATCACGCCGCTGGGGGTGGATATCCTGACCCCGGACTTTGCCGCGATGGCCCGCAGTTGCCACGTCGCCCACCACATGGCCGACACGCCACAGGCCTTGCACGCGTTGTTGCAAAGCCTGGCCGCCACCCCTCAGCCGGTGATGATCGAACTCGACGCTGCGCACTACCTGCAAAACGCCTGAAGCGCTTCGGCCCTGATCCATATCAACGGGCCACCATCGAAAATCCGCTACAACACAACCGGGGCTTACCCAGCCCCGGTTATCCGCCTGATGACCTCATAAAAACGAAGACAAAACCTGTACCCAGGGGCCAACCCCCAGGCCAGGTTATTAAAGGAATAATGCGATGGCCCTTTCTCTGTCACGTTTGGCCTTGATGGGGGCGACGCTGTGTCTTGCGCTTCCCCTGCACGCCAACGAACCCGCCAAACCCGATACCGAACTGATCGCCCAGGGCAAATACGTTGCCCAACTGGGTGACTGCATCGCCTGCCACACCGCCAAGCAAGGCGCCGAGATGGCGGGTGGCCTGGAGCTGAACACGCCCATGGGCACCATCTACTCCAGCAACATCACCCCGGACCGTGAGACCGGGATTGGTCAATACAGCTTCGAACAGTTCGACCGCGTGATGCGCGAAGGCGTGACACCGGCCGGCATGAACCTGTACCCGGCGATGCCGTATCCGTCCTACGCGAAGATGAGCGAAGAGGACATGCGGGCCCTGTTCGCCTACCTGATGCAAGCCGTCGAGCCGGTGAAAAAGGTCAACCTTGAGGCAGACATGGGCTTCCCGTTCAACCAGCGCTGGGGCCTGGCGTTGTGGAATTTCATGTTCCTCGACAAACAACCGTTCCAGCCCGACCCGGCCCGGGATGCAGTGCTCAACCGCGGCGCCTATCTGGTCCAGGGCCTCGGCCACTGCGGCTCGTGCCATACCCCGCGGGGTATCGCCTTCCAGGAAAAAGCCATGAGCGACACCGGCAGCGGCGGCGAGCACTACCTGGGCGGGGAAACCGTCGAACACTGGCGTGCCTTGAGCCTGCGTAACCTGTGGACGGTGCCAGACACCGTGCAGTTGCTCAAGACCGGGCAGAACCGCTTTGCCACCGTGTCGGGCAACATGGTGGACGTGATCCGTCACAGCACCCAGCACTTCACGGATGCCGACCTGACGGCCATTGCGACGTATCTCAAATCCCTGCCACCGGGCAAGGACGACTTGCCGATGCCGGCTGTCGCCAAAGGCCCTGTCGAACTGCCCAAGGACTTGTTCACCAGCCGGGGCGGCCTGGGCTATATGCAGTTTTGCAGCGATTGCCACCGCAGCGACGGCGCGGGCGTGAAGGGCCTGTTCCCGGCATTGGCCGGCAACGCCGGCGTGGTGGCCAGCAACCCGACCTCGCTGCTGCACATCACCCTCACCGGTTGGGAAACCGCCGAGACCGCCGCCCATCCCCGGGTCTACACCATGCCGGGCTTCGCACGCCTGGGGAATAACGAAGTAGCGGAAATCCTCACCTTTGTGCGCACGCGCTGGGGTAACGAAGGCACGCCAATCAGCACCGCCCAGGTGAAGAAAATGCGTGACCAGCTCAACCCGGTCAGCACCGACTCCTCGGCGTTCGAGACGCCGCGCCTGGCCAACCTGCTGGCGGCGCCGAATGCCGACCAGGTGGTACGCGGCATGCGCCTGCACCTGCAAACCAAGGAACTGCTGCCCGAGAATGTCGGCAACTCGCTGAACTGCACCAGTTGCCATCTCAACGCTGGCACTGTGGCTGATGGTTCGCCGTTCGTGGGTGTGTCGGCATTCTTCCCCAGCTACGCCCCGCGTGCTGGCAAGGTGGTGAGCCTGGAAGAGCGCATCAACGGTTGCTTCCGCCGCTCGATGAATGGCAAGCCCGTGCCACCACAATCGGCGGACATGCAGGCGATGGTGGCGTACTTCGACTGGATGAAAAACAACACCAAGCCCGAGGACAAAGTCCCCGGCCGTGGCGTAGGCAAGATCGACCCGGCCATCAAGCCCGACCTGGCCAATGGCGAGCAGGTCTACGCCAAGCAATGCGCGGTGTGCCACGGCAACGACGGCGAGGGCCTGGCCCGCGCCGACGGCAGCCTGGTGTACCCACCGTTGTGGGGCGATCAGTCCTTCAACATCGGCGCCGGCATGGCCCGCACCTACACGGCGGCAGCGTTCGTCAAACGCAACATGCCGATCGGCTTCCACGAGAAATTCCCGCTGGGCCAGGGCGGCTTGTCGGACCAGGAAGCGGTAGACGTCGCTGCCTACTTCTCACAAAAACCACGCCCGGACTTCCCGGACAAGGTGAAGGACTGGCCGAACGGCGGTAAGCCGGTGGACGCGCGTTACTGATCTGGGCTCCTACAGTCTGGTGTAGTGCGGACTGTCGGAGCCTGTGCGCGGTTACTGTGAAACCCGGTCCTTGCCCGCTGCCTTGGACCGGTACAGCGCCTGGTCTGCCCGGGCCATCAGGTTGGTGGGGGGCTCGTCAGGGAGGCGTTGCGCCAGCCCCAGGCTCAAGGTCACCTTGAAATCGCCCACGGGGGGGATGTCGTGAATGGCCTGGCGGATGCGCTCGGCCAGCTTCCTGGCGGTTTCCATGGTGCTTTTGGGCAGGACCACCATGAACTCATCGCCTCCCCAGCGCGCGAGCAGGTCGCCCTGGCGCACGCAGTGTTCCAGGCGTTCGACCACCCGCAACAGCGTGGCATCACCTACGGCGTGACCGTGCTGGTCGTTGATGGGCTTGAAATCATCGACATCCATGGCAATCACCGCCAACGGCAGGCGAAACCGCTGGGCGCGCTCGCACTCCTCGAACAGGACTTTTTCCAGGCGATAGCGGTTGGCAATCCGGGTCAAGGTATCGCGCTCGGCCAGGGAGCGGTTTTCGTCCAGTTGCAACTGCAGTTGCTGGTTGACCCGCGACAGTTCGCGGGTGCGTTCGGCTACCAGCGCTTCAAGGGATTGGTTGCGCCGCTCTAGCTGTTCCAGGGAACGTTTGCGTTGATGAATGCTGCGGTGGGCGCCGACCATGCGCCACACCGAGCCATCGGGGTTGTGGGCGATGATGTAGCCTCGGTCTTCGATCCACAACCAGGTGCCGTCTTTTTTGCGACAGCGATATTCGGCCTGATAAAGGGGGGTGCGACTGTTGATGTAGTCGTCGAAGAGTTTCATCACATGGGGGTAATCGTCGGGGTGGATCACGCTTTCCCAGGTGAAAACCGTGTTTTCCAGGGAGTGGTGATCGTAGCCCAGCATTTCGTACCAGCCGGGGTTGCGATAGACAAACCCGGTGTTGGCATCCCAGTCCCAGATTCCATCGCTGACCAGTTCCATGATGGCATGGACCAGGTCGGCGTTGACGTCGAAAAGCTCACTTTTCAACGGATCAAAATCGGATGTATCGCCCATCTGCGCGCTCCCTGCGAGGATGCTGGCTCACTGTGGCCAGTCAGGTGTTAACGCCGATACTCCGTGGCTGCGCGTACTGTACAACGAGGTTTGCCGGCTTAGAAGGGGCGATGAAAGTGTGGCTAAACGCCATTATTGGCGCCGGCTGGGCTATTGCGGTTCCAGCATGCGCGTGGGTGGCGTCCCGTTGGCGTTGTGCTGGTAAATCGCCTCGGGCTGGCCCTGCTCGTTGAAAAACACCTGGCCAATGCCCGCACTGTTCCACAGGCGTTCGCCGGCTTCGGCATGTGCCGGGATGTACGGCACCACCTGCATGCGGCGACGGCGGGTGAGCCAGTTCAGGGGCGAACGGGGTGAGTACAGCCAGCGATTGAGGCGATCGAACCATTCCAGCAGGCGCGGCGGGAATTGGTTCTTGATGCCACTGCTGGTGATCTGCCAGATGTGCGGCCCGGCATTACGCTGGCGGATCAGTACTTTGTAGACGAACGAGTAATGCACATCCCCCGACAGAATCACGTAGTTACCCGGGGTTCGGGAGTGGCGGAAGATATTCAGGATCACCTGCGCGGCGCCCCGGTGGGCCATCCAGTTTTCTGCATCGACCAACAGTGGGTAGCCGCACCAACTGAAGACTTTCTGCACCGTCTCGATCAGCTTGACGCCGAAGATCGGCGCGGGCGATACGATGATCGCCGAAGGGTGGTCGAGCAGTTCCTGTTGCAGCTCGCTCAAGGCTTCCCAGTCCAGCAGGCCGGAGGGTTGCTTGAGCGTGGATTCGCTGCGCCAGCGCCGTGTGCGGGTGTCGATGACCACCAGCGCCGGGGTGGTGGGCAGCACGTAGTGCCACTGCTGGAACTTCAGGAGGTCTTCGAGCAACTGGTCCTGGGCGGGCGCGGACAAATGGTTGGCGTGGTCCTGGGCAGTTGCCGCCAGGGCCAGGGTTTTTTCCACGAGTTGGGCGAAGGCATCGGGGTTATTGCCCCAGCCCTGGCAGAGCATATAGGCGAGCAGCGCGTTGCCGATGATGCGCTTGGAGAACGGGTGGCCATAGGCGGTCTGTTCCCATTGGGCGCTGAGGTTCCAGTCATCGGTGATGTCGTGATCATCGAAGATCATCAGGCATGGCACATGGGCGAACACCCGTGCCACTCCACCCAGGCCGTCGCGAAACTTATCCACAGGCACCTGCTCGCGGGCGTAGCGCTCCTGTTCCTTGGGCGTGAGCCCGCTGGGAGGTTGTGCGGCGATCAGGGTCCAGGGTGTCGGCGACCAGGCCAGCAGGTACATCGCCACGAGTTCGGCAAAAGTCACCAGGTGGTTGTCGGCGGTGCTGCTGGTGAAGATGGGTTTTTTCACCCCGCCAAAAAAGCGTTCGCGCAGGGTCTCGTTGCTTTCCAGGGCCGGCAGCAGGTCCGCGCGATGGTAGTAGCTGGCGGGGTGGTCGTAGAGCGTGGTGCTGTCGTCCACCACGGCGCCATCGAGGTGCTCGTCGAACAGGCCCAGGCGCGCAATCAGCCCATGGATGGCGCGCAGCATCGGCCCGGCCACATCGTCGGCGTACACCTGGTCGCCACTCATCATCAGCAGGGCTGGGCGCTGGGCCAGGCTGCGGTTTGCGGCCAGCAGGCGATCGGCACAAAGCAGGCCTTCATCGGCGTAATGGTGCGGTTTGCGGCAAGAGCCGTGCAGCAACTGGTGGATACGGCTGTGCAGGATGAAATCCGGGGTCTTGGCACCTGGGTACAGCAGGTGCGGGGCCCATTGGATGATACCGGCTCCATCATTGATCAGCAGGTCGTAGCTGATGGGGACGTCCTGGGGCAGCGGCGTGGCCAGCGGTACATCGATCAGGTGGATAAAGGCTGCGCGGCCCACGGGGATCACCTGGCAGCGGGTGGCGTCGAGTTCAATATCCAGAACGCATGGGTGCTGGTCCTGGCTGAACTGCAGCCGCAGGGTCAATGCCAGCGCGCGACTGCCCACCAGCCACAACACCAGGCGCCCCGGCTCCAGGCGGCGCAACAGGGGGCCGGCGAGGACGGCGGGCAAAGTCTCGGGTTGCAGCATGAAAACATGGCTCTGTGCGGGATTGGACTGGCTAGGTTAACGCAGTGGATGTCGGTGTTTTGTCAAAGCAACCAACACCTGTAGGAGCCGGCAAGCCGGCGCCTGCAAAACGGTCAGCACAAGCCCGCCACCTTGGGTACGGTAAAGCGAAACTCGCTGCCTCGCCCCAGTTCGCTTTCGGCCTCGATCCGCCCGCCGTGGGCCTGGACGATGCCCTGGCTGATGTACAAGCCCAGGCCAGTGCCCGTCGGGTTGTTTTCGCCCTTGGTCCAATAGCGGTCAAACACGTGGGGCAGTTGGTCAGGGGCTATGCCTTCACCGGAGTCGCGCACCGCAAATACAATCTCCTCGCCATTGCTCATCGCCGAAATCCCGATATTGCCCAGGCGTGGGGTGAACTTGATGGCGTTGCCGATCAGGTTCGACAGCACCTGGAACAGGCGCTCCGGGTCGGCATTGATTTGCAGGCCGGGTTCGGCGTTGAACGACAGGTCGACGCCCTTTGCCAGAGCCAGGGGCGCGAGCAGCGCATAGGCCTCTTCAAAGATCTGGCTGACCTCCAGTCGCACGGGCCTGACGGTGTAGCGACCGGCCTCGATCTTGGAGGTGTCGAGCAAATCTTCGAGCAACACATTCATGCGTCCGGCGGCTTGCTGCATGGTGTCGATGGCCGAGGAAATACGCCGCGAAGAATGGGTGCCATCGGAGCTGAAGGCCTTTTGCATCATGCCGCAGAGCATCGAAATGATGGTCATCGGGTTGCGCAGGTCGTGGGACACCACTGCCACCAATTCATCACGGGCACGCACTGCCTGCTGCTCGCGCAGGACCTGGCGTGACAGGTCGTTTTCCAGGGCTGAACGGCGCAGGTCGTTGGCGGCAAAACGGTCGCCGTGGCTCCACTTGGTGGAGATGCCGGCCATTTCCACTTTCCAGATTTCAAACGAGGTGCGTGGGCGCAGGCGCAGGCCCGTGTCGGATTTTTCCAGGGCCAACGGTTTCTTCGGGTCGCCACTCCACTGGATGTTCTCTTTGACTTCCGGACGGAACCACAGCACGCCATTGTCCACCGGCTTGGGCAGGCTCATGGCGAGGACGCCGCTGGCCACTGGCTGGTAGTCCGCCGCCGGCGGGTAGAGCGCTGACAGGTGGTGGCTGGCAAACACCGGTTGCCCGGTTTCCTGTAGCCATTTGTGCAGCGAGCGGATCTGCGCCGGCTCCGGGCAGTGGCCGTAGCGGTGCAATTGCTGGCCGTCAATGATCGCCACGCCACCGGCCTGCACCAGGTCCATCAACACTTGCGGGTATTGGGCCAGGCCATCGAACACATTGTCGGTGGCAGCGTTCATCGCCTGGTTGAGCACGCCCAGTGCCGCGACCTTTTCCTCGCGCTGGCGGCTGGTGTCCAGGGCTTCCATGGCGCTGATCTGCAACGACAGCACCTGGCCGATGGTCTGGCAGGTGGTGCGCAAGTCGTTGGGCACGTGCAGTGGCGTGCGGTTGCCGCAACTGATCAGGCCCCACAGCTTGTCGCCCTTCATCAGGGAAATGCTCATGGACGACAGCACGCCCATGTTCTTCATGTATTGGCAGTGGATCGGCGACACGCTGCGCAGGGTCGAGAAACTCAAGTCCAAGGGTTGCCCGGTGTCCGGGCGTAGCTTGGGCAGCAGTGGCACCGGCTCGTAGTCGGCATTGGGGATGATCCGCAGCCAGTTGGTGCGGTACAGCTCGCGGGCCTGTTCCGGGATGTCGGACGCCGGGAAGAACAGGCCGTTGAACAGTTCCATGGACGGCGCGGATGCTTCAGCGATGACCTGGCCGTGGCCTTCCTCTTCGAAGCGATAAATCAGCACCCGGTCGTAGCCCGTCATGGCCTGGATTTCACTGACGCTGATTTCGTACAAGGCTTGCAGGGTTTTCGCCGACTGCAAACGTTGCAACATCTTGCCCAGGTTGCTGGTGCGGCCATTCTGGGGCTTGGGCTGGAAATGCTTGTGCAACGGCTCGAACTCCAGCACCAGCACGCCCTGGTGGCGATGCAGCAGGCCCTCGAACTCGGCACCGTTGAGTGTGACGTGCAGCGCCGGGGCGTCGATGAAACTGGATTGGCTGGCCATCTGCTGCACGAGGTTGGCATTTTCCGCTCCCAGCAGCGTGTCCAGTGTCTGGCCGAGCAAGGCATCGGGCTGGTGATTGAACAGGCTGGCGACGTTGGCACTGACCTGCACGATCTGCAGGTCCGGTTCGCGCAGGGTCAGCAGCACGCCATGGGGCTGGATCGCGCCGGGAAAACGAATGGGCTCGTCGGCGCAGTTGGCAAGTAATTCTTCAAAATCCTGGGGTTTCACAGCAATACCTCCTGGCCGTCGAGCCATTGCTCAAAGCAGCGGAATGTCGAGCAGGCCGCGTCCACCGCCTGCTGACGGCCGAGGTCGTCCAGCGGGACGTGGCCCAAATAGTCGAGAAAATCTTTCCAGCGCCGACCGGTCTCGGCACCGTATACATTGAGAAAGGCCCCGCCGTTGCTGGCGTCCAGCGCCAGGCGTTGGGCCATCTCCCGGCGCAGCACCTGGCCGCCGAGGGTCGCGCCTTCCAGCACATACAGCGCCCCCAGGCAGGCGGCCGGTGTGTCGAGGCGGGGTAGCGCAGGGCAGACGGGCAACCCGGCAATTGCCTGGTTGGCCAAGCCCAAGGCGTTCAGGTCGGTGTGCAAGGTCGGCGTCTTTACCCGCAGGGCCTGGTCGAATCCCACGGGAATCAAGCCACTGTCGTACAGTCCCAATTCCATTGGGCGGTAAAAACCGTAGTAAGCCTCAAGCAATCGCAGATACCAGCCGGCATCCAGTTGTGCAGAAAAGAACGGCAAGCGCTTTTCCAGGGCCACGTGTAGCAAACCTGTGCCTGAACGCAGGGCTTCAAGCAGGGAGGGCACACCAACGTCATGGGCCTGTGGATGCATTCAATAAGCTCGAGCTGGTGGGCCAGGGCAGGCCATGGCTGGCGCGTGGATAAGGGTGGGGCGCAATTCTATACAACCTATAGTCTTTATCTGATGGGATGTATTGATAAATCTGACATTGGCGTCAGAAATATCAAAACTTACCCAAAGAAAGACCTCACGGCTTAGCGCGAAGTTCGATTGTGTAGGTGTCGCGATGCCATTAGTGCAGGGAAGGGCCCTGTTCCAGGGCGGTTTGCACGCAGTGCAGCAGCCTTTCGGTGCTCCATGGCTTGGGCAGGAACTTCACCGTATTGCCCAACTGCGCCGCCATCACCGTATTGCCCGACGTCAGCACGACGGGCAAGGACGGCCAGCGATGGGCCACCACCTTGCTCAGGTCATAGCCATTGAGCAGGCCGGGCATCTGGATATCGCTGACAATCAGGTCCACCGGGTCACTGGTGCGCTCGAGGAAAATCATCCCTTCATCGGCTGAAGAAAAAGACGTCACCACCGCGCCGAACTCCTCCAGCACATCCACCATCAACGAGCGAATGATCTCGTCGTCTTCCAATACCAATATCGATGGCTGAGCCATGATCACTACTCCACCATCCGGGTTGAGTAAGGTGGAGTGGGCTGTCAGCGGATAGGTTCGATTGGATGTTTTTTATTCGATGGGTGGTCATTTGATCGTATTAGATGGCGCGATAAACCGCCGTTGCTTGCGGATTACGCGCGGGATAAGCCAGGATGTGCAGCGCGAAAATTCACCGCAAGGGATGCCAGTGTGAAAGAACTGATCGGGGCGTTGATCGTCGTTTCCACCGTTTTGTTCGGGTGTACCGGGGTGTTGGTCGCCGTTGCGTTCGGCACCAAGAAAAGTCGCCTGCAAATACTCAAGACCTTGAGTGGCATGAGCCTTGGTCGCGACCGGTTTATCGGGATCGCCCAGTTGTGGGCCAACCTCTTCCAGCGGGTGTTCGGGAGTACGTTCCTGGCCCGGCGCCAACTGATCAGCATCCCGCTGTACACCTTGCTGGTGTCGCTGGTGTTTTTTGTGGTGTGGCTGCTGGATCTCTACCTGTTTAAAAATCCCGAGCACGTGTTCAATGTGCCGCCGCCGCCGAACGTGCTGCAAGCCATCAAAGACTTCTATGGCAAGGGCCTGCTGGTGGCGATTGTGATCGACTGCGTGACCATCCAGTTGACCAAGTGGAGCATCAACGTGGGTATGCGCCGCGGGTTTGGCTCGTGGCGGTTCCTGTGGTGTTTTTCGGCGACGATTGCCTTGGCCTACGTGCTGTTCAGCGTGGCGGTCTACTGGTTTCGCTGGTCGGACGCGAACGAGCTGTACGCCTTGCTGCCCGCTGACGAAGTGCGGCCAACCATAGCCTTCGACCCGTTGCGCAATGTGCTGTATGCGATAGCGCTGTTTCAGCCCGTGACGTTTATCTATGCCACGTCCGAAGGCTTTATCTCCAGTTACTTCATGCCCGAGCCGATCCTGTTTTACTGTGCAGTCACCGGAACACTCTCGCTGCTGACCATCACCGTGGCCTACCAGTTCGCCAGGGGCGCCGACCTGCTGCGACGGTTGTGCATGGGCTTTGTCAGCCACGTCGGCACGCCCCGGACCAACGCCATGAGTGTGGTGTTCATGATGCTGTTGGGGCTGGTGTTGGTGCCGTTGTGTCTGATGGCTATTTATTTGGCCGTCTGAAGATTCGGCTCATTCAGTCAGAAGCGCTCATCCATCAGGGCCGGCAAGGTCAGTTCCTTGACGAAACTGGCCGATGACAGGCTCAACGCCATGCGCACCACCTGCACCACGTCGTGTACCGGGATCAATTGCCCGTCGCCGCGCTGCTCGGCCTCAAGCCGGGAGGTGCTCAATGGATCCTCGGTATTCAGGTAACCCAGGTTCAGGCAGGTCACGCCCAGGCGCTGGTGCCGATAACCTTCGCGCAAGGCATCGGCCATGCCGCGCAAGGCGAACTTCGACGCACCGAACGTCACCTCCGGGCGCCCACTCTGGGGCAGGCCTGAGGTCGAGCCGGTAAAGATGATGCGTGGGTTGGCGCTTTTTAACAGCACGGGTAGCAGGCGCTTGATCAACAGCAGGGGCGCGGTGATGTTGCAACTGACGATGGCTTCCAACTGCGTGTCTTCATCCTTGAGGAAGCTGTAGGCCGCATCGAATGCCTGTTCTTCCCAGATACCCAGGTTATAGATCAGCGTGTCCAGGCCGTCCTGTGCCACTGCCTGCTCGATGAACTGCGCGGCCTGCGCCGGTTGGCCAAGATCGGCTTCTACCCACGACACTTCGGCGCCGGTGCTGGATAGCAGGTCGGTTGGACGGCTGCGCGAGACACCGATCAAGGTATCCCCCACGCCGCCCAGACCCTCCATAAAAGCCCTGCCCAAACCCTTGCTAGCACCGACCACCATGGTTCTCATCGATCTCTCCTGAACTGACGTGCTGATGGAAAGTGCGCATGCAAACAGAGGGCGAGAGTGATGGCAATTGAATGGCTGTATCCAAATGTTTACCGAGAGGCCCTTCAACAACCTGCACGAGAACAAGTAAACCGCAGGCATAATTGCTGCCTCTACTGCCTGAAGCCCCGACCTGGAGCCCCTGATGAAACCCGCTGCCTTACTGACCCTGTTGTTCACTGCCATGCTTTTCAACACTTGGGCGGCGGCAGCAGGCGACGCCGAGGCAGGCGCCAGGCTGTTCACCAAGACCTGTGGCGGTTGCCACAGTGTCGGGCTGAATGCCCGTGGCGGCTTCGGGCCACAGCTCAATGGGGTGATCGGGCGGCTGGCGGGCACCACGGCGGACTATCAGTATTCCGACGCGATGAAAAATTCGGGCGTGGTATGGACCCGGGAAAAGCTCGCGGCCTATATCGAGAACCCAAAGAAAGTGGTGAGTGGCACGCGCATGATTTTCTGGGGGATCAGCGATCAGGAGAAGATCGGGAATCTGCTGGCGTATCTTGAGACCTTCCAGGGGCAGTAGCCGGGTACAGCCAAATCCATTGTAGGAGCCAGCAAGCCGGCTCCTACAGGTCAGGTGTCGATTTCAACTGCCTTGTGGGGTTTCCCCGCGCGCCAGCCGCGCATTGATGTCGTCGATCACCGCCGGCAGGTCGACGATGGTATCGATCAGGTAATGCGGCCGCGACCCTTCAAACATCTGGCTAATACGCTCGCGCTGCTGCGCCAGCTCGGCGGCTGGCAGCGCCTGGTATTGCGCGTAGGTCAGGCCCAGGGCGTTACCGGAGCAGGTCAGCGCCACCGTCCACATGCCGGCACTGCGCCCTTCCAGGATCCCCGGCCAGGTGTCATCGACCTTGACGCACGCCGCCACATCGCTGATGCCCAGGGCAATCACGTTGGCCAGGGCCTGGGCCGGATGCGGGCGGCCATTGGGCACTTCGTCAGTGGCCACGACATGGTCGGCCACGTAGCCATTTTGCCGCGCCAGCTCGACCACCTTGGCCATCACCACCGCCGGGTAACCGGAGCACGAGCCAATCTTCAAGCCCTTGCCTCGCAGGGTTTCAATCGCCTCCAGCGCGCCGGGAATCACCGCCGAGTGCAGGGCGATCTTCTCGATCTGCAGCGGCATGAAGCGCTCATACAGGGCGGTGACGTCGTCGTCGGTCGGCTGGCGGTTGAACACCGCACGATAGCGCTCGGCAATCTGCGGCTGATTGCACAGGGTGCGGATGTGATCCCACTTGCCCATGCCCATCGGCCCGCGCGCTTCCTCCAGGGATACGGCGACGCCGAACTCGGCAAAGGCCTCGACGAAAATCTGCGTGGGCGCAAACGAGCCGAAGTCGACAACGGTGCCGGCCCAGTCCAGGACCACGGCTTGCAGCTTGGAAGGTGGTTGGTAGTTCATGGTGGATCTCCATTTTCGGGTATGAGCAGGCCGTCCCTCGATAAATGAGGTAAGCCGGTTGAGTGCAAAAAGGGTGAAGCCAATCAGGTAGCCGGTATGGGGCTGGCCTCGAACAGTTCGGCGATCATCGGGCGGTTGCGCCGGATGCCCAGGCAACACAGGTGGTAGTCGATGGAAAACGGGTGGTCGACAAAGGTGATCGGTGTAGTGCCCGGTGTTTGGGCATATTCCACCGCCG
Organism: Pseudomonas sp. MF09156; assembly: GCF_059862305.1. Classification (NCBI taxonomy): domain Bacteria; kingdom Pseudomonadati; phylum Pseudomonadota; class Gammaproteobacteria; order Pseudomonadales; family Pseudomonadaceae; genus Pseudomonas; species Pseudomonas sp. MF09156. The sequence continues at coordinate 53,118 of NZ_JCBCUR010000022.1, forward strand.
ACACAAAGCCAATGCCGATGCCCTTGGCGATGGCGTGCACGATCGCCTCGCGGCTGTTGAGCTGCATCACGCAGTTGAGGTCCACCCCCAGGCGCTTGCAGCTTTCTTCCACCAGTTGCCGGGTACGCGAGCTGCGTTCACGCATGACCCAGCGCTCCTGGCTGATTTGCGCGACGTGCACCTCTTTCTGCGCTGCCCAGGGATGGTCGTCGCGCACCACGGCGATGATCGGGTAGCGCCGGTACAACTGCGTATCGAAGCGTTGGTCAAACTCCGAGAGGGCCAGGATTGCCACGTCGATATCAAAATTGAACAGGCGGTCGAGGGTCTCCTTCTCTGGGGAAAACGAGGTTTCCAGCTCGATATCCGGATGGCGCTGCATCAACTCGTACGTCAGGTTCATGGCGATCGGCGGCGAGACCGCGCCCAGGCGCAACATCCCGGTCTTGCGCTGCTTGAAGCTGTGCAGCAATTGCATGGCTTCATCCTCCTGGCCGAACAGGCCCTGGGTGATCCCGTAGAGCGCATGGCCGGCCGAACTCATCTCGATAAAGCGCCCACGGCGGTGGAACAACTCCACCGAGAACTGCTTTTCCAGGGCATTCACCTGTTCGCTGACCGTTGGCTGGCCGACGCTCAGATACTCGGCGGCGAGGGTGAAACTGCCGGTCTTCGCCACCGCATGAAAGGAACGTAGCCACTTGTGGTACTGGTACATAACGCATCCTGTTCCAGGGGCATCAACGGCGGATAAACAGGGCCACCACCGCGCTGCACAGGCAGGCCGAGGTGACGACGATGAAGATCAGCGACGTATTGCCGGTACTGTCGAGCATACTGCCGATCAGGGGTTCCGCCAGGCCAGCAAACAGATAAGACGAGAAGTTCATCACACCCGTGGCCGTGCCTGCGCGCTTGGCGCCCACCAGGTCCGGGCACAGCGCCCAGAAGCTGGACGCCGGGCCGTAGACAAAGAACCCGCAGAGAAACAGCGCCACCAGGCCGATCGCGCTATGGGGCGGCAGGCTCCACATCCACAGGCTGGTGGCGGCGCCGAGGAACATATAGAGCATGATCGCCAGGTAGCGTTTGGAGCCGAATAGCTTGTCCGACACCCAGCCATTGCTCAGGGCGCCGACGGCCATGCCCACCGGCAGGGCGACGGTGATCCACTTCGGATCGACCATGCTGTCGCCGCTTTTCCAGTTGGCGCCGAGGAAGTGCACCGGCACCCACACGATCAGGCCGTAGCGCGCAGCGTTCTGGAAACCCAGGGACACGGCGGCAATGATCAGGCGTGCGTTTTTCAGCACCGCCTTGTAGCGCTGGGCCGAGGTTTCTTCTGCGCCGTGGGCCACTTCATGGCCCTTGTCCGCGGCGTTGGCCACACCGGTATCGGCCAGGGGTTCGAAGCCCAGGTCCTGCGGGCGTTCGCGGGCCACCAGGTAAAACAGGATGCCGCCGGCCAACATCAGCAGGACCGGCAGGCGGAAGATCCAGCGCCATTCCAGTTGCAGCACCTCCAGCACCACGATGGAGGTCACATAAGACAGCACCGACGCACAGCCCGCGGCGAATACATAGAAGCCATAGACCCGGCCGCGCTCGCTGGCACTCCACCAGTTGGAGATCAGGCGGCTGCCCGGCGCCCAGCCCAGGGCCTGGAAGTAACCGTTGATGCCCCACGGCAAAATCAACCCGGCAAAACCACTGGCAAAACTGGTGACCCAGTTCGCGCCACAGGACAGCACGGCGCCCAGGGTCATGATGCGCCGGCCACCGAACTTGTCGGCCAGGTTGCCGTTGATCGCCTGGCCGATGGCATAGGACCAGAGCATGGCGGCCGAGATCCAGCCCAGCACTTCCTTGGTCAGGCCGAACTCGGCTTGTATCCCAGGGATGGCGAAACCAAACGTCTGGCGCCCGGTGTAGAAAAACAGGTAACAAAACATCGCCGCCAGCAGCATGCGCCACTGGGCAACACGGAACGACGCCGAGCGAACGGCAGGGACAGGCAGGGTGTGTGCACGATTCATGATGTTTTCCTTATTGTTATTCGCCCCCGAGGCCGCAGCGACGGGGAGGCACCCTTTACAGGTGCAAGAGGAAAGACTGAATTGCGTTGAGCCTAGGCGGCTTGGGTACCGATAAAGTTCTTGCCGCGCGCGCCTTGCAGGGCGAAGCGGATCATCGCGGCGGCCTCGGTGGGTGTGACGCCGTAGTCGGCAAACTCGGTTTTTACCTCCAGGCTGTGCAGGAAGTTGCGCAACCGGGTCTGGGCTTTATCCAGGTCATCGCCGAACACCCGTTGCAGGGTGCGATCCCGGGACGCGTCATGCCCCCACGCCAAACCCAGGACCAGCGGCAGGGTGAAGGAGCAGGCGATGCCATGGGGCAGGCCGTGGTGCAGGGTCATCTCGTAGGAAATGGAGTGGGCCAGCGCAGTCTTGGTGTTGGAAAACGCCAGGCCGGCCTTGAGCGCGGCCAGGGCCATGCGTGAGCGTAATTCCTGATTGCCGAGGTCTCGCCGCAGTTGTGGCAGGCACTCCAGGATGTCTTCGATGGCCGATACCGCGAAGGTGTCAGAAATCGGATTGGCGTTGATGTTCCAGATCGCCTCCAGGGCGTGGGACAAGGCGTCCAGTCCCGTCGACACCGTGACCCCGGCCGGTACGGTCAGCATTAGCTGTGGGTCGACAATCGCCACCTTCGGCCAGGTGCAATCCAGGTGCAGGGAATACTTCTTGTGGCTGGCCGAATCCCAGATCGTCGCCCAGGGCGTCACCTCACTGCCGGTGCCCGCAGTGGTCGGCGCTGCGATCAGGGTCTTGCAGTGTGCCGGCACAAACGGCTGGCCGGTCGCCAGCAATGCCAGCAACTCATCGAACTGCCCGGACTCGGTGCCGACAATCAGCGCCTTGGCCGTATCAATCGCACTGCCGCCACCGACGGCCAGCACCACATCGCAATCCCCGGCTTGCAGCCAGAAGCGCTCGTAGGTTTCACGCAACTGCGCGACATCGGGATTGGGCTGCACATCCTCGACGACATACACCAGACGCTCGCCCAGCAATGCCTGGATCCGCTCCACCAACCCCAGGCCACGGGCCTCCGGGAAGGTGACAAGGGCGACGGTCTGCTGCGCGGTGATACTGGCCAGGTCTTGCAGGCAGCCCCAGCCGAAGCGGGTGTCTACCGGGTTGTGGAATCGGGCGGTCATGGCGGGTTCCTGGTTTTTGTTGTAGGAAGTGGCGCCAATAGTCGGGGAGGGTGGGGGAGAGCTCAAATCGATAGATTGGGGGGATGGATTGGTTGGGCCGATAGTGGGACACACAGCTGCACTGGGGCAGTGCCCAGGTCTTTTTAGCGGTTGACCTTCCAGGGCGGGTTCAAGCGGTTTTCACCTGCCCAATAGAGTTTGATGCAGTTGCCTGACGGGTCATGAAGGATTGCTTCGCGCCACAGGTAGGGCATATCGGTGGGTAGTTGATCGAAGGTTATCCCCTTACTGATCAGGTCACTCACCCAGCGATCCAGCGGCTCATGCTCGAAGTAGATTACCGCGTTGTTACCCCCTGCGGTTTCAACCAGGGATAAGGAAAATGTCGCTCCATTGCCGGGGCACGAAAATCGGCAGTAGTGATCGGTGGAGACTATCTGGGTGAAACCCAGCGTTAAATAGAACGCGACGGCGGCCGGCATATCCGTCACGGGCAAGGTCACTTGGTTCATATTCATCGTTGATTCCTCAGGAAACGCTGAAAAGTCCAGCGATGACCGCTGACGACCTGTGTGCTTGCGAAGGTCGTATACCTCAGCTAGCTTGCTCAGCGTCGGTTCGCAATGATCAGGTTACATCAGGAGCTATGAGAGTGCATGGATGCCCAGTGCTTCGTAGAAATACAGGTACCACCAGGTACTGGCCTTCATCCTTCAGTGCACGAAGCAGTGCTGTTTCATCAGTGCAGTTGGCCATAATTCAAAGTCGTATTTATAGCCGTCATTATTAGGAATCCACCAGTGACTGGTCGGGAAATTACTACAATACCTAAGGTGATTATTAAATGGATTTTATTGATGAACTTGTGCGGTTGAATGGGTTGGAAACCCAGGATCAGTGGTTTTCAGCTATCGAAAAAATCAACGACAAGTATGGGTTTACCAAAGTCCTGATCGGGTTGTTGCCCAAGTATGATGCCGATTTGAGTGCTGCGATGATTGTCAGTAACTATCCGATGGCCTGGCGAAGTCGCTATGACCAATTGCGTTATGCAACTATTGATCCTGTGGTTGTTTATTCGTTTAAAAATGTCAGGCCCGTTGTCTGGGATGAGTCATTGTATTGCACGCCCCGCCAACGAGAGTTTCGCGAAGAGGCCAACGCTTATGGACTTTCCAGGGGGATCACTTTTCCCCTGCATGGACCTCAGGGACAGTTCGGTACTTTCAGTCTGGCGGTAGACGCTCAAGACATTGCTGGAACGACACGTCATATCAATGCCATGATTCCAAAATTATCCATTCTTAAAGATGTCATTCTGCAAAGCGCTTTGGACGGTGCGGGCAAGTTGACTGGAGCAAGGGTGATTTCCCTGACGACTCGTGAGAAAGAGATTCTCAAGTGGTGCGCCGTCGGGAAAAGCTCCTGGGATATTTCCAGGATCTGTGGCTGTTCGGAAGCCAATATCAATTATCACTTTGCGAGTATCAACACCAAGTTTGGCGTTGCGTCCCGTCGGGCTGCCGCAGTGAAAGCTGTTTCGCTCGGGCTGATCAGCCTCTAGCGCTGCCACAATCTCCTTTCTATATCCAGGCACCCGCTCTGGCTTCACGGTCAGCGGGTTATCTGTGGTTTTTTGAAGGAGGGGCAACCGGCCATCATGCATTGGATCCAAAATCAATGCAACTGGTTACCCTACTAGTATGACCATTCTGTTAAGGCGGATAGATTGAGGTTTAAGTGTTCGTAGGGAAGGGAATCCAGTGCATTTCACAATCGGTCGGCGGGATGAAATAGATAGTGAGCAACTGTGCGCCATGCATAGGCTGCGCGCAGATGTTTTTAAAAAGCGTAAGGGCTGGGATGTTGCAATCATTGCCGATATGGAAATTGATGGTTATGACGCACTGGAGCCTCTCTACATGCTGATCAAGGATGGCGGAGACAGTGAGATCAAAGGGTGCTGGCGTTTATTACCTACTACGGGCCCCTACATGCTCAGGGATACTTTCTCCGAGTTGCTTGAAGGGCGACCAGCGCCTGTTTCTTCCCAGGTATGGGAACTCAGTCGATTTGCCGTAACCCCTCGATATCCCGGTAACAAGGGGTTTTCCGACTTTACCCTGGAGGCCGTAAAGGCCATCGTTGCCTATGGTGTCGAGCAACATATCCAGGGTTATGTGACGGTTACAACGGTAGCGGTAGAGCGAATGCTGATCAGGGCTGGCCTGGTGATCACCCGGCTTGGGCCGGTACGTGTCATTGGCCAGGAAAAGGCCATTGCCCTGGAAATAGATCTGGGTGCGGTGACTCAACGTGCGCTGTTTGGCGTATCCAGAAGTTGTTGTGGCGCTACGTTGCAGTAGCTAACGATCCGCAGGGTGGCGGCCAGAGCAATCTGTCGGCATCGCTAACCAGAGTACGAAACTTCAAGTCGTTCGAAGTGGTGTGCCCGGATTGGTTTGTCTTCGTAAATGTACTCTTCCTATAAAAAGCTGCAGGGCGAACTGCCTTGCCGAATAACTGTCGTCCAGGGAAACAATAAAATGGCTACGATTATTAAGGAAGTCGATATACCACTCATGTTGGACAGCGAAGTGGTTGCCACTTTCATTTCATTCGATGACTTGAAAGATCCTGTTGAGCATATTGCTATTCGCCTGGGCGGGTTCATGGCCGACGGTCAGAAGTTGCCGTTGGTCAGGTTGCATTCCGAGTGTTTGACCGGTGATATTTTTCACTCCATGAAGTGTGATTGTGGCGACCAACTTTCAGAGTCACTACGCCTGATTAACGAAGTAGGTGGGTATTTGATTTACCTGCGCCAGGAGGGCCGGGGCATCGGTTTGTATAAGAAGCTGGAGGCCTATGCACTGCAGCAGCATTCAGGTGTGGATACATATGAAGCCAACAATATGCTCGGATTTGCCGATGACTTGCGCGATTACTTTGATGCTGCACAGATGCTGCAAGCATTGGGTTGCCCGAAAATAATCTTGCTTACGAATAACCCGGAAAAAGAGTTGCAGCTAATAAACCTGGGTATCGAAATTATCGAGGTCAAGTCCACTGCCATGCATATTGGCAAGCATAACGAAGGCTATATAAAAGCAAAAATAGAAGTAACCAATCACCAGTTCACTGCCCAGGCAGGGGGTACTCAATGATTCAGCATCAGGCACCTATCAGCGGTCTCTCACTGTTTGAGCAACAGTACATTGCAACGGCAGGCTACGATAACCAGATAATTTTGTGGAATGCACAAACACGCCAACCCCTGCAACGCGGCTGGCATGACCATTTGGCCAACTACTGTGATTTTTCCCCTGACGGCAGCCTGTTGGTGACGGCGAGCAGTGATGGTTCGACCCGGCTTTGGAGCGTGCCTGAGTTTAAATTGCAATGTGTCATGACCAGCCACAGTGATGACGTCATGCAGGCCAAGTTTTCTCCCGATGGTGAGAAAATCGCCAGTTGCTCTTACGACAGTAGTTTGTCGGTGCATCACAAAGATGGAAGTTTCATCTGCAAGATGCAAGGGCATAGTGGCCTGGTAGAGAGCTTCGATTGGACAGCCGACAGCCTGCAACTTTTGTCCTGCGGCACCGATGGGACCATTCGTGCTTGGGACGCGGCCACCGGGGAGTGCCTGGCGACCAAGGAGACGGAAGGCCACGATATGGACGCCTTGGTGACGCTCTCGGCGGGGGTCTTTATCGTTGGCAATAATGACGGTGAACTTCAGGTCATCAATGGCAATACGGTTGTAAATACCTATAAGGGGCATCGCTCCAGCGTCAAGAAGCTGGTGAAGTCAAAGTTCGACAATAGTCTGCTGAGCCTGGGGTATGACGGGATCGCGGTGCTGTGGTCGATCGAGGGGCAGACTCTGGTGGAGTGGAAACGTTCTGAGTATCCGAAGGAGATCTGGGCGCGCTCGGCGGAGTTTCAAAGACGCGACAAAATCTATTTCGCGACGTTTGGTTCTACGTTCGCCATTTGGGATATCGCCCGCAACCATTGGGACCTTGAGGGCTTTGTCCCTTCGGCCAGCTTGAACTCGGTGCATGCGGCAGAAGGCGTTATCTACAGTATTGGCGATGCGGGTCTGTTGAAGGCCGATGGCAAAGATATGGGCGGGCCACAATCGCTGTGCAATTTTGTGGTGAAGACCGGACCGGTCCTGGTATGTGGCGGACAGACCGGACAAGTGTTTGATGTCCTGAAAAACCGTGTGGTTTATGCCCATCACGCCCCTCTCAACTGCGGGGTGAACTTTAAGTTGGATGGCGAGCAGCGCCTGGCGGTGGGGAGTTATTCCGGCGATATCATCATCTTCAAGGTTAACGATCGGCACTTGGAGTTTGTGTCCTGCCACAAGATTCATGAAAACGCGATCAAGGGCATTTCGTTGCATGGCAACTGCCTTTATACCGGGTGCGCCGATGGTGAAATCGGCGTAACCGATATCCGCTCCTATGAAGTGGTCAACAAGATCACGCATGCCCATGAGGGCATATTGAATGACCTCTGTTCCTATGCAAGCGGTGTTGCCACGGTGTCCCGGGATCTGACCCTGAAGTTATGGGGTGAGCCGAGGGCGGCGATTCCCAGTCGTCACACTCACTCCATCAAGTGCATCGCGTCGAACGACGACGGCAACTTTATCGCCACTGGCAGTTATGGAGGCACCGTCGATATTTACGACTGCACGGCCCGGGAGTGGTTGGGCAATGTGCGAAAAGTCAGTACGGCAGGTATTTCCTCCCTCACCTGGGACGACGAAAAACAGCGTTTCCTGGCGTCGTCCTATGACGGGCGTATTTACGCCGTCGAGCTTGGCTGACCTTTAATTTTCAGCGTGGACTTATAACAATGAATGCACGAGAAAAAGTAGTTGTGGCAGAGAAATGTACGGTCACATCACCGCTCGATCCCTGTGAACAACCTGCAGTCTATCAACCTCAAACCGGGTTGCTTGAAACGTTGGAGCGGATGAACCGTTTCCGGGAAACGCCAGAAGCCGCTGCATTACTGCGCAGTTTCGAGGAGTCGACCGACTTGTCCCGGCGTTTGCAATTGGGCACGGAGTTGGCGATCAGGGGCGATCCCCGGATCATCGCGGGCGCGCTGAATAATCTGGTGTCCATTCCTGCGGGCGAGGCACATATTGGTATCGATGAGTCGAAAATCGATGCAGTCGTGCGTGAATATGCCGATGTGGGGGTTATTCGCGACTGGATTCTCAAGGAAGTACCTCGGCATACGGTGTCCCTGGCGGGCTTCAATATTTCGAAGTATCCGGTGACCAACCTGGAGTACCTGGCGTTTTTACGGGATTGCCCCAACGCTGAGGTGCCGACGTCCTGGCCTTTGCGGGCGTTTCCTTTGCACTACGCCAACCATCCGGTGTACTCGGTGAGTGCGGGCGCGGCGGATGCGTTCTGCGCCTGGCTTTCGGCCAGGACCGGCAGGACCGTGCGCTTGCCTGACGAGGCGCAATGGGAATACGCCGCCGGTGCCGGCGAGTTTGAGTACCCATGGGGCAACGAGGCCAGGACCGAAAACGCCAATACCGCCGAGCTTGGTCTGTTATCCACGACGCCGGTCGGTGTTTTCCCACAGGGCGCATCGCCGTTCGGCCTAATGGACATGGGCGGGAACGTCGAGGAATACACATCGAATGATTACGACGCGTATCCCAATGGTCCTTTTGTCATGGACGACTTGATTTCCGAGAGCCGGCCGACCTATCGAATCACCCGGGGCGGTTGTTTTGGCCGTTTTGCCGATCTATGCCGGGTTTCCCGGCGGCACGGGTTGAGCATTACCCCCTATGCCTCGTTGTATGCCGTGGGTTTTCGAGTGGTTGCCGAGTGAGACTGCGCGCGTTCGGAGCCCAGGACTTGTGGCGGTTGAGCAAAGATATCAACAGCCAGGCCATGCACACCATGTTGTCGTTCAGCGCCCTGATGATCGCGAATGCCATCGACATGGTGTTCATCGCTCACCTTGGTCATGAGTCTCTGACGGCAGCAAGCCTGGCCAGCCCTTTCATGTGGTTGATGAACACGATTGCCATGGGCATTGCCCTGGCGATCAGTGTCCATGTGTCCAAAGGGCAGGAAAGGGCCGAGGGCAATACCGTTATCGATGTGTTGCTGCCTGGCCTGCTGATGGGTGCAGTGGTCTATGGGGTCGTGCTATTGGGCGCAGGCCTGAACCTTGAGGCGGTGCTTGGAGCGATGGGGGCAGCGCAATCCATTTATGAGCAAAGCGAAGGCTATTTAAATACTTGGCTGTACGGCTTCATCATTACCCTCACGTTTGCCATTTCCACGGCATACCTGCGTGGTCTGTCATTGTTCAAAACCCAGGCCATCGTGGTTGCGGTGGTTTGCCTGATGAACATTGTGCTCGATCCACTGCTGATGTTTGGCGTGGGTGGTTTCGACGGATTTGGCCTGGTCGGCTCGGTGTATGCCGCCTGGCTGGCACAGGCCTTCGGGGCACTTGTATGCATTTACTTTGGCGTCAGGAAAACCCGTGCCACCGGTCCCCGCAATCTGGGGGTGGGCAAGATAATCAAGGCCGCCGCGAACATTTCCCGATTGGCCTGGGTGACCAGTTCCACCGCAACCTTCTGGCCCATTTCTGGAATCGTGGCCACTTATCTGATCTCTAAACTGGGAGACGCGGAAGTTGCAACCATGGGGGTTATTTCAAAACTGCAACCCTTGATCATGATTCCCGTGTGGGGGCTGTCAGCGGTCACCACCGTGCTGCTGAGCAAGGCATTCGTTCAACAGCAGCAGGGCCAGGTAGGGATGATTTTCAAGTCCGGCTATGGACTGGTCCTGGTGTGGCAAACCGTCGTGGCATTGCCGTTCATTGTATTTGCCCTGCCGGTGGCGCGTTTCATGTTGGGTGGATATGAAGATGCACTGCCCTTTGTAGTGACGTACTTGATGATCATCCCGATCACGGTATTCGGCAGAGGCATGCTGTACCTGGCCGTTCATGGGTTGCCAGCGATTGAAAGAGCCAGGACCGCCATGGCGATTGATGCGGTGTATGTCCTGTTGCTTCACACCGGCTGTTATTGGGTGGGTTATCTGTTTAACGATTTCAATCTGGCCCTGCTGATGTTGTTGGCGTTGAATCTGCTGGGAGGCGTGCTGGCTGTCTGGGTGGCTAGAGGCGCCCGGCGCTCCCTGCCCATGCCGAAAACGCAGCACCGGCCGATGGAAACTATTTGATATTTACCGACGGGTGCGACTATGGAAGTGCTGATTATCGCTGGTAGCCCAAGAATGGATTCGCAAAGTTCGAGGGTTAGTAGAATCCTGGAAGATTATTTACGTGACTATTCAGTATTTACACCGACAGTCCTGAATTTGGCAACACAGCCCATCGGCCCTGAGAGTGATGAACTTGCAAGCAGGGCCGAGGCCTTCATTGTTATCGCGCCGGAGCACTCAGGCATGGCTCCGCCGGTACTCAAGGAGTTTTTTGTTTCCAGCGAGTACCCGGTGCTGGCGCACAAACCGGCATTGATTGTTTCGATTTCCAGCGGCATGGGGGGGAGTTACCCCGTCCTGGATCTACGTGCCACTACTTATAAAAATACAAAAATCTGCTACATGCCGGATCACCTGATTATTCGTGAAGTGCATAACTTTGGGGCGGATATGAGCAGCAGTCTTCATCCTGGTCTGGGGCGGCGTATCAGCGCCTGCGTGCAAATGCTGGAGTTGTACGCGCGCCAACTTTCGGTTGTTCGTGCTGCCCTGTTGGGGGTTGGTGCGGCGATCAGCTACGGCATGTAATCCTTATGGGCTTGATCGACTATGAAACCACAAGAACTTCACCAGTTGGTGTTCAACTTCAGGGCGGCTCGTGCTGTCATGTTCGCGGTACAGGCAGGCCTTTTTGAAGAGCTTTGCCAGGAAGACCTGACGATTGATGAACTCGTTGCCCGGCTTGAATTGCATCGTGTGTCTACAACGATCCTCCTGGAAACCCTTGTGCAACTCAACATCCTGAACAAACAAGGCATGCACTACAGCGTTGCGCAGGATCTTCGGGCCACGTTGCGCCGGGATACCGCGGGGTCGATCGCCAACTTGCTATTGCTGGACGCCAACCATTGGTCGAACTGGTCGGTGGCGGAGGACTTCTTCCGTCCGGGGCAGGCCACGTCGTTTGCCTATGACCGGCAGAGCAATTTTGCGGTGGCCATGCAACAGGGCGTCGGCGAGATGAATGTGCGTTTGGCCCAAGTGCTGCTAGCCCATGCCCCTCGGCATATCGTGGATGTGGGGAGCGGACCGGGATTGTTGATTGAACAAGTGTTGGGAACGGCGACTGATCTTAAGTACACGCTGGTGGATTTTGCGAGAACCCTGGACATAGCCAGGGGGAACCTGAGTGCTTATAAACAGTTTGATGTGAACTTCCTACCCCATGACATCGTGCTCGGGAAGTTGCCGATAGAGGCCGATTGTATTGTTATTTCGCGACTGTTGATGGGCTTTGACGAAACCGAGGCGAAGCAGATTCTGGGGAATATCTGTCATGGCCTGGTACACAACGGTGTGCTGGTAATCAATGAGTTCGATACCGATACGAAAGTAGGCGCATTGATGTCGTTGGATATGCTGGTTAATTGTGGGGCGAGAGTCTATGGCCGGGATCAACTTGCGAAACTTCTGGATGAGTTGGGCTTCGAGATAGTTTCAGAGCAAGCCACTACGGTATTCACTCGCGCGTTGTCTGCCAAAAGGAAAGGGATATGAGTCAAGAAAAACTTGGAAAGACCCCCCAGGTGTTTGTCGATCAGCTCTACGATGGACTTGAAGTGATTAATGACATTTTTACCGCCAATGGGCTCGAGTATTGCCTGGCGGCGGGTACTTTGCTGGGGGGCGTGCGCCATACCGGTTTGATTCCTTGGGACGACGATGCTGATCTCTATATTCTCGAGGCCGATATCGAAAAGTTTTTTTCTTTGGAACAGCAATTTGCCGAACGGGGTTATCGCCTCAGTCAACAGCCTTGGGAACTATGGGGCGGTTATAAGGTGTTCTCGACAGCGGGCATTTCCATGCCGGAAGAGAACAATCGCGATTACTTATATCCCTCTGTGGACATCTTTCCGTTGTCCGAACAGGACGGGTATCTTCGCTATACCAGTCACCTGGCATTGGCTAATTGGCCCCGCGAGTATCTGACAGTGGAGGATTGGCATTCCCGAGGCGCTATGCGTTTTGGGCATCTCGATTTACCGGCTCCTGACGCATTGGCCTCCAGGCGCTATCTGGAGCGTGCGTACGGTAACGAATGGAGTAGCCATGCAGCAAAGGGGTTTGACCATCGGTATGAAGTTGATCTGGATACCGAGAAAGTGACCCTGAGTGACTTTCGGTGTGCGGTAAAAACCCGAGCCTGAACCCAGGCCGTCCCTGTTGATAGTCCAGCGTTACAGGGCGCCTTTAGGTTATCAACAGGTTTCGCTACTTCGCTTTTGCTCTGCAACAGGTGAACTGTGATGAAAAAAGCTATTGTCCTTGCCGCAGGCATGGGGTCTCGTCTTGGACGAGCCTCTGACTCTACTCCCAAGCCACTGACTGAGGTCAATGGCCTTAGTATCCTGGCTAATGCACTGAATATTCTCGTCGAGGCGGGTTACCAGGAGGTTGTAGTGGTGATCGGCTACAAGGGTCTGAAGATACGGGCCTTTGTCGCGGCGCTGGAGTTGCCGGTGACCGTGCGATTTATCGAAAACGCAGAGTGGGCCACTACCAATAATTTGTATTCGTTGTATCTGGCCTCCCATGAACTGGAAGGCGAGGAGGGGGTCACGTTGCTGGAGGGCGATATTTTCTTCCGCGCCTCGGTGATTACGGCTTTGGACGCACAAAGCGGTCGCGAATGCCTGGCAGTTGTCTCACCACTTACCCCACTGATGGAAGGCACCTTTGCCGAGGTGGATGCCCATGGACTTATCCGGCAGTTTGGTAGCAGCAAAGCTGATGATCATCTGACCGCCGATAGGCCACTCAAAACGGCCAATATCTATTACTTGTCAGCCCAATTCTGCAAAAAATATTTGATCGGAGAACTTGAACGGAACGTCAGGAACAACCGGTTGAATGACTATTACGAAGTGACTTTCAAAACTGCGTGTACGCAAGGTATGGGGTTCAAGGCAATTGAAGTCGATCCGGGCACCTGGATTGAAATAGATAACTTATATGACCTGCGTATCGCGTCTTATCAGTTTTCCGAGCATAAGCATGCGTTGCTTTCCAGCCAGCATGGGGGGTATTGGCGCTTCCCTGTGACCGACCACGCCCTCATCTACAACCTGCACTTCCCGCCTGCGGGGCTGAAGAAGCTGATGGTTGACCGCTTCGCTGACATCGCCCTCAACTATCCTGCCTCGGCGGGTGCGAGCCTGCCGCTATTGTCGGACTTCCTGGGGGTGCCTACCGAAAACCTGGTGATTGCCAACGGTGTCTCGGAAATCATTCGTCTGATGCCCAGGCTCTTTGGCGGCAATTTGCTGGTGTTCGAACCTTCGTTCAATGAATTTGCCAATGCCTTCCCCGTGGAGCGTGTTACGACGATCAGGTTGACTGCGCAAAATCAGTTTGCGCTGGATATCGAGCACACGCTGCGCGTCATTGAGCAACAAAAGCCGAGTGCGATTGTGTTGGTGACGCCGAACAATCCCACGGGCGGGCTTATTCCCAAGGATACGATCCTGGAACTCTATAGGCGTACCCGGGATCAGGCGCCCTATCTGATAGTGGACGAGTCATTTCTCGATTTTTCCGGTGATGCACGGGATCAATCGTTGCTCCACGACCTCTTGGTTTTGCCAAGAATCATCGTACTAAGAAGCATGAGCAAAACCTTCGGTATTGGCGGCCTGAGGCTGGGGTACGCGGCCAGTGCGGACCAGGACTGGTTGGACGCTTTGCGTAAGGAACTGCCGATCTGGAACATCAACGGATTTGCCGAGGAGTTCATGCTCAACCTTCCGCAATACCGTAAAGAATATGCGGCCAGTTGCGCCCAGGTGCGCAGCGAGACGGATGATCTGGTTGCGCAGCTACGTGAAATCGAGGCCCTTGAGGTATTCGCTACGGCCAGCAACTTTGTGTTGTGCCGCTTGAAACCAGGCTACCCGTCGGCCCCGGAACTGGCTGCGTTGCTGGTTGATGACTTCAGCATCTTCATTAAGGAATGCAGCGGAAAAGTCATGGATGACGCCGATCGATACTTGCGCATTTCCTCCAGGAATCGTGAGCAGAACGACAGGCTTATTGACGCGTTAAAACACGTATTGCTTCTGGACGACTACACACTGTGCGTTCGAACTGGCGTCAAACTGACCCGCCCAGCCCTCAGTCAAGATGCAGCGCTCAGCGAGTGATGACCCTATGAACCCGATTGAGTGCATGCAAAGGGCAATCGAGCTGGCGCAGTTGGGACTGTATTCCACCAGCCCCAACCCACGCGTCGGGTGCGTCATCGTCAATTACGGGCGCATTGTCGGCGAGGGCTGGCATGTCCGGGCAGGGCACGCCCATGCTGAAGTGCACGCCCTGCGCCAGGCAGGCGCCGCCGCTGCCGGCGCAACGGCTTATGTGACGCTGGAGCCCTGTTGTCATTTTGGCGCCACTGCGCCTTGCGCCGATGCACTGATCAGCGCCGGGGTGAAACAGGTGGTTATCGCCATGGTCGATCCCAATCCGCAGGTTGCCGGCCAGGGCGTCAGGCGCCTGCGTGCTGCGGGTATCAGTGTCGCGTTTGGCCTGCTGGAGCAACAGGCACGGCAGCTCAATCGAGGGTTTATCAAACGAATGGTCACTGGCCTGCCACTGGTGCGGGTGAAAATGGGCATCAGCCTGGATGGCCGAACCGCCATGCACAGCGGTGAAAGCCAATGGATTACCGGGCCGCTGGCGCGGGCAGAAACCCAGCGCCTGCGGGCGCAGTCGAGTGCCGTCATCACCGGTGCGGACACGGTGCTGCGGGATCAGGCGCGGTTGACGATACGTAAGGCCGAGTTGCAGTTGGAGGAGTCCCAGGCCTGCCTGGCCATGGAGCGACCGCCCCTGCGTGTGCTGATTGACAGCCAAAGACGAGTGCCCCCGAACGCTGCCTTTTTCACCGCCGGCCCGACGTTGGTGGCGACCACTTCGACCTCGCTGACCGATCCGGGCGAGGGCCAGGAGTTACTGATGTTTGACGCGGTCGACGGGCAGGTGCCGCTTGAAGCATTGCTCAAGACCTTGGCAAACCGTGGAGCCAACGAGGTACTGATCGAGGCCGGCTCGCGGCTGGTGGCGGCGTTCGCGCGTTTGAACCTGGTGGATGAGTACATATTCCATATTGCTGCCAAGTTCCTGGGTTCAACTGCCAAGCCTGCGTTGGAGTGGCCGATCGACAAACTGGGTGAAGCTGTGAGGCTTGAATTCACGAGTGTAAGACCGTTGGGGGATGATATTTGTGTGACTGCGCGGCCGGCGGGTTCTGCAGTGCTGCATCCGGATAACAAGGCGTGCCATCAGGATTGATGTGATAGAACGCCTCATGCACGCACTGTTTACCGTCCTCAATGAAGCAACGGAACGAGGTGTTGGCGGTCAAGGGCAAGTGTCCGGTAGGGTTGACGGAGGAAGGACTTGAGCGCTGGGTGAGAGAGTTGGTGTAGGCGGGTAGTTCTAGGGTGCCGGCAAGCCAGCTCCCACATTTGATGGCGTACAGCCGCTGAATCACACGGCTTGCGGTAAAAAGACCTTGGTTTTACCGGCCGATCAACCCAGTAGGTGCTTGGAAATCAGCCTGGAGATTTCCACCATCGAGGTCTTGCCCGTGAACTCGAACTTCACTTTGCCCAATGACGAGAAGTAGATCTCCAACTCCGAATCCAGGTCGAACGTGCCGGAGGTTTCTACCGAGTACGCGACAATGTTTTTGTACGGCAGGGAAGTGAAGTCCTTCTTGCTGCCGGTGATGCCTTGCACGTTCACAGCGATGATGCGCTTGGTGGTAAACACCACACCGTCGCGCATGGCTTTGTAGGCATCGACCACGTGTTCGTCATCGAGCAGCAGGGATGCAACGCGTTCGGCGTATTCATTGTTTTGCTTGAGCTTGAAGAAGCCTTTGTTGTTGAAGTCGATCATTGGGCGGTCCTTGTGGTGGGGCAGGGAGGGTGCGTTACAAGATGGCCTTGAGGTAGTCCTTAAGTGCGGCGAGTGGGGGCTTTAGTTCCTCCAGCGTCGAGGCTTGCCGGACTTGGGCCGCCAGCTTTTGCAGCTCACGGCCCATTACCGTGTTGGCACCCCCCAACGTCTCCAGGGCCAACTTCATGCATTCATCCAACTTGCGTTGGATAGTTGCCAGGTCGCCACTGCGCACCAACAACCCAAACACCTCCCGCTCATACCCATCCATCACCAGATCGTCGCGCAGGATCGGGCTGCCATCTTCCGTCTCATGCACCAGCTTGAGGGCGAACAGAGCAACGGCTTCGAGTGTCAATTCCATGGTCCTGGGGCCTCTACTGTCTGGTGCGGGGGGAGATGATCACTTTTCTACAGGCGAAAAAAAAGACCTTGAATTTCAAGGTCTTTTTTTAAGATGGTGCCCGAGGGAGACTCGAATAATAGCATAACCGTATAATTAATTTGGTTTTTTGCAGGTGTACACTTCCACGTTGTACCGTGAGGTGTACACCCAGCCAGCCTCTAATAAGGACTGATGTGGATGGACGCCTGCTCGGATTTCAGCCTCCAATTTCCGACGAGCGGCGAATGACATCTACAAAAAACTGGCGACGGATAGACTCCCTAGTCGACCAAAAAATTCCGAACCCACGGGCGAACTTTCGCGATTAGACGGGCGTCATTAGTACAGCAAGCGTTCTCTAGATGAACTCCTCGTTTCTACCGATCGTGTCTAGGTAGCCCCGAACATTGTCAGCGACGTCCGCCGATCCGCGCATCGCTACCCAGTTCGAAGCTTCATGACGGCGGCCTCCGGGGGCGAGCTGGTTCTCGTTGATCTTATATAACAGGGAAGGGAGTGAGGAGTTTGGCATTGTGCAATCCTTCGCTAAATGTTTAGCGTAGCGGGGGATTACGGACCTAGATGGGGGCACATGGTCGGGGGAACGTTGGGATGAAGGCAGCTTGCTGCGAACTGAAAAGCACGCGCGCGAGATTGAAGTTTTTATATCTGGCGGAGGTTCCCGGGCTCGGGCTTGACGTAGCTGCGTGTAACAACGGCGTTTTACCGGTCATAGATTAGGTAGTTATGGATGAGCGACTTTCTCAAAAAAATCTTTCTAGAGCGGCCATTTATCTAGCTCGCGGTAAAGTCCCTGAGATCGCATCCTGCGGAACACTGGACCACTATAGCGGTGAGAATGATGAGCCGGTTACTCATAGCGCCCAAGCGCCATTTTCGTGCAGGTTCTGCTTTCGTGCCGTCGCTAGAGCAATGAGTCAACTACAAGCCGCCATGGAAAATTTCTTCATTTACCTCAAGTTGATGTAGCTTGATTCGTGACAACGATGAATTCATCTGAACAACGTTGGCCCTTGCCAAACTCATGATGGCTTAATGCTCCCCAACCTTGCCAAGCAGAAATCCATGCCGCCTAAAGAACTATCCTTCCTGACACGCGTCCGTGAATCACTCAGCACGCTGAACCCGGCTGAGCGGCGGCTGGGGGAATTCGTGTGTGATTTTCCAGCAGAGCTGGCAAGTTATTCGGCGTCCGAACTGGCGACAATGGCCCAGGTGTCCAATGCCACGGTGTCACGGTTCGTTAAGCGCCTGGGCTATGAGAATTACGAAGCAGCGCGACGCCATGCCAGGGTGGAGAAGCAGAGTGGGTCGCGGTTATTTCTGACCGGTTCCGTGGACAGCGCGTCTGTGCAGTCGGTGGAAGCACACGTTGCGCAAGGTGTCGCCAATATCGAGTCGACGTTCTTGGGCATCAGTGAGGGGCAAATTAGCGCGGTGGCGCAATCAATGCTGGATGCGCGCAAGGTCTGGGTGTTGGGTTTTCGCAGCAGTTATCCCTTCGCTAGTTACCTTCAATGGCAGATGACGCAGGTAGTAGAGAACATCGTAGCTTTACCGGGGGCAGGACAAACACTGGGAGAAAGCCTGGTGAGCATGACCGAGCAGGATATGGTGGTGGTGTTCGGCTTGCGGCGTCGGGTAGCGAACATGGATGCGATTCTGGAACTGATCCGAAAAAATGGCGCGAAACTGCTGTACATCACCGACGAGGGTGTTGCGCCGTTGTCCAGCATGACGTGGCATTTTCGCTGCCAGACGCTGGCGCCGGGGCCGTTGTTCAATCATATGGCGGTGATGGGTGTGTGCCATTTGCTGGCGACCCGGGCAATTGAGCTCGCAGGTTCTGCTGGGCGTGCACGCCTACGCAGAATCGAGTCATTCAACGACAGTCTCGACGAGCTCTAAGCCGTCTTTTATTGGCCAGGCAAACCCCATGTAAACGACCGCATTTCGTGCTTCGCCCGCACATCGGGCACCGTTGAGGTGCGGGCTGAAGAGACTAATTATTTTTCATCTCGACGCCAGATTTCGAGTAAATAGCTGATATAAAAGGTGAAAATATATTTTCACCGAATATGGCATGAAAATTGGATTTCATTTTCCCGCACACCAAGCGGGCTGATGCGATTTGGCGGGTCCGCTTTCTTACTTGATTAAGACAGGACACGCACATGGCGCATCGCACTCTTCTCGGTTTGGCAGCCGCGCTGCTGGTCAGCACCGCCCAGGCACAACCCCTACAGCTTAAAGTGTTAGGTCAACCTGCAGGCTCGGGCTTGATCCAGCAGAACCAGGAACAGCCCTTCTTCAACGCGTTTGCGGCTGAGTCCGGTCTGGACGTCAATGTGCAGTACGTGCCGACCGATATCGCCGGCATCCCTGATAGTGATGGGCTGCGCATCCTCAAATCCGGGCTGTTCGATATCGTCTCTATCCGCGGCCCACAAGTCAGCCGTGATGAGCCTTCGCTGTTGGGCTTCGACCTAGTTGGCCTGAACACCTCGTTTGACGCTGGCCGCGCCAACACCCGCGTGTTCTATGACTACGTCGATAAGCGTTTGCAGAGCAAATTCAATGCGAAGTTGTTGGGTGTATGGCCAGCCGGGCCACAGTTGGTGTTCTGCAAGCCGGCGATCAACAGCCTGGCCGACCTGAAAGGCCTGAAAGTGCGCGTGGGTGATCAGAGCGGCGCGAAGTTCATGACCGGCCTGGGTGCCATCGGTGTGCCGATGCCGTTTGGTGAAGTGCAGCAGGCACTGACAATGGGTGTAGTGGATTGCGCGGTCACCGGACCGGCTTCGGCAAATGCCGCCGGCTGGCCGGAGGCCGCCACCACCGTGTTGCCTATCGCCCTGCAACTGGCGGTCAATGGCTACGCGATCAACCTCAAGACCTGGAATGCGATGAGCCCCGAGCAGCAGAACACGTTGCAAAAGGCATTCGATAAGCTGGACGACAACATCTGGAACTACTCCAAGGACCTGTACGAAGACGCCATGCGCTGCAACGCCGGCGAACTGCCGTGCAATCAAGGCAAATCGTACAAGCTGAAAACCTTGCCGGTGACGGCAGCCGATCAAGCCACCGTGGCTGCCGCTGTCGAGAAAACCTCGTTGCCTGCATGGGCGGCCCAATGCAATGCGGTGGACCCTGAGTGCGAGAACGTCTGGCGGGCCACCATCGGCGCGCACCCGGGTCAGTGAGGCAAGGTATTGGAGATCATACCCATGAAAAATTATGCGCGATTTTCCGGCATTGTCTTTGGCGCCATGATGTTGCTGCTCGCCTTGGCCATTACCGCTGAAACCGTGGTGCGCAAGCTGTTTTCCTTTTCGCTGGGTGGCCTGGATGAACTGGGCGGCTACGCGATGGCCGTTTGTGCACCCTTGGCATTCACCGTTGCGTTGATCGAGCGGGCGCACATTCGCATCAGCATTTTCCAGGTGAAAATGGGCGTTCGAGCCCAAGCGGTGACCAACGCAATGGCAATGGTGTCGCTGGGCTTGTTGTCAGCCTACTTACTGTACTTCACCACGATCACGCTACTCGACACGCAGTCTTATCAGTCCGTCGCACAGACCCCTTGGGCGACGCCGTTGGTCTATCCGCAAGCGTTGTGGTTGTTGGCAATGTCAGTCTTCACCGTCGCCGCGCTGGTCCTCTGCGGGCAGGCTTGTCGGCTGCTGTGGCGTGGAGACTGGGTAATGCTGAACAAACGCTTCGGCGCCGATACGGTGGCCGAAGAACTCAAGGCAGAGCTGGGCGACCTGGCCAAACGCGAGGCAAGCCAATCATGAGCATTGCATTGGTAGGCATCGGTTTCGCCCTCATGTTGCTGCTGATGTTTTTGAGTATTCCGGTGGCGGTTTCAATCATCACGGTCGGAGCGTTGGGCGGTTATCTGCTGTTCGGTCCGCCCCTGGTCGACATGATGGGTGGCGTGCTGTGGACCAGTCTCAACAACCCGTCGATGCTAGCGATCCCTCTGTTCATGTTGCTCGGCGAACTGCTGTTGCGCGGCGGCATGGCCGACCGCATGTATGAAGCGCTGGCGGTATGGATGGGGCGCCTGCCAGGCGGGCTGCTGCACGCCAACATCGCCAGCTGCGCCTTGTTCTCGGCCACGTCGGGGTCGTCGGTCGCCACCGCAGCCACTGTCGGCACCATCGCTCTGCCCGCCTTGTCGGCACGTAATTATCCGGTGCGGCCATCACTGGGATCGCTGGCAGCCGGTGGCACGCTGGGCATTCTGATTCCGCCAAGTGTAAACATGTTGGTGTACGGCTCGCTGGCCAATGTCTCGGTAGGTCAACTGTTCACTGCTGGGGTGATCCCGGGTTTGCTGCTGTCGTTGTGCTTTTCGCTGTACATCTTTTTGGCCCACAGCAAGGCTGGTACCCACGCACCGGAAACACCGGCTATCCCCTTAAGGGTGAAGCTGGCGATGCTCA
The DNA here is from genome assembly GCF_059862305.1 of Pseudomonas sp. MF09156. NCBI lineage: Bacteria > Pseudomonadati > Pseudomonadota > Gammaproteobacteria > Pseudomonadales > Pseudomonadaceae > Pseudomonas > Pseudomonas sp. MF09156. The sequence continues at coordinate 74,400 of NZ_JCBCUR010000022.1, forward strand.
AGCATCTGGTCGCCCCGCTGATCATTTTCGGCGTCGTCATGGGCAGCATCTACGGCGGGCTTGCCACGCCGACCGAGTCCGCCGCACTGGGGCTGATCATCGCGCTGGTGTTGGTGGCGATCAACGGCAAATTGAGCACTGATCTGCTGATCAGCTGTTCGATGCAGGCAGCCAAGACCACCGGGATGGTCATTATCGTGTTGGCCTGCGCGCTGATGCTCAACGTCACCATGGCGATGGTCGGTCTGGCCCAGACCGTGACGGAATGGGTCGCCACACTGGGACTTAATCAACTGTCCCTGCTGCTGTTGCTGATTGTGTTCTACCTGGTTCTGGGCATGTTCATGGACGCGATGTCGATGCTGGTGCTGACCGTGCCCATCGCAGTTCCTATGGTGATGGCTGTCGGGGTGGATCCGATCTGGTTCGGCATCTTCATTGTGCTGATGTGTGAGATCGCGCTGATCCATCCTCCACTGGGTATGAACCTGTTCGTGGTGCACGGAGTGCGCAAGGACGGTGGCAGTTTCAACGACGTCATCATGGGGTCGCTACCCTATGTGTTTGTGATGATTGGTTTCACCCTACTGACCATGGCATTTCCAGCCATCGTCACTTGGTTGCCAAACCTGATGGCGGGGCGATGAACATGGATGGTGTACCAATGGCCCACCGAATTCTGGTGATCAACCCCAACAATAACCCGGCTGTGAGCGAAGGGATTCGTCGTGCCGCCGCTCGGGTGATTTGTGCCGATACCGAGCTGACGGTTGTCAATCCACTTCAAGGCCCGTTATCCATCGAGAGCCTTGAGGAACGAGCCCAAGCCATTCCGCCCTTGCTGGCACTGGTTGACAGCTATCGGGACCAAGGCTTCGATGCCTGCGTGCTGGGCTGCTATGACGACATTGCCTTGGGCGAAATACGCCGGAGGCTGAAGATCCCGGTAGTGGGGGCGTTCGAAGCGAGCATCGCGGCGGCTCGCACCATGTCGGCACGTTTTTGCGTCGTCACCACGGTGCATTCGGCGCTACCTACCATCAAGAGTCTATTGCAGACCTACGGTGCCCAACACATTGCATCGGCGCTGGCGGCCGGAATAGGTGTGGCTGACGCCGCCGCGGGGGACGAGGCAACGTCGGACAAACTCAACAAAACCATCAAAGCTGCCATAGAGCAGCATGGTGCTGACGCCATCGTGTTGGGTTCAGGTGGTTTGATTGGCCGCGCCCCGGAGCTGGCAAAGGTTTTCAATCTGCCGGTTATCGATGCGGTGCTTTCCGCCATTACTCAGGCTGAAGCGTTGGCGAAACTGCACAAACAGACCTGATGCCATCAAGACGGAGCGCTTCATGCCGCGCTCCGACTGACGACTCCAAGCATGAGCCTTTTTTACGAAAGACCTGCCAGCCGGGCCCTCTTGGCCTGACTTTATCGACTCGTGGAGATTGAAATGAGTAATTTGACTAAAGGCCTGCTGGCCTTGACGGCGTCCGCATGCCTGCAAAACGTAGCGCAGGCGGCACCACTGGTAGCCGACCAGGCGACAGCCAAGGGGTTTGTCGAAGACAGCCACCTCAACGTGTTGCTACGTAATTACTACTGGAACCGCGATGGAAAAAACGGTGGTGTGGACCGTCGTGATTGGTCTCAGGGCGTCATCGCCAACTTCGAATCCGGCTTCACCCAGGGCACGGTGGGTTTCGGCGTCGATGCGTACGGCGCGTTTGCCCTGAAACTTGATGGTGGAGCAGGCACGACCGGGCTGGGCAACCTGCCGATCAACCGTAACGGCGAGCCGGAAGACTCGTACGGCAAAAGCGGAGGGGCATTGAAAGTGCGCGTCTCCAAAACGTTACTGAAGATCGGTGAAATGCAGCCCAAAAACCCGCTGTTCGCACCCGGCGGGGTGCGGGTGTTGCCGCAAACCGCCAGCGGCATAAACCTGTTGAGCAGCGAGATCGACAACCTGAATATGGACGCCGGGCACTTCTACTCTGGCACCAGCCCGGCAACCACACGCAGTGATGGTGAGCTGTTCGCCAGCTATGCGCGCAAGGCGTCAAGCGAGGCGGATTACATCGGTGGCAAGTATTCACCCTCCAACAACTTCAGCCTGTCGCTGTATGGCTCGGAACTCAAGGATATCTGGCACCAGTACTACACCGGTGCCAACTATGTGCTGCCACTGTCGAAAACCCAGGCACTGAACTTCGATTTCAGCCTGTATCGCACCCTGGACACTGGCAAGGCCGACGCGGGCGACATCAACAACACCACCTGGTCACTGGCCGCCGGTTACACATTCCTCAGCGCACACAAGATCACGCTGGCGTACCAGAAAGTCCACGGCCACACGCCGTTCGACACCATCGCCTTCGGCAACGGCTCAGGCAACAAAGGCGACTCGGTGTGGCTAAGCAACGCAATTCAGTACTCCGACTTCAACGGCCCGGGTGAAAAGTCGTGGCAGGTGCGTTATGACCTGAACATGGCGCCATACGGCGTGCAAGGCCTGACCTTCATGACCCGCTATGTCAGCGGTGATGACATCGACGGCACCAAAGTTGATTCAAGTAGCGCCTACCGCAATCGATACGGCGAAGACGGCAAGCACCACGAACTCAACCTTGAAGCCAAATATGTGGTTCAGGCCGGGCCGGCGAAGAATCTGTCGCTGCGCCTGCGTCAGGCCTGGCATCGCGCCAATACCGCGCAGGGCGAGGGCGATCTGAACGACTTGCGGCTGATCGTCGAGTATCCGATTTCAGTGTTTTGACGGGAGTCGGATCAGCGGTGTCAGAGTCTTACCAACTGCCTCTGACACCGTGTGTCCCACTGCGGCAGGCTCGAAATTGGCGATGATGAAGGCGGCGTAGCGAATGGCCCTAGCGCCGACTCCTAAACATTGTGTTCCACAGGCATCCGGTGCACTAAATTCAATTTTGTACATTGCCTGTCAGGCTCTGTACTTTCTAATTGGTAATTTGATCTCGTCTTGTTATGTCGTTAGACCGCAAAGGCGAGATTAATTTTTGAGGATTGGCTATTGGCCGATTATTCTGAAAAAAAACGGTCATGGTTTCCGCAACTGAAGAGTACGCGTCCGAGATCGAAATCTTCACTTTCGGCAGAGGCTTCAGACGCATATCTCACGTAGCAGCGTAAAAAACTTTTCACTTTTCACTTTTCACTTTTCAATGATCAGGTCGTTTTTGATGGCTGATTTTTTCAACAGAGTCGGCTAGTTTCTGGCCTTCGGGAAACTCTGAAAAAGACTTCCAAATCTGGTGAGATACGGCTGTCCCACGAACTGAACGGTTGAGCCCCGATGAAGCAAATGTCTTTCGCTGATGCCGAGTACGCAGGCAAACGTAAGCAGACCCGC
>NZ_JCBCUR010000023.1:0-72567 GCF_059862305.1 Pseudomonas sp. MF09156
AAGCGCTTCGACTTCAAATGCCCAATCGAAGTTATGGGCGAGGTGATGCAGAAGGCCATGGCTATGCGGCATGATGCTCCAGCTTCAATTCAATGACCGTGTTGCACTCAGCTCCTGCAACCGCCCTGTAACTTGCGTTACTCCTTATTGGGCGGCCATGCGCAGTGCACCATCGAGGCGAATCACCTCGCCGTTGAGCATGGGGTTCTGCACGATCGACGCTACCAGTTGCGCGTACTCGCTACCGCGTCCAAGACGTGACGGGAACGGCACCGTTTTGCCTAGGGACTCCTGTACTGCTGGCGGTAGACCCAGCAGCATCGGCGTCTCAAAGATGCCGGGGGCGATGGTCACGACTCGAATGCCGACACGTGCCAGCTCGCGGGCAATCGGCAGTGTCATGCCAACCACGCCAGCCTTGGATGCCGCATAGGCCGCCTGACCGATTTGCCCATCAAAGGCGGCCACGGAAGCGGTCGTGATGATCACCCCGCGCTCGCCATCGCCATTGGGCACATTGTTGCTCATGGCGGCGACGGTCAATCGGATGGCGTTAAACGTACCCACCAGATTGATCGTGATTGCCCGTGCAAAGGTCTCCAAGTCATGCGGCCCCACTTTACTCTGCACCTTCTGCCCAGGCGCAACGCCGGCGCAGCAGATCAGTCCATCCACCCGACCGAAGCGGCTCAACGATTTATCAATAGCGACCTGCATGGAGTGTTCGTCGACCGTATCCGCATGCACAAACAACGCGGCCGTTCCGAGTTCATTCGCCAGCGCTTCACCTGCCGCTGTATTGAGATCAGCCAACACTACTTGGGCACCGGCCTCGACCAACCATTTGGCTGTGGCAGCGCCTAACCCTGAAGCACCACCCGTGATGAAAAAAACCGAACCTTCGATGTTCATGAAAGACCTCTTGGAGAATTAACGAGAAGCACCAAATTGAGTTTTGCGTCGCTGGCAGAACGCGGCGACGCCCTCTGCAAAGTCAGCGCTGGCGGAAACCGCCACGAACGTGGCTTTTTCGGCTGCCAAGGCCGTTTCCAGGGTTGCGTCCAGGCCGCTACGCAGCAAGCGTTTGATCCCCGCATGCGCCGCCGCGGGGCCGTCGGCCAAACGCTGGGCGATGGCCAGGCCAGCGGTGTGTAGTTCATCGCGAGGCACCACTTCAGTCACCAGGCCCGCGGCCTTCGCGTCCGCGGCGCTCAGTTTCGGGTTCAACAACGCGATGGCCATGGCCCGATGCAACCCAACCTGCCGTGGCAGATGCCAGGTAGCACCGCCGTCTGGCGTTGCGCCAATTGCGCTGTACGCCATCAGGAAGCTTGCATCGTCGGCCGCGACCAGAATGTCGCATGCCAAGGCCAGCGACAGGCCAAAGCCAGCGGCCGCGCCGTTGATCAAAGCCAGCACCGGACAGGGCAATTGCGTCAGCCCGGTTACCGCTTCGTTGACGGCACTGATCAGGGTTTCCAACTCATCGGCGCACGCCGCGTTGGAGACATTCAACAAAGCCTCGAAGCGGCGCACATCGCCCCCCACCATGAAGTGCGCGCCACTGCTGCGCAGCACCACAACGCTTGGCGGGTTCACTACCAACGAGCGCACCGCATCTCTCAGCGCCAGCCCCATGCCCAGATCCACACTGTTGCCGGTCTCAGGACGATTCAACGTGATGAAACCAATGAGCCCTTGGCGTTCGACTTGAACGCCTGCATCTGTGTTTAAAGCAGCTGTCATATCGACCTCGCAGACCTTCACGCGTGAGCCGTCGAAGGTTTTGGGCGCAGGATTTCGTCGTAGTCGTCAAGCGACGGAAACTCGAGCGCGGCACGCTGATCCAGGGTCAACAGATGCTCGCGGTACTTCGCCAGGTAGTCCTCACGCGCCGCCTGGCTGATATAGGGCACATGGAAGGCCACGAATGGCGGCAGCACCGTAAGACCGACATAGCCCAGCACACCGCGCTGGATGGGCTGCAACAGGATTTCCAGCTCACCGTGCACAGCGCCGGGACCAAACATATGGTCCTGCCCGCCCAGGGAGAACGCGAGCATGGCTTTTTTATCCTTCAAGCCTCCGCGGTCATAAATGCGTGCACCGCCATAGCAGTACCCCGAAATGAACACGCGGTCGAACCAGCCCTTCATGATCGCCGGCATGCTGAACCAGTAGATCGGGAAGTTGAAGATGATCAGGTCGGCGCGCTTGATCTTCTCCAGTTCAGCGAGGATGTCCGGCGCGAGGGTGCCAGTGGTGTAACCGTTGCGCTGCTCCAGGGCGTAGACCAGGTGCTCGCTGTTGGCGCGCTGGCCAAAGTCGCTGGCGCTGGCGACAGGGTTGAAGTTCATCGCGTATAAATCAGACACGTCCACCTCATGCCCCTGCCCGCTCAACACCTCCACAGCGAGGTTGAACATGGCCGTGTTGAATGACTGCGGTTCGTTGTGCGCGTGGACAATCAGTACGTTCATGAAAGCTCCGGTCAATGGCTGATGAGCTCACTGTACGGAAGCGGATCGCGGTGCTAAATTGGCATTAATGACTATTTTTATGCGTAATTTGCCATTATGAAAATCACCCCGGTACGCGTCGCCATTCTTGCCCTCGATGGCTGTTATGCCTCCAGCCTCGCCGGCATCGCCGACGTGTTCCATGTCACCAATGCGCACCTCAGTCGCCAGCAACACAAGACCGGTAATGCCATTGCCCGGCCCTTTTCCTGGCAGTTCGTGTCGAACAAGGGTAAGCCCGTCACGGCATGCAATGGCTTGGCGTTGAACATTGCCACCCCACTGCCGCAAGAGAAGGTCGATATGATCTTTATTCCGGGGCTGTACTACGCCGGGCATGACGCTTTCGAACAGATGCTCGAATCCGCCGCTCCGCAGTTAGAGTGGCTCAAGGCGCAATGGCGCGAGGGCGCGGTGCTGGCCGCTAATTGCACGGGTACCTTCCTGCTTGCCGAAACAGGCTTATTGCAGGGCCGCCAGGCCACTACCACCTGGTGGCTGGAGCGGCTGTTTCGCGAGCGCCACCCCACGGTGAACCTGCAATTGCGCTCGATGGTGACTGAGGAAGACCGCCTGTGGTGTGCCGGCGCCAATGCATCGTATCTGCTGCAAGGGGTCAGGATGGTTGAGCATTTCTGTGGCGCGAATACCGCGACCCTGACCGCCAAAACGATGCTTATCGACACCAGCCAGACCACTCAACTGCCTTATCTGCCCCTGCAGATGGAAACGGTGCACAGCGACACCATGGTCGCCAAGGCACAGCACTGGCTGCTCAAGCACTTTGCCGAGGATATAAGCCTGCCTGAGCTTGCTTCTGCGCTGTCAGTCAGCGTGCGTACGCTGATCCGCCACTTCAACAGCGTGCTGGGGACAACGCCCCTCGCCTACCTGCAAAATCTGCGTATTGAGATCTCCATGACCCTGCTCGAGAGCGGCGATCTGAGCATCGAGGAGATTGCCAATCAAGTCGGTTATCAGAACGCCAGTTCCTTTACGCGATTGTTTCGCCAGCAAGTGGGATCGACGCCAGCCGCTTATCGCAGTCGGTTTGCGACAACGGGCGGCAATCGACAACGATAGTCTAACCACAAACGTGCAAGCCACGGCCCCCAGTGCAGACGTACTCTGCGGGAAATCACTGAGTAGCCGCTCCCGATGCAGACAAAAGACTGGGTCAGACACGCGCCGCAGACCTCCCCCATAGAGAGACTCGAAGCGTTTTTTGGCACCCATGCGTTCAACACGCACCAGCACGATACCTACGCGATCGGCATCACGCTGCACGGCGCGCACCGCTTCAATTACCGAGGTGAGGCCAAAGTTTGCGCCCCTGGTGAAGTGATGGTAGTGCACCCCGACGAACAGCATGATGGCCGCGCTGGTACCGACGCAGGCTTTCGCTATCAGGGCCTGTACTTGCCGCCCGCGCTGGTACAACAAATCCTCCAGGGCAAACCGTTGCCGTTCCTGAAAACCGCGGTATCCCAGGACCCACGTCTGACGACGACGGTATTCGAACTCTTGCACGCGCAAGACCTCGATCCCATGTCTGAAGAAGATGCACTGCTATCCTTCGTGACCACCCTCGCGGCCGTTACCGGCCAACCCCGCACACGCACGGCCCATCATTTCGAGGCCGCACGCAGGGCGCGGGACTATATTCATGACAACCTGGACGGCCCAATCACCCTTGACGAGCTCGCAGAGTGCGCGGGGCGCGACCGCTGGAGCCTGTCAAAGGATTTTCGGGTGTTCTACGGTACCAGCCCCCATCGCTACATCACCGCACGCCGGCTAAGCCGCGTAAAACTATTGGTACAAGCCGGGCAGACCTTGTCCAAAGCCGCGGTCGATGCGGGCTTCTTCGACCAGAGCCATATGTCCCGGCACTTCACGCGCAGTTTTGGGATTGCCCCTTCCCGTTGGCTTTTCCCAGAGCATGGCGCACCTGCAGAAACTGCTCCATACGACTAACCGCTTCTATGAGCCTTTCAATACTGGTCGTGTAGGAGAAGCGGATATAGCGCTCCGGCTGATTGGTCCCAAAATCCAGACCCGGCCCCGTTGCCACCCCAGCCTCTTCCAGCAGCGTCATGGCGAATGCAAAGCTGTCGGTGGTGAATGCTGAACAGTCGGCATAGATGTAAAACGCGCCTTCCGGCTTGGCCACCACACGAAAGCCCAACCTTGCCAACTCGGCAGAAAGGAAGTCGCGACGGCGCTGGAACTCCATGCGACGCGTCTCCAGCAAGTCGAGGGTTTCGGGTTTAAAGGCTGCCAGCGCCGCGTACTGGGCCGGTGCCGATGGCGACAGGAACAGGTTTTGCGCGAGCTTTTCGATGTGCCGTGTATAGCCTTCGGGTACCACCAGCCAGCCCAGGCGCCAGCCGGTCATCTGGAAGTATTTGGAGAAGCTTTGCACGATCCAGACGCCCTCGCAGCACTGCAGTGCGGTGGTGGACTCCTGGTCGTAGGTGAGGCCCTGGTAGATCTCATCGAGAATAAAATGTCCGCCCTTGGCGCGGATAAACTCTGCGAACGTACGGACCTGTTCGAGGCTGAGCATGGTGCCCGTAGGGTTGGCCGGTGAGGCAAACAGCGCGCCGGCGGTCGAATCATTCCAATGGGCTTCAAGGTCAGCCAGGGTGGGCTGGAAGTTATGCGCTTCGCCCACCGGAATCGAGGTAGGCACGCCCTCAAAGATGCGCACGAAATTGCGGTTGCACGGGTATCCAGGATCGGTCAGCAACCATTCCTTGCCCGGTTCGGCCAGGCAGGCCAGTGCGAGTAACAGCCCACCCGAAGCGCCCGCCGTCACCACGATGCGTGCCGCCGGCACCGTGACGCCATAGCGCCGCAAGTAGTAATCGGCGATCGCCTGCCGCAGCTCGGGAATCCCCAGCGCTGGGGTGTAGGTGGTCTTGCCGTTGGCCAGGGCCGCTTGGCCGGCAGCAATGATGGCGGGTGGGGTCGGGAAGTCGGGCTCGCCGACCTCCATGTGCACAATGTCGCGCCCTTCCGCCTCCAGCCGCTTGGCGCGGGTCAGGATATCAATCACATGAAACGGCGCGACATCGTCCATACGGGCGGCGATAACGGGCGGTTTGATCAGTGAGTTCATGGTTTTATCCTCCATTGATAATCGGTGCGACCTGGGTGACTCAAGCCACTTTTTTCAGCGCGATCACACGACCGCGCAACACATCCAGCAAAACGCTTTCGCGCTGCCTGGCCAACGCCATGGCTTTGGCGCGAACGTGCCCATAACCGCGGATCTGCTCGGGTAGCGAAACCAGCTCCAGCAGCGTGTCGTAATGCGCGCCACCGTCCTCCAGCAGCGGCAATACCTCAGCAATCACCGCCTCGTAGCGTTGGATCAGTGCGCGCTCCTGACGGCGCTCGACGGAGTAGCCGAACACATCCAGCGCAGTCCCCCGTAGCCCACGCAGCTTGGCGAGCAGGCGGAACACCGGCACGATCCAGGGGCCAAATTCGCTTTTCTTCGGCAGTCCGGTATCAGGCGCGCGTTTGGCAAACAGCGGTGGGGCCAGGTTGAACACCAGTTTGTAGTCGCCTTCAAACTGCTGGGAGATGCGGTCAAGGAAACCGCTTTCTACATGCAGGCGTGCGACTTCGTACTCATCCTTGATCGCCAGCAATTTGAAGTAGTACTTGGCAACGGCCTGGGTCAGTTCGCTACGTCCAGTGCCGAGCCGTTGTTCTGCGTTACGTACCTGTTCGACCAAGGCGCTGTAGCGTTGGGCGTAGGCACTGTTCTGATACTCGGTAAGGAACTGCTGACGGACAGCGATCACCTCATCCAGTGTCTTGACGGGCTCCGGTGAAATACGCACACCCTGGCCGGCAGCCTTGGACTCCAGCAATTGCTCGACGGCTTGCGGGTTGACCGCTGCCTGGCGCCCCCAACGGAAGGCTTCTGTGTTCATCTTTTTGGCCGCGCCATTGAGTTCGATGGCCGATTCGATTGAAGTCGCAGAGATAGGAATCAGCCCGCGCTGGTAAGCAAACCCGAGCATGAACATGTTGGCGGCGATGCTATCGCCCAACAGCGCTGTGGCGATGCGACCGCAATCTACGAACTCGGCATGATCCTGGCCCACTGCCTCGACGATATTGCGCCGCAGCGCTTGGGTGGGGTATTGCATATCGGCATTGCGAGTAAAGGCACCCGGCATGGTTTCCTGGGTGTTGGCCAAGACGTAGGTGCTGCCATGGCGCGTTGCCGCGAGGGTCTTGGTGTTGCCCGCCACAATCAGGTCGCAGCCCAGCACCAGGTCGGCGCCACCGGCGGCGATACGGATGGTCTTGATTGACTGCGGGTCGGGGCCGAAGCGCAGATGGCTCCACACCGATCCCCCCTTCTGGGCCAGGCCCGCCATATCGAGCAAGCCACAGCCGCGCCCTTCAAGGTGCGCAGCCATGCCCAAAATGGCGCCAATGGTGACGACCCCAGTGCCGCCCATGCCCGCGACTAAAATGCTGTAGACCCGATCATCGATACTCGGCCGCATCGGTTCCGGCAGCAACGGTACCGCCTGCCCCTGCACGGCCGCCTCCGGCTTGCTCAGGCTGCCGCCAACAACGGTGACAAAGCTTGGGCAGAAGCCGTTGACGCAGGAATAGTCTTTATTGCAGGAAGACTGATCAATCGCACGCTTGCGACCAAACTCGGTTTCCACCGGCTGCACTGACACGCAGTTGGACTTCACGCCGCAGTCACCACAGCCTTCACACACCAGGTCGTTGATCACGATGCGTTTGGCCGGGTCGGGGAAAGTACCGCGCTTGCGGCGCCGACGCTTTTCCGCTGCGCAGGTCTGGTCGTAGATCAGCACCGACGTGCCTTGCACCTCGCGAATCTCGCGCTGGACGTTGTCGAGTTCGTCACGGTGATGGAAGGTCACGCCGGCGGGCCAGGCGGTCTCCAGCGGGTATTTGTGGGGCTCATCGCTGACCACCACGATGCGCTTGACCCCTTCGGCACTGACTTGATGAGCGATGGCCGATACGGTCAATGCGCCATCGTGTTTCTGCCCGCCGGTCATGGCCACGGCGTCGTTGAACAGAATCTTGAAGGTGATGTTGGTGCCGGCGGAAACGGCGGCGCGTATGCCCAGATACCCGGAGTGGAAATAGGTGCCATCGCCGATGTTCTGGAACATGTGCTTGCGCTTGGAAAACGGCGCCTCGCCGACCCACACCATGCCTTCGCCGCCCATGTGGGTGTAGCCCAGGGTGGAGCGGTCCATGGACTGCGCCATCCAGTGGCAGCCAATACCGGCGTAGCCTTTGCTGCCTTCCGGCAGCACCGTGGACGAGCTGTGCGGGCAGCCGCTGCAGAAGTAATAACTGCGTGCCAGCAACTCGGTGTCGCCCTTGACCACTTGGTAGGCACGCAGCTCTTCAATGCGCAGACGCAGGCTGGAGTTGCTACCCAGTTCGAGCAGGCGTTCGCCCAGGGCGATAGCGATCTGGTTGGAGTCAAGGGCCATTTCCGACTGGAACAGCGTCTGGCCCGCCTCATCCAGTTTGCCGACAATGACCGGGGCGCCGGCGCGGCCGTAGAACTGCTCCTTGAGCTGGAATTCGAGCAGGCTGCGCTTCTCCTCCACCACCAGGATTTTGTTCAGGCCCTCGGCAAAACGTAGCGCGCCTTTGGGTTCCAGAGGCCAGACCATCCCGACCTTGTAAATGCGCAACCCCATGACAGCGGCGGCCTGTTCGCTGAGGTTCAGGTCGTCAAGTGCTTGCAGTACATCCAGGTAGCTCTTGCCGTGGGTGATCACGCCAAGCGTAGCGCCAGGGGCATCAATGACTACGCGGTCCAGCGCGTTGTCACGGGCAAAGGCGCGCACCGCATTCAGCTTGTAGCGGTGCAGCCGCGCTTCCTGTGCGTGTGGGGTATCGGGCTGGCGGATATTGAGGCCGTCGGGCGGCAGGGCAAAATCCTGGGGGATTTGGATTTTCACGCGGTTGATGTCGACGTCAATGGTCGCCGTGGCCTCCACGGTGTCCTTGACGCATTTGATGCCGACCCAGCAGCCGCTATAGCGAGACAACGCCCAACCGATCAGGCCGAAGTCGAGGATTTCCTGGACGCCGGACGGGCTGAGTACCGGAATCATGGCGTCGACCATGGCAAATTCGCTCTGGTGGCAGGTACTGGACGATTCGCAGGTATGGTCATCGCCCATCAGCACCAGCACCCCGCCCAACTGCGCGGTGCCCGCGAGGTTCGCATGCCGGAACGCATCACCGGTGCGGTCAACGCCGGGCCCCTTGCCGTACCACATGCCGAACACACCGTCATACTTGCCCTCACCGCTCAGGTGCGCCTGCTGCGCCCCCCAGATGGTGGTGGCCGCCAGATCTTCGTTGATGCCTGGGACAAACAAGGTGTGGTGCTGCTCAAGGTGTATTTTCGCCTTGCCCAACTGATCATCCAGGCCGCCCAGGGGCGAGCCCCGATAGCCGGAGATGTAGCCAGCCGTGTGATGGCCCGCTTGCTGATCACGTTGACGCTGGGTCATGGACAATCGAACCAGGGCCTGGGTGCCGGTGATGAAAATACGCCCTTGGGTAAGCGTGTATTTATCGTCGAGCTGGACGGTCTTCAGGGTCATCATTCAACTCCACCCCTTGGTTGGGGTATTTATTGTTTTTAGTGATGAGCAGGCGCGACTTGCCCTCACGCGGCTGCATGGAGACGACCGCGCGTATTACGTCTGTCTTGGGGCTAAACGGTATGAGGGCTGGCTAGTCCGGCGAGCGCCACATCGTGTAGAGCACCAGCGTGGAGAACACCCCAATCGCCAGCCCTGCCGCGAGTGAAATCTTGAGCCCCATGACGCCGCCAAAGAAGCCTCCCGTCAGGAGCGCCAGCAGCAGGTAAACACCGTCGCTGCGCTTGCGATGAGGGCGAATGATCAAACTCAGAAAAGGGGTCATAACCTTGCTCCGTCGCGATGACGGCCTGGGTCAGCCGTCATGTGGAGCTGACTTTATCGGCTGGCGCCGGAATTGGATTGTACGTTTGTAGGTCTGCGCCTGGACGCCGATATGCACCGGGTGTGCTACCGGTCCAACCACGAAAGGCACGGTGAAACACCGCCGTGGAATCAAACCCCAAGCCCAAGGCAATCTGCATGATGGAGAGGTCGGTATGAATCAGTTGTTGTACGGCGATGTCCCGGCGCAACGCATCCTTGACCATCTGGTAACTGGTTCCTTCCTCCTTGAGCCGACGCGTCAGCGTGCGGGTCGACAGCAACAGCGCCGAGGCCGCGCCCTGGATGGTGTCAGCCTGTTTGAGATGGGCCAACAGGTATTGCCGCACCTGTTGTGCCACCAGGCGCTCCTTCAACGTGGTGAACAGCCAGTAGCGCGGCGCTTCGCGCAGGAACGGCAGTAACTCGGCCTTGCTGCGGCGAAACTGCATTGCGCCCCACGCGGCATCGAACGACAACGCCGTGCACGGCTGCTCGAAACGGACAGGGCCAGGAAACATATGCATGTATTCCGATGCATACACCGGCGTAGCGAAGGAGAACGCCACGCTGTGCAGCGGAATTTCCTGGCCTACCAACCAGGAGGCCACGCCGTGCACGAGTTTCATCATCAGTTCGTGCCCCCAGCGCTGGGCGTTGGCGGCGGGATCACGGGCCTCCAGCGAGATCACCATCTGGCCGTCGCGCTCGTCGTAGCCAAAACAATAGTCGTCCAGCAATAAATTCCAGAATCGCGTAAAGCGGTACATCGCATTACTCAGTGAACGAGCATCCAGCAGGCTCGCACACAAGTACTTGAGCGTGCCGCTGCGCATGCGCCTGGAAAACTGCCCCATCACTTCATCATCGGTACCCAGCGCGACCTGCTGATACAAACGCACAAACTGGTCGTAAGTCACCCGCGCACCCGGTGCCTCAAGCAAATGTCCGGCAATGCCCGCAGCACCGACGAATCCACGGATATCTGCCTCGCTGCAGATGTTCAACGCCCCTTGCAGCAAGCCTTGAACGAAGGTCATGGGCAAGGTGTTATCCACGGAATGGTCCACCTGCTGCGCTCCTATGCTGACGGCTGATATGGCGTGATATGCAAACTATTCGGCGGATCGGGTTATTTCAAGGGCCCAGGCGCACTGGCTAAGCTAGGCCAAAGCCCATATCCAACGCAACCTTGCTCGAATGGCCGCTTGAAAAATGCAGCCATCGCCTGGCCGTTAATGCAAACCTTTCGGAGTCTGAGCCATGCCGTTTGAAACCCTGCTGCTGGAAGTCCATGAGCGCGTCGGTCTGATCACGTTGAACCGCCCCCAATCACTCAATGCCATTAACACCCAGGTGATCACCGAGCTTAACCTGGCCCTGGATCAACTGGAGAACGACCCGGCGGTCGGCTGTATGGTCATCACAGGCTCCATCAAGGCCTTTGCCGCCGGTGCCGATATCAAGGAAATGGCCGAGTTCAACTACCCTCAGGTGTTTCTCGATGATTTCTTCTCGGCCGCCGACCGCATAGCCAGCCGCCGCAAGCCGCTGATCGCTGCCGTGGCCGGCTATGCCCTGGGCGGCGGCTGCGAGCTTGCCGTGATGTGCGATTTCATCTATGCGGCCGACAATGCGCGCTTCGGGTTACCGGAAATCACCTTGGGTGTGTTGCCGGGTATTGGCGGTACACAGCGCCTGACCCGCGCCATCGGCAAGGCCAAGGCAATGGAAATGTGCCTGTCCGGACGCCACATGGGCGCCGAAGAGGCCGAGCGGGCAGGCTTGGTGGCGCGCGTTTTCCCAGTCGACAAGCTGTTGGAGGAAACACTCAGGGCCGCTAGCGCCATCGCCGAAAAATCCCTGCCGGCGGCCATGCTGGTCAAGGAAAGTGTCAACCGTGCTTTCGAGTCGAGCCTCAGTGAGGGCGTGCGCTTCGAGCGCCGCGTGTTCCATTCGATCTTTGCCACCGCCGACCAAAAGGAAGGCATGGCCGCCTTCGTCGAAAAACGTGCGCCCGTGTTCAAACACAGATGACCTGGCCACCGCGGCCCTAGCTGCGACGAACCTCCTTCAACTTTTACCTCTCAAAACGGGAGCCTTCCATGGCCCACAAAGATGTGTTTTTCGTTGGCACCGCGCGCACCGCCATCGGCAGTTTTGGCGGCAGCCTGAAAGATGTGCCCCTGGTTGACCTGGCTACCGTCGCCGTCAAAGGCGCCTTGGCCCATGCCGGGATCGATGGCGAGCCTATCGGCCATGTTGTCATGGGCAATGTAGTGCCCACCGAGCCACGTGATGCCTATCTCTCCAGAGTCGCGGCCATCGGTGCCGGGATGCCCCATGAAACCCCGGCCTTCAACGTCAACCGCCTATGTGGTTCCGGGCTACAAGCGATAGTGAGTACCGCACAAGGTATCTTACTGGGGGATTTTGCCCTGGCCGTTGCCGGTGGTGCGGAGTCCATGAGCCGTGGGCCGTACCTGCTGCCCAACCTCCGCTGGGGCAGCCGTCTGGGTGATAGCCAGGCCGTGGACTACATGAATGGCATCCTGCATGACCCGTGGAAGCGCACGCACATGGGCGTGACCGCCGAAAATATCGCCAAGCGCTACGGCATTACCCGCGACATGCAGGACCGCCTGGCCCTGCAAAGCCAGGAGCGCGCTGCTCGCGCGGTAAGCGAAGGCCGATTCAAGGAGCAGATCGTCCCGGTTGAGGTGCAAGTCAAGCGCCAGACGGTGTTGTTCGACACCGATGAAAACGTGCGCGCCAATCTCGACCTCGCACAACTGGGCCGAATGCATGCGGCGTTCCGGAAAGGCGGAACGGTCACCGCCGGCAATGCCTCAAGCCTCAACGACGGCGCGGCTGCTGTGGTGCTGGCAAACGCCAGCGCGATCCAGCAACACAACCTGCAGCCCCTCGCGCGCCTAGTCGCGTATGCCCATGCCGGTGTCGATCCGGATTACATGGGTATAGGCCCGGTTCCGGCCACCCGCCTGGCCCTCAAGCGCGCCGGCTTGAGCATCCAGGACATCGATGTGATTGAGTCGAATGAAGCCTTTGCGGCCCAGGCCTGTGCCGTGGCACAGCAACTGGAGTTTGACCCGGACAAGGTCAATATCAATGGTTCGGGCATCTCCCTCGGGCACCCGGTGGGGGCGACCGGTGCAGTGATTGCGATCAAGGCGATCCATGAGCTGCAACGCAGTGGCGGGCGTTATGCCCTGGTCACCATGTGCATTGGCGGTGGTCAAGGAATTGCCGCCGTTCTCGAGCGGATGTAACCCGCCGGTCGGCTTTTGCCCCGCGAAAACCGTCAGGCCAGGTTAAACCCACAAACGTCCAAGCCAAACGGCGATGCATCTGCTTATGCTCTGCCAGACAACAGCGGTATCGCCTCGGTGCGCCAACATGCAAAACGACCAACCGAAACAAGACTGGGTGAGACACGCAGCGCCGACCTCAAAAGTAGAGCGTTTTGAAGCCTACTTCGGTTCGCACGCGTTTGATCCGCACCGACACGATACCTACGCAATCGGGCGGACCCTGTCGGGCGTACACCGCTTTCACTATCGAGGTGAATCCAAACTGTGCCTGCCCGGCGAAACCATGATCATTCACCCGGATGAATCCCATGATGGTTGCGCCGGCTCCGACGCTGGTTTCCACTATCGCGGCGTGTATGTGCCGCCCTCGCTGGTTCAAGACATCATCAAGGGCAGCGCCCTGCCCTTTTTCGGCGCCGGTATCACTCAGAATCAGCAACTGGCGGTGGCCGCCGACGCACTGCTCAACACACTGGATGCCGACCTGGACTCCATGGCCGAGGATGACGCGCTCTACACATTTGTCATCACCCTCGCCAGCGTCGCCAGCAGTGACCTTGTCAGTACGTCCCATCACTTTGCGGCTGCTGCCATCGCGCGCGAATACATCGACGACAACCTCGACCAGGCAATCACCCTCGATGACCTCGCTCATTGCGCCGGGCGCGACCGCTGGAGCCTGTCGAGTGACTTCCGCGAGTTTTTCGGCACCAGCCCCCATCGCTATCTGACGCTGCGTCGCCTCGATCGCGTAAAGGCTCTCGTCCAAGCCGGGCAAGGCTTGTCGGATGCGTCGATCGAAGCCGGCTTCTTCGACCAGAGTCATATGACCCGGCACTTCAAGAAGGCCTTCGGCCTTTCCCCCACGCGCTGGTGCAGCCCGCGAAGAACCTGAGGCCCAGACGCCGCAATGAACTGGCGGGTTATGCAAGTTAATCGGCGCATCGGGTTATTTAAATGCCTGTGAGGCACTGGATAAGCTAACGCCACCTACACCGGACATGACGTCCTCATCACACCTGCAAGGCTGATTCCGGCACGCACTCCACGCGTTATGGAAACGCGGCGGGGCGTAGTGCAGCACCCGCGGTGCGCAAGCACGGCAACCCCATAACAAAAAACTCCAGCCAATAACAATCAAGGTATCAAGGAGCTCAACATGTCATTGCACCCTGCCTATCAGGCGTTGCGCAGCAGCCCGCGTTATCGCGAACTGGTCCGGCGTCGCACTCGCCTGACCTTCACCCTCAGTGCCATTGTATTAGGGCTTTATTCGCTGTTTGTCGCGGCGGTGTCCTGGTTCCCCCATGTCCTGTTGCATGTGCCTGTGGGCGGTGGCATCACGGTGGGGATCTGGTCGGCACTCATCCTGATTGTCGGCTCCTGGCTCTTGACCGGGCTGTATGTGTTTCGCGCCAACCACGTGTTCGACAAGCTGAACCGGGCGCTGCTGTCGGAGGTGCAACCATGAAGGCCTCTCGCCTGTTATTCGCCACGGCGGTGCTTTGCCTGTGCAGCTTTGCGGTCCTGGCTCAAACCAGCCAAGCCGTTGCGCGCCAGCCCAACATGACTGCCATTGCGATTTTCCTGGCGTTCGTCGTGACCACCATCGGCATCACCTACTGGGCGGCTGGCCGCACACGCTCAGCGGCGGATTTCTATACCGCCGGCGGCGGCATCAGCGGGGTACAAAACGGTTTTGCGATTGCCGGCGACTACATGTCCGCCGCCGTGCTGCTGGGTGTTTCGAGCATGGTGTTTTCAACCGGTTTCGACGGCATGATTTACTCGGTCAGCGCGATTCTTGGCTGGCCCTTGATTATGTTTCTGATGGCCGAGCGTCTGCGCAACCTGGGGCGCTACACCCTGGCCGACATCATCGCCTATCGCCTCGACCCGGTGACCAGTCGCTTGTTTTCGGCGTTCAGCTCGTTCGTCATCGTATGTTTCTACCTGATTGTGCAGATGGTCGGCGCCGGGCAATTGATCAACTTGCTATTCGGCCTCGACTATGAAGTTGCAGTGGTCTGCGTCGGTGTGCTGATGGTGGTGTACGTCACTTTCGGCGGCATGGTGGCGACCACCTGGGTGCAGATCATCAAGGCCGTGCTGTTGCTCAGTGGCGGCATCCTGCTGACCGGGCTGGCATTCCAGCACTTTGGTTTCAGCATGGAGCGCATGATTGACAGCGCCGTCGCGACACATCAGAGCGGACAGCTGATTCTCGGGCCGTTGAAGATCGCCACGGACCCGGTGTCGATGATTTCCCTGTCCCTGGGGCTGGTGTTCGGCATCGCCGGTTTGCCGCATATCATGATGCGTTTTTTCACCGTTCCGGACGCCAAGGCGGCGCGCAAATCGGTGTTGGTGGCCTATGGCTTGATCGGTCTGTTTTTTATCCTGGTGTGCATCCTCGGCACCGCTGCCATCAGCATCGTCGGCACCGACCCCAGCTACTTCGACCAAGGCGTGATCGGCGGGCCACTGGTGGGCGGCGTAAACATGGCAATCATGCATCTGGCGCAAGCCTTGGGCGGTGATTTGATGTTCGGCTTCCTCGCCGCCGTCGCCTTCGCGACGATCCTGGCCGTGGTGTCGGGCCTGGCGCTTGCCGGCGCGTCCGCCATCTCCCATGACCTCTACGCCAACGTGTTGTGCAAGGGCAAAGCCGACAGTGGCAAGGAAATGCGCGTCAGCCGTTGGGCCACCGTGATCCTGGGTGTGCTGGCAGTTGCGTTGGGGATTCTGTTCAAGGGGCAGAACGTGGCGTTCCTGGTGGCGCTGGCCTTTGGTATTGCGGCCTCGTCAAACTTTCCCATTCTGCTGCTGGCCATGTACTGGAAAGGCCTGACCAGCCGTGGCGCACTGTGGGGCGGGCTGAGCGGTTTGGTCAGTTCCCTGGCGCTGGTGCTGCTGTCGCCGGGGGTATGGGTCAAGGTACTGCATCACCCCGAGGCCTTGTTCCCGTACGACTACCCCGCCCTGTTCTCGATGCCGTTGGCCTTCGCCGTCGCGTGGGGCGTTTCCTGCCTGGATCGCAGCCCGAGCACTACGAGCGAACGTGATGCATACGAGCAGCAAAGCGTACGCGCCGAAACCGGCTGGGGAGCTGAGAAAGCCGCACAGCACTGAAAACTTCTAACGAGAGCGTGGCGCAATCGCGTCACGCTCCCTTTTTTTGAGCTATCGAGAGGCCCGACGATGCCTGTTTCTGAACGACGGTCGCATTTCGGCCAGTACCGGCCCCAGGTGCTGGAACTGCTGGCCAGCAAAGGCTTCAGTCAGGTTGGCATGCGTGAACTTGCCTCCTCCCTGGGCCTGTCACCCGGCGCGCTTTACCACCATTACCCCAGTAAGCAGGACTTGTTGTTCGACCTGATTGAAGAGTTATATGAGGAGTTGCTTGCCGCCGTCGCCAGCGTCAGGCGCTTAGCGGTGAAAAAGCCGGAAAAACTCAACCTGTTGATTCAGGTACACCTTCGCCTGCATGCAGAGATGCCCTGGCACTTCCGCCTGGCGGAACGGGACATTGGGTGCTTGACCGAAGAGCAACAGCAGCGTTTGCAAACCCTGCGTGAAGACTACAAAGGCGATCTTTATAGGACCTTGGGCACACCTGCCCAAATATTTGATCCTGAAGCCGAACTCATCGCCAGGCTTATCGCGAACCTACTGCAATTTGCCCCGACCTGGCTGGCGGGCTCAGCGATAGATCAACGCCAGCAACATAAATTTCTGCAGGACTTCCTGATAACGGCCATAAACAAGTTGCAAATACACAAACGTACAACTATCCGTAGATTAGTTTAGAAAATACACAAGTGATTTTTTAAATTCTAGCATTTGTACCTCGCCCTACCCTGCGCATAATCCTCTCGATCCAGAACGTATGGCTACATCACCAATACACTTTTCCGTATTTACGGAATCGCTGCCAAAACAATAAAAACAGGAAGAGACAGTGAATATCACAGACACGCGAGTCCGCAGTATCCTGATCGCTGGCGCCTTGTCGCTATCGTCTTACTCCGCCCAGGCCAATTCTTTCTACTCCTTTGGCGACAGCCTCACCGACAATGGTATTTCTGTGCGTGAATTTGGCGCAGCCATCGGTAACGCCCCGGGTCGCTACCCGGGCGCAGATGGGAAATTCACCAATGGCAGCACATGGGCCGAAGTATTACCCGGTCTGTCCGGACTTTCATTCAGCGACACCAATGGCTATGCAATCGGCGGCGCAAAAAGTGGATATAGCGGTTTTGATGACGCCTTGGTGGGAGCACCGACCGGTTTTCTAACCCAAATTGAAAAGTTCCGCAGTGACGTGGTCAGTGGAAAAAATTCCTCGGCGAAAATGACCTGGTTGGTATCTGGATTGGCACCAACGACATTTTCGATGACGCATCCCTCGCGGCACTGGATACCTACGTCAACAATATAGAAACAGGCATCCGCACACTTCAGGCACTGGGCGCACATAACTTTGTGCTGATTGGTTTTGATGACGTCTCGTTATTGGCAGGCCCTTCGTCCGCGGTAGATCCGGGCCTTGAAGCGCTTTCAAATGCTGCCAAAAATTTCAACCAGAAACTGCTGGCGCTTAATATTTCCAACGTGAACATCTACTATTTCGATGTACTGACGTTATTGAGAAATACGGTCAGCGATCCCGTGAAATATGGTTTCACTCATGTCACCAGCCTGGATAACTGCGAGGCAAACCAATGCGACACGTTGACACTTGCACAACAAAACACTTACTTAATGAAGGACAGCATTCATTACACCGACCGCTTTGAAAGACTTATTGCGAGTTATATCGCCAATATCATCAATGCTCGAAACACGCTCAGCGTGCAATCGACCATGGTCGGTTCAGCAGGCGCCAATTTTCTTCAGCCGCTGATCAGTCGATATGACCTGCGGGGTATCGATCTTCAGGAGCGCGATCAAGCTTCGTCATGGACGGTGTTTATCAACGGTGGCACAGCCCATGGGGCCGATCATTCGCAGATACCGGGGCCTGGGCTCGATCGCGGAAAAAACACCTTGAAGAGCGACACCATCAGTATCGGAGTCGACTACCGACTCTCAAGTGAATGGACGCTCGGAGCAGCTCTTAACTACTCAGATATCGAATCGAGACAAGCAACCAGAGGTGGCAGCAACACCGCATTGCAAATGGGCCAGGCCGCGGTCCTCGCGAGCTTTGCCGCACGAGGAACATTTATCAATATGGGGGTGGCCTATGGCGCAGGCCAGTTCGATATCTCACGGGCCGGCGTGTTCGACAGCCTGTCTGCCTCACCCAATGCCAATGTCTTGAGTGCCACAGTACGTGCAGGCCGGTGGTTTCACTTTGAGTCGGTTGAGTTGGCCCCGGTGATCGGCCTGGATTACTGGCGTAGCAGAATCAGTGGCTACTCCGAGCAAGGCGATTCATTACTGCAAATGGGTGTGCGCGGCCAGCAATACGAACAACTGAATGCCAGCCTGGGTGGGCAGATAGGAAAACGCATCAATAGCCACGGGGCATCCGTAGAGTCACTGCTGCGCCTGACCACAGAGCAAGTCCTGACCGACAGTGATCGAACGCTTGAAAGCTTTCAACGCAACGCGCCCAATTTCAACATCAAAACCCCCGTCAACGGGACGGACGAAAGACCATTCGGGCGCCTGAGCGCGCAAGTCGACATCCATCTTCCTTCAGGATGGGGCATGAACTTGAATGCGATGAGTACCTTTGGCAACCGGCAGGATGATCGCTCGATAATGGCTAGCTTTAGCTACGATCTCTAACGCGGGTCTGGGGCCGTCACCGCCCCAGAAGCCTTCACTCCTAATAGGATATTTTTAGGGATAAAACTTCCGCGAACCAAGAAAATACTTGAATACTTCAATATATTATGCCGTCATTCGATTCCGGGTTCGGGCACCATAGATATCAAGGGCTTGCATGATGAACTTTATGCAGGCCCTTATCTTTTCTGCTCCGCTATTTGACTAGTGGCGCCGCAAATCCCTCGCCTGCGAACTCTCGACATCCCGCAAACTCAAGAACCACCGTAAAACGCTGTTGCTCAAGAATCACATCAATCTGCCAGCCCAGTTTTGCGCACAGCTGCCGCATCAACTGCAGCCCCAGGCCGTAGCCGTAATCGCTGGATTCCTCCCTCGGCTTGGCCTCCCTGATGTGGTTGGCAATTACCAGGCGCGGGTAGTTGAAGCTGATTTCTACCTGGCCCTCTTCCGCGTATTGCAGGGCGTTGCGCAGGAAGTTACCGATCACGATGCGGCACGCGGTGGGGGGTAGTCGGCAGGGTTCGCTGTGGATGTCGACAAGCAGTTCGATATCCCGATTGCCGATCAGGTAGCGATGTTTGTTAATCAGCTCGCCGACCAACGCGCTCAGGTCGATGTCTTCTTCGGGCAGCGGTTCGGGACGTTCGCGGCTCATCCACAGCAAGGTCTCGGCGATAAGCTGCATGTTCAACACCGAGCGTTCGATACGCTGCAGGGAGGATGGCAGGACACCGCCGGCCTGCAGGGCCAGCAGTTCTATATTGGCCTTGAGCACCGCCAGCGGGGTTCGCAGTTCATGGCTGGTGTAGCGCAACAGGCGGCCTTCACGCTGGCTGGCGGCCTGTACTTGCTCGACACTCTGGGCCAGGGCGTCGGCCAGGGTATTGAACTCCTTGAAGCTGAAATCCGGGCGCGCGCTGGCCATTGCGTCAGGGTTTTTCAGGGTGCTGGACCATTGCGCCAGGCGCCCCAGCGGCCGCACCAGCCACCAGACCAACAGGGCGATGATGATCAGCGCCGGCACGAACACCGCCAGGCTGACAAACACCACGCCTTGCAGCACCTGGTCAAAGTAGGCATCGGACAGCGGCGTCTCGACCTCGCCGCCCTCTTCGTGGTCATGGTCGATGTCATACATATAGAGGGTCTTGCCGTCACCCAGGTCTTGGGAGAGAACCGCCCGGACCTCGGCGTCGTCGTCATCGGAGTCGGTATCACCGAACACCTGCACGGCACCGAAAGACATGCTCGGCGGCGCCTTGAGCAACTCACGCACGCTCGCCGGCAAGGCTTCCTTGCCAATGACGCCCTCGAAGAAGTAGTTGTGCGGAGGGGGTGTGGTCGGGTCCTTTTTATAGTGCCTGATGAAGTACTGCGCCTCTTCTTCCATCATCGCACTGGCGGTGTAGAGCAGGCCGCGCACGGTGTATACCGGCAATAGTTGACTGTAGATCAGTAACACCACGGCAATCAGCAGCAGGAAGCTGCCGCTGATCACCCACTTCAAGCTCAAGCCGTTACGCATGGGTTTTTACCTGGATACCGACCCCAGGCAGGGTGTGGATCAACGGCCGGCCGAAGGGTTTGTCTACCGCCTTGCGCAGTCGATGCATGTGCACTTTGAGGGTGTTGCTGTCCGGCGGTTCGTCGCCCCAGACTGAAGTTTCCAGGCGTTCCCGGGGCACGGGTTCAGGGCTGGCGCGCATCAGGTATTCCAGCAAGGTCCAGCAGATGGGTGACAAATGCAGCGCCTGCCCGGCGCGACTGACTTTGCGGGTGGTGAGGTCCATCACCAGATCGTCTACCTGCAGGCGGCTGGTCTGGCTGCTGCGGCGCATGCTCAGGGCGCGAATCCTGGCCACCAGCTCGGCCAGCTCGAATGGCTTGACCAGATAGTCGTCAGCGCCCGCTGCAAAGCTGGCGAGCTTGTCCGAGAGCGCGTCCAGTGAAGTGAGCATGAGAATGGGCGTCTGGCTGCCTTGCTGGCGCAACCGCTCGCACACCTGCTGGCCGTCGAGGCGCGGCAACATGATGTCCAGGAGAATGACGTCGTAATGCTGGGCGAGTGCCAGGTTAAGGCCAGCCTGGCCATTAGTGACGTGGTCGCAGACCATGCCGCTGATCTCCAGGTACTCGATGACGGTGGTGGCCAGATCCAGGTTGTCCTCGACCAGCAGCAGGTGAATATGCACTAAAAAGTCCCCTCGGACGGGTGTTGCGCAGAGGAGTGAAGGATAACGGAAGTCGAGCGATTTCCAGCGGATGTTTACCTCGCGTTAACCCGGCACTCTCTAAGCTGGGGCTCTTCAAATCCTGAGGTCAGCACCGTCATGAACCTTTATGCGATCGTCAAAAGAGTCCTGTTGGCCCTGATTTTATTCGCCCTGATGGCCAGCGTCCTGCCTTCGCGGGGGCAGCTGGTCAACCTGGGGGGCGGTAGCGGGTTCCTGGTGGGCCAGAGCATCGAGCAGGCAGCTGCATGCTGTGTCGCCAGTGCATTGCGATAAGGCGGGGGCCAGCTACACCTGGCAGTTGGTGCTATGCCTGGGGCTGATTGTGGGCGTGTCGCTTGCCATGGGGGCCTACATCGTCCAGTTGAATGCGCGCGTTGATAAGCAACGAGAACTGTCGCCGGTATACCTGCACCAATGTGGCAGCGGGCGCGGCGGTTTTATTGTGTACCGCGACGGCAGGCGCAGCAGTGATGACTGCTACCCCATCGATGAAGCTCAATCGCCGGGCATCGAACAGATGCGCGACCAGCCAGGCCCGCACCGCGCGCAGTGGTTCAAATACATCCTGCCTGCCGTCGAAAGCCTGCGCCGGCTGGACGCCAATCCCAGGCGCGCTAAAGTTGCCCGGACAGTCTGATCGGCACCTCCACGCCCCAGCCGAAACCTCGGTACAGCAGCGTGCAAGCTGCATCTGATACGCTTTTTTCTTTAACACCTGCATCTGTACCGAACAGACCACAACCGTGACAATGGCTCATCGGCAGGAACTCTCCAGCCGCCCTTCTTCCTTTTGGAGGCCCCATGGCTAAGATGGCATTTTTTCTTCTCGGGTTTCTGGCACTGACCGTTGGAATCGGCCTGCTGGCTACGATCTCGCCGGTCTGAAACCCGGGTCAAGGTGCGCGTGATACACCGCTGTACCCAGCGCACGATTTGGCGTGTTTAACCGCTAGTTGATCAACTCGGGATGGACGCTCATCAGGCTGTCTGGCTTGTCCTTGAGGCCATTGCAACAGACGTAGCCATTATGCAGATAGAGCCCCGGGTATTTTTTAAAGCTCACGGGGTCGAGGGTCACGTATCTCGCATTACTCCAGCCCGAATAGGCGTAGAGGTAGCTGCGGTCGGTAAACGAAAGATACTCTGCGGTATCGACCGTCATAATGTACCAATTCCCGTCGCCATAACTGATAACCAGGAATTTCGAGGCCTGGTTAATATCCTTGGTGGTCATGACGTATCCGCTGGACATCATCAAGTACCTGGCTGGGTTAACCGAGTTGTCTTTGAGATAGGCCAACTGAGAGGGCGGGGCTTTGAACCCCTCTGCAGAACCTCCGGCTTCGGGATGGGGTTGCAACGCGTCTGCGCCCGGCGGGCTGATGAGTTCCTTAGACATTGGGTGACACTCCATTGACTCAAGATTGATGGTTTAACGACGCCCCAAAAACAACATTCGTTGAAAGGCTCGAAAACCGTGGACAGCAATTGATAGTGGGCAAGCCACTGACTGTCCGATACTGTCAATTCTCACAGTTCATTAGAGTCATTCACGATAGCCCCAAGGCTTGATATCCCGAACCTGTCACCCGAGGAAAAACATCGGGTACAACGACAACACCAACAACCCCGCCATCGACCAGTTGAATAGCTTCAACCAGCGCGGCTCACGCAAGACATTGCGCAAGCCGGTGCCACACCCGGCCCACACGCACACACTCGGCAAGTTGACCACAGCAAACACCACGGCAATGATCAGCACGTTAGTGAAGTAACCTTCCGCCGGCGTATAGGTGGTGATCGCCCCCAACGCCATGACCCAGGCCTTGGGGTTGACCCACTGAAACACCGCAGCGGCGAGAAAGGTCATGGGCTTGCGCTTGCCGTCCGTGTCATCCGACATCGCGCTTGAAGTCGCGATCTTCCACGCCAGGTACAACAAATACGCCGCGCCGATGTAACGCAATGCGGTGTAGGCCCAAGGCCACGCCTTGAACACTTCCCCCAGGCCCAGGCCGACCGAAATCACCAACACCATAAAACCCACGCTGATCCCCAGGGCATGGGGAATGGAGCGGCGAAAACCGAAGTTCACTCCCGACGCCAGCAACATGGTGTTATTGGGCCCAGGGGTAATCGAAGACACGAAGGCAAACAGCGCAAAGGCCGACAGCAGGCTGGTGGACATGAACATGGGGCGTTATCCAGGCGATTTATTGTTGCACTGACAGTAGAGGGTTCTGTGGCGCCTCGCCCCGTACAGCTGGGGGCAGATCGAGAGATACAATTCCCGATCAACGATGCTCCATCCTCGTGCCCTGCCCCCGCACAAATGGCACGATCGCTATTTAGCGCTGGCGTAGAATCAAGCCAACGTCACGATCATATTCAGGGGACTGCGGACAATGCTCAGTGCTGATAATCGCGGCCGATGGCTATAGCGCAGGTGCTGATTAGAAAGTAATTGATTGGGCTGGATAGAAGAGCATATTGAGCACAAACAGAATCATCCAGAAGCCGATCTCCAGGGTTTCAGTAATAGGCTGGATACGCTTCAAAGCCCCGTACACATGCACCACAAACATCAATGAGAAAACTACGAACAGCATATCGAACGCATAACTAAAGCTGGTGCCCGTAGTTGCCGAGCGCAACATCGCCACTTCTACCACCAGGATAAACGCCCCCAGGCAGCGCCCAAAATAAATGGCCAGATGCTGATGCTCGGGAATCGTCCAGCGCATCGCCCGGGCCCAGGCAATCGGCGCGATAAAGATCGGCAAGGCAAAAAACAGGGTGGTGAAGAGCATCAGCGTGGTGATGTAATACTGGCTGTAGTGCGCATAGTAACCGAGCATCAGGCGATTCCTTATCCTTGAGAATAACCCCTTTGGGGTAGAGCCCAAGAATTACAGCCAGCAATACCAGTGTCCAATGTAAGCAGGTCGCGCAACACCAAAGAGAATGGACTTGGGTAAAGGGGATTACTACCTAAGATGCACTGTGTAATCCCCTACGCTGCCAGGGCGCCCCGGACGACAACAACGTGTATAGCCTGCATCGCAGCGATATATGAGCCAGCTTGCGGGCAATAGCGATCTGAAGATCGTCATGGTCTGCAAGCCGACTACAAGGCGGGGGTTACCAGAAGCGCTGTTGGGTCAGGCGGCTCCACCAGGTCAGCAGTACCCGGTCTACCGAGCCGCTGGCCGCCAGGCCCACCCGCTCTTGCAGGCTTTTGCGCTCGGCATAGTGCAGGTGGAACAGTTCGGCGGTCTTGGCCCTGGTGGCCAGGTATTCGTCACTGGTCTGCAAGGCGTCCACCAGTTGCTTGTCCAGCGCCGCGACGCCCAGCCAGACTTCGCCGGTAGCCACTTCGTCAATGGCCAGTTGCGGGCGGTAGCGCGACACGAAGTTCTTGAACAGTTGATGGGTGATGTCCAGGTCTTCCTGGAACTTCTCCCGGCCCTTCTCGGTGTTTTCGCCAAACACCGTCAGGGTGCGCTTGTACTCGCCAGCGGTGAGTACTTCAAAGTCGATATCGTGCTTTTTCAGCAGGCGGTTGACGTTGGGCAACTGGGCCACCACGCCAATCGAGCCGAGGATGGCAAACGGCGCGCTGATGATCTTCTCGCCGATGCACGCCATCATGTAGCCGCCGCTGGCCGCGACCTTGTCGATGCACACCGTCAAGGGCACGCCCGCCTCGCGGATCCGCGCCAATTGCGAGGACGCCAGGCCATAGCTGTGGACCATGCCACCGCCGCTTTCCAGGCGCAGCACCACTTCGTCCTTGGGTGTGGCCAGGCTCAGCAACGCGGTGATTTCATGGCGCAGGCTCTCGGTGGCTGAGGCCTTGATGTCCCCGTCAAAATCCAGGACAAACACCCGTGGTTTGGCCTCGGGGGTTTTCTTCTGTTTTTTCTCGGCCTTGCCCTGGGACTTGCGCAGGGCCTTGAGCTGATCCTTGTCGAGCAAGGTCTGCTCCAGGCGCTCGCGCAGGCCTTTGTAGAAATCATTGAGTTTGCTGACCTGCAACTGCCCGGCATTCTTGCGCCGGCCCTTGCTGCGCAACGCCGCAAAACTGATCAGCACCACCAGAATGGCGACGACCAACGTAACGGTTTTAGCCAGAAAACTTGCATACTCAGCCAAAAACTCCATGGGACTCCTTACAGAAACGGTGCGCCAGGCGCGGATTGCCCCAGCATACCGATGGGACTGCCGGTGAGCCAGAGCTGAAACCCCTTGAAGCGGGCCTCTAACGAGCTTTTAAAACAAGCGTATGTTTTTTCATTGACAGCTTCCCGGCATCCTCATAACCTCGCCAGACTTTCAACGTACCGGGTGAACGGACGTGGGCAGCATCTATTTGATTCGACATGGCCAGGCCTCCTTCGGTGCAGACGACTATGACGTCCTGTCGCCCGTCGGTGTGCAGCAGGCCCAGGTACTGGGCAGCCACCTGGCGGACCTGGGCCTGACGTTCGACCGCTGCGTATCGGGCGACCTGCGCCGCCAGCAGCACACGGCCAACGCCGCGTTCGAAGCCATCGGCGCCCAAGGCTTGCCGGTGCCGCCCCTGGAAATCGACAGCGCCTTCAACGAATTCGACGCCGACGCGATCATCCGCGCCCTGCTCCCAGACCTGCTCGACAGCGAGCCCGAAGCCCTGGAAATCCTGCGCAACGCCCCACACAACCGTGGCGAGTTCCAGCGCATCTTCGCCCTGATCATCGAGCGCTGGCTGAGCGGTACCTATGACACGCCCGGCCTGGAAAGCTGGCTGGGCTTTGTCGAGCGCGTCCAGGGTGGCCTGCAGCGCCTGCTCGAGACTGCCGACAATTCCCACAAGATTGCGGTATTTACCTCTGGCGGCACCATCACCGCCCTGCTCCACCTGATTACCCGCATACCTGCCACCCAGGCTTTCGAGCTGAACTGGCAGATTGTCAACACTTCGCTCAACCACTTGAAGTTCCGTGGTCGCGAAGTGGCACTGGCTTCCTTCAACAGCCATACCCACTTGCAACTGTTGAAGGCGCCGCAGCTCATCACTTTCCGATGACTGCGGCCAACCGTGACCCCAAGGTCACTGGCACCACCCATAAAAGGATCGAACCATGACTGACGTAGCTAAAGCCGTAGAAGCAATGAAAGCCAAATTCAACCCAAGCGCTGCTGCCGGCCTGGACCTGGTGTTCGGTTTCCGTATCGACGACACCCAGAACTTCTCGCTGATCGTCAAGGACAGCACTTGCGAATTGCAAGAAGGCGAGAACCCTGACGCCCAGGTGACTCTGGTGATGGATGCTGAAACCATGAAAGGTATCGTCAGCGGCGAAACCGATGGCATGCAGGCCTTCATGGGCGGCAAGCTGCGCGCCGAAGGCGACATGATGCTGGCAATGAAGCTGAGCGAATTGTTCCCAGGCTGATCCAGGGCAACCTGGGTTGACCAATCCCGCCTACCCAGGCGGGATTTTTGTTTATGCCTGTGGCGCTCATTCATTTGCAGAATGAAGTCCAGAGGAATCTTCGTTTGCACCCAAGGGCACCGCCCAACAAAATCTGGCTCACGGCCCATACCACCGTTATCGCAGCCAGGAATTTTTCTATGCCTACCCCTCGCCATATCAGCCCCGACGACATCCGCAAAGACTTCTCCAGGGCCATGTCCGACATGTACCGCGAGGAAGTACCGCTGTATGGCGCGCTGCTGGAGTTGGTGGCCCAAACCAATGCCCGGGTACTGGCCAGCGATACCGACCTGGCGCAGCAACTGCAGCGCACCGGTGAAATCCAACGCCTGGACATGGAGCGCCACGGCGCCATCCGCCTGGGCAGCGCCTATGAGCTGGCAACCATCCGCCGCCTGTTTGCGGTGATGGGCATGCAACCGGTGGGCTACTACGACCTCACCCCGGCCGGCGTGCCGGTGCATTCCACCGCCTTTCGCGCGGTGCATGAAAGCGCCTTGCAGGCCAGCCCGTTCCGGGTCTTTACCTCGCTGCTGCGCTTGGAACTGATCGAAAACCTTGAACTGCGAGCCTTTGCCGAAGCCGCCCTGGCCAAGCGCTCGATCTTCACCCCACGAGCCCTGGCGCTGATAGAGCAAGCTGAAACCGACGGCGGCCTGAATGCCAGCGATGCCCAGGCCTTTGTCCAACAAGCCCTGGAAACCTTTCGCTGGCACCACACCGCCACGGTCAGCGCAGCCCAGTACCAGCAACTCAGCGACCAGCACCGGCTGATTGCCGATGTGGTGGCCTTCAAGGGCCCGCACATCAATCACCTGACCCCACGGACCCTGGACATCGACCGCGTACAAGCCGACATGCCCGGCAAAGGCATCACCCCCAAAGCCGTGATCGAAGGCCCGCCCCGCCGCCAATGCCCGATCCTGCTACGCCAGACCAGCTTCAAGGCCCTCGACGAAGCCATCGCCTTTACCGATGCCAAGGGCAGCCACAGCGCCAGGTTTGGTGAAATCGAACAGCGTGGCGTGGCCCTGACACCCAAAGGCCGGGCACTCTACGACCAATTGCTCAACGCCGCGCGGGATGAACTGGGCGCCTTCCCCAACGAAGCCAACGCCCAGCGCTACACCGAACTGATGGCGCAGCATTTCCAGGCCTTCCCGGATAATCACCGGGCCATGCGCGAACAAGGGTTGGCGTTCTTTCGCTACTTCGTGACCGACACGGGCCGCGCAGCCGACAAGAGCCCGCAACCCAATCTGGACGCACTGCTTGCGGCCGGCTGCGTGGCAATCGAACCATTGGTGTACGAGGATTTTCTGCCGGTCAGCGCGGCGGGGATTTTCCAGTCGAACCTGGGCGATGCGGCGCAGAGTCACTACACGGCCAACGCCAACCAGGCCGAATTTGAACAGGCCCTGGGCCGCCGGACCCTTGATGAATTGCAACTGTATGCAGACACCCAGCAGCGCTCGATCGACGCTTGCCTACAGGCGCTACGCACCTAGAAAAGAGAGTTCGCCCGACACCACAACGCATTCCATGCGCAGTCAACGTGCCCCAGGGTCGGGCGAACGGTTGGGATAATAGGCAGTGGAGGGGCTGCTGTCCTTCGGTCAATTCTGAACAAATATGGACACCCCCGCTCCCAACGTTGGCTAGTGCCCCTTGGTCTGTTCCAGTTGTTCGACGATTTTATCTTTGATCAACAGGCGTTTCTTTTTCAGGTTCTCTACATCATCGTCATTGGCACTTGCGGATTCTGCTTCCAGCACCTCCTTGTCGGCGACGTCATACTGGGTGAGCAATACATCTAACCGATGGTGGCTTGCCCGACGCTGCTGAACGTCTTCCTTGCTCAACCCCAAATCCTGATAAAGATCATGTTTCACTGGCATGAAGTACCTCCGCAAGTTAATCAATGACTGGTACACCTTGAAGCTAGCCCATCCATGGGCCTCTTGTCATGCCCAAGGTCAATTCCCCTGGCCCAGTTCCCGTGCGAGGAACGGGGCGGTGCGGCTGGTTTTGTTCTGGGCGAGGTGTTGGGGCGTGCCGCTGGCGACGACTTTACCGCCACGGTCGCCGGCGCCTGGGCCGATGTCGATGACCCAGTCGCTCTGGGCCACCACGCGCATTTCGTGTTCGACCACGATCACCGTGTGACCGGCGTCCACCAGGTGGTTGAGTTGCAGTAGCAGGCGGTCGACGTCACGAGGGTGCAGGCCGGTGGTCGGCTCGTCGAGCACATACAAGGTCGCGCCCCGCGCGGTGCGTTGCAGCTCGGTGGCCAGCTTGATCCGCTGGGCCTCGCCGCCGGACAGCTCGGTGGCCGGCTGGCCCAGGCGCAGGTAACCCAGGCCGATGTCGCGCAGGACTAGCAACGCACGCAGTACGCCCGGTTGTTCGGCGAAAACGTCCACCGCCTGCTCGACGGTCAAGCCCAGCACCTGGGCGATGTTCAGGCCCTGCCAGGTAATCGCCAGGGTCTGGGGGTTGTAGCGCGCGCCGTGGCAGATGGGGCATGGTGCGTAGACGCTGGGCATAAACAGCAATTCGACGCTGACAAAACCCTCGCCCTCGCAGTTCGGGCAGCGGCCCTTGGCGACGTTGAAGGAGAACTGCCCGGCATCGTAGTGGTGTTTTTTCGCCGCCGGGGTGGCGGCGAATAGCTTGCGCACGTTATCGAACAGGCCGGTATAGGTCGCAAGGTTGGAGCGCGGGGTGCGGCCGATCGGCTTCTGGTCCACCTGCACCAGGCGGCGGATCTGCTCCAGGCCCGCGCGGATGCGCCCGCCGCTGGTTTGCGGTGCGTCTTCCAGATCGGGCTCGTCGTCGCTGACCACCACCCGCCCCAGGCCCTCCCCCACCAGGTCCAACAGGGCCTGGCTGACCAGGCTGGATTTACCCGAGCCGGAAATCCCCGTCACCGCGGTAAAACAGCCCAGGGGGAAGTCCACGCTCACCCCGTCGAGATTATTGCGGCTGACCCCTTCCAGGCTGAGCCAGCCACTCGGCGCACGGTGCGAGGTGTTCAACGGGCGCGGCTCGGCAAACAGGTACTCGCGGGTCTGTGAGGCTTCAATCTGTGCCAGGCCCGCCGGTGGGCCGCTGTACAGCACCTGGCCGCCTTGCTCGCCGGCTGCCGGGCCGACATCGATCAGCCAGTCGGCCCGGCGCATGGTTTCCAGGTCGTGCTCCACCACAAACAGCGAGTTGCCGGCGGCTTTCAGGCGTTCCAAGGCAGTGAACAAGGCTTCGCCATCGGCCGGGTGCAAGCCCGCCGACGGTTCATCCAGCACGTAGATCACGCCGAACAACTGCGAGCCCAATTGCGTCGCCAGGCGCAGGCGCTGCAACTCGCCAGAGGACAGGGTCGGCGTGCTGCGCTCCAGCGACAGATAGCCCAGGCCCAGGTCGGTCAGGGTGCTGACCCGCTCCAGCAAATCCTGGGCGATGCGTTGGGCGGCCAGGCGTTTTTCCACCGAGAGTTTTACCCGCCCCTTGCCCTCGGCCACCGGGCGTAAAAGCTGTGCCAGTTGCAACAACGACAGCTGCGACAACTCGCCAATATCCACTCCGGCGAATGTCACCGACAGCGCAGCCTTGGTCAGGCGCTTGCCCTCGCACAAGGGGCACGGGCTGCCTTGCATGAACTGCGCGACACGCTTTTTCATCAGCGCACTCTGGGTGTGGGTGAAGGTGTGCAGGATGTAGCGCCGGGCGCCGCTGAAGGTGCCCTGGTAACTGGGTTCGAGTTTGCGCTTGAGGGCGTCGCGGGTTTGCGCCGGGGTCAAGCCGGCATACACCGGCACCGTGGGCGTGTCCTCGGTGAAGAGGATCCAGTCACGCTGTTTTTTTGGTAGCTCGCGCCAGGGGACATCGACGTCATAGCCCAGGGTCACGAGGATGTCCCGCAGGTTTTGTCCTTGCCAGGCCAGCGGCCAGGAGGCGACGGCGCGTTGGCGAATGGTCAGCGAGGGATCGGGCACCATCAGCGCCTCGGTCACCTCATACACGCGGCCCAGGCCGTGGCACTGCGGGCAGGCGCCCTGGGGCAGGTTGGGCGAGAAATCTTCGGCGTACAGCATCGGCTGCCCCGGCGGGTAGCTGCCAGCGCGGGAATAGAGCATGCGGATCAGGCTGGACAAGGTGGTCACGCTGCCCACCGATGAGCGCGTGCTCGGCGTGCCCCGCTGCTGTTGCAAGGCCACGGCGGGCGGCAGGCCTTCGATCGAGTCCACATCCGGCACGCCCACCTGGTCGATCAGGCGCCGGGCATAGGGCGCCACCGACTCGAAGTAACGCCGCTGCGCCTCGGCGTACAACGTGGAAAACGCCAGGGACGACTTGCCCGACCCAGACACCCCGGTGAACACCACCAGGGCATCCCGTGGGATGTCCACATCGACATTGCGCAGGTTGTGTTCCCGGGCGCCCCGCACCCGGACAAAACCGGGGCGCGCGGCAGGCAGATCGGTGGCAGGCGGCAAGTGGCGCTGTGAAGTCATGGTCAACCTTATAGGAGGCGGCAAGTCCAGTGGTGGATCCGGCACCTTGGCAAACGTTCAATCGCAGTGGTTTATCCGCGCGGTCAGCACCGAGCGTACCTGTTGCGTCAGCTCTTCGGGGCTGTAGGGTTTGCCCAGCAGATGTATTTCGCTGCCCAGCAAGTGGTCGCTGGAAAGAATGTTACGGGTATGCCCGGAGGTGAACAGTACCGCAACCGGCGGCTGTTGCGCCTTGGCCCACTCGGCCAGGTCGGTGCTTTTGATTCGCCCCGGCATCACCACATCGGTGAAGATCAGGTCCGGCCGCAAGCCGGTGCGCAGCATCAGCATCGCATCATCGCCATCCTCGGCGGTGAGCACTGTGTAGCCGGACTGTTGCAGCAACTCCACGGCCGCGCCGCGTACACCTTCGTTGTCCTCCACCACCAGGATGGTTTCCCGGCCGCCTTCTTGCAGTGCCACGGCGGCAGGTGCCTCCTGGCTTTCCGGCTCAAGGCTGTGGGGAAAGTACATCTGCACCACGGTGCCCTGCCCTGGCTCGCTGCTGATCTGCACGTGCCCGCCGCTTTGCTTGACGAAACCAAACACCATGCTCAAGCCCAGGCCGGTGCCGTGACCGTCCGGCTTGGTGGTAAAGAATGGCTCGAAGACCCGCCGCAGCACCGCCGGCGGCATGCCCGCCCCGGTGTCACTGACCGACAGGCGCACATATTCACCGGGGGCAATCCCGTTGCGGCTGCCATCCTCGGGTGACAGGGTGATGTTTTCACCGGTGATGCGGATCACCCCCTCGCCCTTCATGGCATCCCGGGCATTGATCGCCAGGTTGAGCACGGCGTTTTCCAACTGATTGCGATCGACATGGATGCACCATGGATCTTGCGGTAATTGCACATCGATCTGGATGGTTTCTCCCAGGGCCCGCTGCAGCAATTCACCCAGGCCTTCATAAATGCGCCGGGGGTTGAACACCGCAGGTGACAGGGGCTGGCGCCGGGCAAAGGCCAACAGTTGCGAGGACAGCTTGGCGCCGCGCTCGACAGCCGCCAGGGCGGCACCGACGCGCCGTTGTACCTGGGGATTGTCCCGTTCATGGCGGGCCAGCAAGTGCAGGTTGCCGGCAATCACCTGCAGCAGATTATTGAAGTCATGGGCCACGCCCCCGGTCAGCCCGCCAATGGCCTCGAGCTTTTGCGACTGGCGTAACTGGTCCTCGGCGGCCGAGCGCGCCTGGACTTCGGCAGCGACGCGCTGCTCCAGGTTATGGGTGAGCTTGAGCAGGGATTCTTCGGCAATCTTGCGCACATGGATATCAATGATCACCCCCGGAAAACGCAGCGGCCGCCCGCCCGCATCCAACTCGCAACGCCCACTGGCCAGTACCCACAGATAGCTGGCGTCAGGGCGCCGCACGCGAAACTCGACGTTATACGACCCGCCGGTATCCAGGGTGCGGGCAATCAGGCGGTTGACCCGCGCCAGGTCATCGGGGTGGATGATCTGGGTGGCAACGGCAATGGACAGGCCCTGCTCCACGTCATCCATAGACAGGCCCAGGGTGCGGGCAAAACGCTCGTCGCCCGACAGCCGATCCGGCAGCACATCCCAGACAAAGGAGCCCAGCAGCGCCCCGGCATTGAGCGCCAGTTGCAAGCGCTCGTCCGCCACGCGGTAAGCGCCCTCGGCTTCCTGGCGCAAACGCTCGGACAGCACATGCGCGGTGGTTTCCACGACAATCGCCAGCACCCCGGCCGGCTGCTGGTCGTCACCGGCCACCGGGCTGTAATAGAGGTCGAGCCACAAGTCTTCGGGGCTGCCATTGCGCAGCAGCATCAAGGCCTTGTTGCGATAGGACAAGGTGCCGCCAGCCAGGCAGGTGTCCATGACATGCCGGTTGAAGTCGGCCACTTCCGGCCAGCCTTGCTCCACCGGCACGCCCAGCAGAAACGGGTGGCGCCCGCCGGCGAACACCGAGTAACTGTCGTTGTAGATCATGTACCCGGCGCGCCCCCAGAGCATCACCATCGGCACCGGCGAAGCCAGGAGCATCTGCACGGCGCAGGTCAGGCTGGTGGACCAACTGTCAATCGAGCCCAGGTCCGTGGTCGACCAGTCAAAGGCACGAATCCTTTGGGCCATTTCACCGCCCCAGCCGTCACAACCATGGGTATTGGATAAAAATTGCATGGATCAACTCAGTGCAGAGAGAGGACAGTCGCCAATGTTGGAGCATAGCCGGACGCGATGGTTTCACTGCATCTGCGAACCATTGCAGGAGCAAGCTTGCCGGCGATGATCGTTAACCATGACGTGGGCCCTAGGTGTTCTTGCTGGCAAGCCTGCACCCACAGAGGATAGCGCTCCGCGCGCAGGCTCGGCCCGTTACACCACGATGGCCGCAGGAAGGTTGCCCCCCTCAGCGGAAATCCCGGCTACGCACGCTGATCCCCGACAACAGCGGCGTCAGGTCGCTCAAGCGGCCAGCGATCAAATGGCGCACTTCGCCTACCGCTTCCCAGCGCCCATCCACCTTGAGCAGCCGGGAGCCCACCAGCACCTGGCGCTGGCGCTCGGCCAGGTCGCGCCAGACCACCACGTTGATGTTGCCAAACTCATCTTCCAGGGTCACGAAGGTCACGCCGCTGGCGGTGCCCGGTCGCTGGCGCCCGGTGACCAGGCCGGCAACGCTGACATTGCGCCCATGCTCCACCGCCTGTAGCTCCTGGGAACTGCGACAGCGCCGTGCGCGCAGTTGATCACGCAGCAGCGCCAAGGGATGGGGCCCCAGGGTGGTGCCCACGCTGGCATAGTCGGCGTACAGGTCTTCGCCGACGCTGGGGGCCGGCAGTTGCACCGCCTCTTCCTGCGGGCTCGACACCCCGGCAAACAAGCCCAGCTGTTTTTCCACCCCGGCCACGTCCCAGCGCGCCCGATGCCGGTGCCCGGCCAACTGGCGCAAGGCCCCGGCATCTGCCAGCAGTTCCTGGGCCCGGCTGTCCAGTTGGGCGCGTTCACCCAGGTCGGCGATAGTCGCAAACCTAGCGCCCTGGCGAGCTTTTTCGATACGCCGGCCCTCTTCTTCGCGAAAGCCGCTGATCATGCGCAACCCCATGCGAATCGCCGGTTGCTCGCCGTCGATGGGTTCCAGGCTGCAATCCCAGTCACTGGCGGTCACGTCCACCGGGCGAATCTGCAAGTGATGGCGGCGTGCGTCCTGCAGGATCTGGTCCGGGCTATAGAAACCCATGGGCCAGCTGTTGATCAGGGCACAGGCGAATGCCGCCGGCTCATGGCATTTGAGCCAGCAACTGGCATAGGTCAGCAAGGCGAAGCTGGCCGCGTGGGACTCCGGAAAACCATAGCTGCCAAAGCCCTTGATCTGCTCGAACACCTGGGCGGCGAAGGCCTCGCTGTAGCCGTTTTTGAGCATGCCGGTGCGCAGCCGCTGGCGATGGGGCTCCAGGCCGCCATGGCGCTTCCAGGCCGCCATCGAGCGGCGCAACTGGTCTGCTTCGCCAGGGGTGTAGTGCGCCGCGACAATGGCGATCTGCATCACTTGCTCCTGGAACAGCGGGATACCCAGGGTGCGCTTGAGTACCGCCTCCAGCTCGGGCGACGGATAGGTCGTAGGCTCTTCCTTGTTCCGCCGCCGCAGATATGGATGCACCATGCCGCCCTGGATCGGCCCGGGGCGCACGATGGCCACCTCGATCACCAGGTCATAGAACGTCTCGGGCCTGAGCCGGGGCAGCATGGACATTTGCGCCCGGGACTCGATCTGGAACACGCCTATCGTGTCGGCGCGGCTGATCATTGCGTAGGTTGCCGGATCCTCCCCGGGCACTGTCGCCAGCGTCAGGTCGCGATGGCGATGGCGGCGCAGCAGGTCGAAGCAGCGGCGGATCGCGCTGAGCATACCGAGGGCGAGGATATCCACCTTGAGCAGGCCCACCGCGTCCAGGTCGTCCTTGTCCCACTGGATGATGGTGCGCTCGGCCATGGCGGCGTTTTCCACCGGCACCAACGTGTCCAGCGGCTGCTCGGAAATCACGAAGCCGCCGGGGTGCTGGGACAGATGGCGCGGAAAGCCGATCAGTTGTTGGGTCAGGCCCAACACCCGCCGCAACACCGGGCTGTGCGGGTCGAAGCCACCCTCGCGCAAGCGTTCCAGGGGCGGCGCTTCATCGCTCCAGCGCCCACAGCAATCGGCCAGCGCGTTGACCTGATCCGGTGGCAGGCCCAGGGCCTTGGCCACATCCCGCACTGCGCCGGCACCGTGGTAGCTGCTGACCACCGCGGTCAAGGCCGCGCGACGCCGGCCATAGCGCTGGAACACGTATTGCAGCACCTCTTCGCGGCGTTCGTGCTCGAAGTCCACGTCGATGTCCGGTGGCTCGTTGCGTTCGCGGGACAGGAAGCGTTCGAACAGCATGTTCATCCGCCCCGGGTCGATCTCGGTGATGCCCAGGGCAAAGCACACTGCCGAGTTGGCCGCCGAGCCACGGCCCTGGCAGAGGATCGAACGGCTGCGGGCGAAGCGCACGATGTCGTGCACCGTCAAAAAGTAGCTTTCGTAGCCCAGTTCGCTGATCAACTGCAGCTCATTATCGATCTGCTCCAGGGTCTTGGCTGGCGCGCCCTCGGGCCAGCGATGGGCGATGCCCTCTTCGGTCAAGGCACGCAGCCAGGATTGTGGGCTCTGCCCTTGCGGCACCAACTCCCTGGGGTATTGATAGCGCAACTGGCTCAGGTCGAAAGTGCAACGGCTAGCAATGTGCAGCGACTCCGCGAGCAAGTGCGCCGGGTACAGCGCGCGCAGGGCCTCCAGGCTGCGCAGGTGCCGCTCGCCATTGGGGTGCAGGCGCTGGCCGGCCTGCGCCACCGGCAGGTGGTGGCGGATGGCGGTCATGGTGTCTTGCAAGGCGCGCCGGCTGCGCACATGCATATGCACATCGCCACAGGCCACGGCCGGCAGGTGCAGGCTGGCGGCCAGTTGCAGGCGCTGCGCCAGGCGGCGGGCATCGTCCTGGGCGCAATGCAGCTCTACCGCCAGCCATAGCCGCCCGCTGAAGGTCTCGCACAGCCACTGGCCGTCGGCAGGCGTATCGCCCTCCTCGGCCAGCCACAGCACCAGCAACCCCGGCAGCGGGTCGGCAAAGTCTTCGCGCAACAGGCGGTACTGGCCTTTTTCGGCACGCCGCCGGGCCAGGGTGATCAACCGGCACAGGTGCTGATAGCCCTGCAGGTTCTCCACCAGCAACACCAGTTTCGGGCCG
Source organism: Pseudomonas sp. MF09156 (assembly GCF_059862305.1). Taxonomy (NCBI): domain Bacteria; kingdom Pseudomonadati; phylum Pseudomonadota; class Gammaproteobacteria; order Pseudomonadales; family Pseudomonadaceae; genus Pseudomonas; species Pseudomonas sp. MF09156. The sequence goes on from NZ_JCBCUR010000023.1 coordinate 36,165, forward strand.
TTTTCCAGGCGCACCTCACTGCCGACGATCAACCCCAGCCCGACCTCCTTGGCCGCCTGCCAGGCGCGCACGATACCGGCCAGGGTGCATTCATCGGTGATTGCCAGGGCCTGATACCCCTGCTGTTTGGCGCGCTCGAACAACTCGCGGGCACTGGACGCGCCACGCTGGAAGCTGAAGTTGGACAGGCAATGCAGTTCGGCGTAGCCCTCCATCATGCAAACCAGCCTTGCAGCCACAACCCGGCGCTGTCGCCCACGGTGCGATAGGCCCAGCCTTGCTGCCCGGCGCGGGTGCGCACCAGGTAGTAATCGCGGCGGATATCGGCGCCATCCCACCAACCGGATTCGATACGCTCCGGGCCCAGCAGGATCTGGATGCCCTGCTCGGCCAGCAAGGTCGGTTCGTTGAGCAGCCAGCCAGGGCGTTGCACCGGGCTCAAGGCTGGGCAGGCGCGGCTGTCGGTGCCCGGCAGCCAGGCGCACTCGGGGCGATGGTCAGCATTAAAGCGCAGGCCCTGCACCGCCTCATCCCCCAGGCGCGCCCGCAGACGTTCGCGCAATTGCACCCACGGCAGGGTTTGCTGCGGGCGCTCATCGAACAGATCCTGGCGCTGTGGCACAAACACCGGCAGATCCTCGGCCAGCAGGCGCAGGCCACGCACCGGTGCGGCCACTTGCACCTGCTCCAGGCGGCCACGGGCCAGTTCAAACAGCATCGAGGGTTCGCGCTCGGCACTCAGCAGGCCCACCGTGATCACGCTGTCTGGCGCCTCGGCATGCTCCAGGTGCAGGGCAAAACGCTGCACGCCACTGTCGCGGCCACAGAGGAACGCGGCGAGGTCGCCAGTCAGGCGCCGCAAGGGAAACAGCAACGCCTGGTGGGACTGCACATCGAAATTCAATTCGATGCGCAGGTCAAACCGATCCGGCGGCTGATAAAAATCCAGGCCCAGCGGCCGCAGCCCGGTCAAGGCATCCAGGTGCTTGAGCAACCCGGCGTCGAAGCGCCTGGCCAAGGTATGCCGGGGCAACGCCTGGACCTGGGTCAGGGTCCGCAGGCCCATGCGCGACAAGGCTGTGGCGGCTTGCGGGTCGATGCCGACGCGATCGATCGGCATCGGCCCAAGGGCTTGCTGGAGCGCCTCGGCATCGGCCACCGCCAGGCCATCGTAGGCATTGGCCAACACCCGCGCGGCGGCCGGGTTGGGGGCGGCGACGATACGGTGGCGAAAGCCCAGGTCGCTCAGTTCCTCGCGCAAGCGTGCTTCCAGCAGCGGCCACGGCCCGAACAGGCCCAGGCTCGATTCGATTTCAAACAGCAAGGCCCGTGGATAGAACACGCTGACCTGGGAACTGAAACGGTAGGCCCAGGCCGCGAGCAGTTGTTGGCAGCGCTCGATATCCACCGGGTCGTATTCGACGCAGGCAAAGGCCTTGGTCAGGGCATGGGCCGCCGTCAGGGATAGGCCGGGGCGCAGGCCCAAGGCACGCGCGGCGCCATTGACGGTTTGCAGCACCCGGCGTTGCGGCGGGCCGGCCAACAACGCCAAGGGTTGCTCGGGCTCGGGACGTCGACGCAAGACCCCGTCCAACGCCAATTGCGGGAAGACAATACACACCCAGCGCATATCAACCTCAGTGCCCGCTGGCCAGGGCAATGGGTGCGGGATGGGCCAGGCCACCGCGGCACTTGAGCACCCGCACCTGGCTCGGCTCGACGGCCAGGCGCAGGGCGGCCGGTGACGGGTTGATCGCCTCGCCCATGGCCCGCCAGGCAAACGCCAGGGTCTGGCCGGTCTCGGCGGCCACCTGCAAGCGGCGCAAGGCCCGGTCATCGGCCTTGCGTGGCCAGCACAGCACCGCGCCGCAACTGCCGGAGCGCAGGCACTGCTCGGCCGCCCACAAGGCATCGCGCTCATCGGCCTGGATCACCGAGAGCTGGCGCAGGTCCACCCCGGCGTTCTGCCAGGCGTGGGGGTATGGGGTATACGGCGGCGCCACCAGCACAATGCGCTCGCCGGCCGCCGACAGCCGCGCCAGGGTCGGCCAGACCAGTTGCAACTCGCCCACGCCCTGCTGGGCCACGAGGATTTCACTCAAGGCCGCCGCCGGCCAGCCACCGCTGGGCAACACCGCATCCAGGGCCGCCAGCCCGGTGGGATACACACTGGCCGGTGGCGCGGCCGGCCGCCCCTTCCACACCCGCCCGCCATTGAACAGCGAGTCCAGTGCAACCACGGCGCCCATCACCCTTGCCTCACCAGGCCACAGAACACGCCTTCGATGGCCAGGTCCTGGTCGGCACGGACCACGATAGGTTGATAGGCCGGGTTGCGCGGCAACAGGCGCACGCTGTGGCCCATCCGCTCGAAGCGCTTGATGGTGACCTCGCCGTCCAGGCGCGCGACCACGATCTGCCCGTTCAGCGCCTCGGCACTGCGGCGCACGCCCACCAGGTCGCCATCGAGGATGCCGTCTTCGATCATCGAGTCACCCTGGACCCGCAGCAGATAATCCGGGACCCGGGCAAAGGTCGCCGGGTCCAGCATCAGCCGCGCATGTACTTCGGCGTCGGCGCCGATGGGCAGGCCGGCGGCCACGCGGCCCAGCACCGGGACCTCCAGCCATTGCGGGCGCGCCGGTTGATTGAGCAGGCGAATACCCCGGGCCTGGTTCGGGTTGACCTCGATAAACCCGGCCTCGGTCAGCGCCAGCACGTGTTTGCGCGCCACACTGCGCGAAGCAAAACCGAAGGCCTCGGCGATCTCGGCGAGGCTGGGGGACTGACCTTGCTGCGCGATACGTTCGCGGATGAAGTTCAGGATGGCGGAGCGGCGGGGAGTGAGAGTCGTCATGGAGTACATTTGTACTCCTGTGGGAAATTTCTGACAATAGCCGCCAGTCAGACAAACACCTTGGCGGCTCCGACAAGGGTAGGCGGGGTCAGGGCTTGCGCTGCAACACCCGATCCATGATGCGGTCGGTCTTCAAGGCCTCGATCGCCAGTGCCGGGTGTACGCTCTCGCCACGGATATGCGCGTTCATGCCCAGCACGTGATGCCACTGGATATGGGGGTGATGGGCAATATGCAGGGTCTGGCTGACCTCGGCCTCAAGGTGCAACGGCTGCTCGTCGAACACTGCAAAGCTGATCCGCCCTTTGCTACCGATCAACTCGACCCGGTCTTCACGCCGGTCCGCCACAAAGTTCCAGCAGCCCATCCCCAGCGCGCCCGAGCTGAAGCTCCAGCAGGCGGTGACCGCATCTTCCGCCGCATAGCGCCCGGCCTGGCGCGCGGTATACCCCGTGACCTCGACGATATCCCCCGCCAGGTACTGGAACAGGTCGAAACCATGGCTGGCGAGGTCGGCAAAATAACCACCGCCGGCAATCGCCGGGTCGGTGCGCCAGTTGCTGGCGTTGGTGTCCGTGGGCGATGGCGGCTTGCACAACGTCCAGCTCAGGTGCCGCAACTCACCGATGCGCCCTTCTTGCAGCCAGGCACGGACCTGCTGGAAGCGCGGCAGGGAACGGCGGTAATAGGAAACAAACAGATGCAGCCCAGCCCGCTCGAAGGTGCGCTGCATCAACGCGCTCTGCTCGGCATTCAGCGACATCGGTTTTTCTACACAGCAATGCTTGCCCGCCGCTGCCACCAACAGGCTGTACTCCAGGTGGCTGTCGGGTGGTGTGGCGATGTACACCGCATCCACTTCGGGGTCATCGATCAGCGCCTGGGCATCCGTGTAAAAGCGGGCAATCCCGTGGCGTGCCGCATAATCGCGCACCGCTTCCTCGCGACGCCCCATCACGGCCACCAGGGCCGAGCCTGGCGCTTTGTAGAAAGCGGGTCCACTCTTGAGTTCAGTAACACTGCCACAACCGATCATGCCCCAGCGAATGGTGCTCATCAGACTTTCCTTCAGCGGTATTTTTTCAGTCGGGCAGTATCGGCGTTTTCCTGCGTGGTCTCCAGCCTCCCCCTATAAAGACCTAGCATGACAATTGCATTACACTTTTATGACAATCATCCAGCTGCGGGGGCACAGACGATGAAAATACGCGCAACGGTGATTTGCGAACACGAGGGGCACATTCTGTTCGTGCGCAAGGCCAGGTCGAAATGGGCATTGCCCGGGGGCAAGGTCGAGCGCGATGAGCGCCCGGTCGGCGCGGCCGAGCGGGAGTTGCAGGAGGAAACCGGGCTGAACGTGGATGGGTTGCTGTATCTACAGGAGTTGAAAGCCAGTGACACGCTGCATCACGTGTTTGAAGCCTCGGTGGTGAACATCGACCAGGCCCGGCCCTGCAATGAAATCATCGATTGCCAGTGGCATGCCTACAGTGCGTTGGAGCAACTGGACGCCACCGACGCCACCAAGCGCATTGTGCGCTCGTTTCTGCGCCGGCTCTGACGCCTAGCCGAATGCCGCAAACCCACGGCGCCCGGCCTTGAGCTCGGTGCGCAGCTCGCCGATCAGGTTGGAGATGGCACGGATGCTATCCAGGCCCTGGGGCGACACGCCGGTCAACAGCAGGTCGACGCGACCGGACTCCGGCTCAAAGACACGGATGGTCAAGAAACCCTGGGGGTTGACGCTACAGTCGCACGCCAGCGGGACGAAACCGGACGCCATGATGCGGCTCAACTCAACGATCGGAATCATCCTGGGCACCCTTGCTCGCACATGACGCGATGGACGTGATCCATGCAGGGTAGATCAGGTTGTGCAACGCGTGTAGGCAATCCTACGAAAGTGTTAGCTACCCCACACTTTTCCCCGAAAGCGCCGGCGCAATGACGCCAGAAAAACCACGGACACTTATCTGCCAAGCAGGTATGAAGGTCAAATCCCGGGCAAAAAAAATCCCAAGTAGCTGATGGAAACTTGGGATTTAAAAATGCATAAACCGTGGGAGGTGAACGCCCGGTCATAATAACCACCGAGACAACCTGTAACAAGTTTATTATTAGCCTTTCGTCGGATTGAAACAGCGCTAAGTCATTCAATAACCACACATTTTTCATGGTTCGCGATATCTTTAGTGCCACTTTTTGGTGCAACTTCCAAACTTGCCGGGTTAAAACCCTAATAACTATCAGGTTAATAAACCAGTCTGCAGCGTGTCTATCTACGCGCCAGTTTGTAGCGCACGCACTCTTCATAAAAACTCGAACGCACCGCCGTCGGCTTGAGCCGCGAGGGGCTGTCATAAGTCTGCTCGGTGATGCCCATGGCCATCATGCGCATCCACGACTTGTCGAACTTGTACCGCTGGATCTTCTGCCGCGCCGCATACAACGAAACGCCAGCCAACTTCAGCTCCTGGGCCCTGGCCGCCGTACCCGCGCCCCAACTGCACATGTACCGATCCCCTTCACGCAGCGCCTTGCCCTGGGCTGCCGCCGCCCCGCTCGCCAGGGCCAAGGCAATCAGCGTGATTTTTACGTTGCGCATTGGCATCCACCTAACCACCTGAAAATAAAAGTGATTTTGGCGAAACATGCAGCAGATGGGGGCCAGCAAAATGCCTTCTTGGCGATCTCCCCTTCCCGCGCGGGTTGCCGCCCTACCAACGGCTGACCATAATCGCGCCCCCCTACCCCCCTCACGCAAGGAAATGCCGTGAAGAAGTTTCTTATGTTGGCCCCACTGGTCTTACTGCTGCAAGGTTGCGGCGTGACCATGACGCAATACGAGCCCAATTTCGACAACGTCCAGCGCCTCAAGCAGACGCCAGCGCTGCAACCCATCAGCCAGGCCAAGGTTACTGCCGCCTCGGGCCAGGGTTCGTTGATGGTCCGGGCCAATCCGATCAGCTCGCCCACCGGCAGTATCCCGGCCCATGTGCAGGCGGCGCTTACCCAGGAACTGTCCCTGGCCGGCCTGCTGAATCAAAGCGCGCCGCGGCGCCTTGACGTACTGCTGGTGAAGAACGAGCTGACAGCTGGCGTGGGTTCCGGCCACGGCACACTGGCCGCGCGCTTTACCTTGCTCAAGGATGACGCCGTGGTGTACGACGCCACCAAGGAAGTGACCAGCGTATGGTCCAGTTCATTCTTCGGCCCCATTGCGATTCCGAATGCGGCGAATGCCTATAACCCGCTGGTGCGTGACTTGCTCAAGGCCTTGTACAGCGATCCGCTGTTCATTCAGGCACTGAAGTAAAAACCCGGGTAAAAAAAAGGGAGCCGGTCAGCCGGCTCCCTTTTTTTGCGGCCAAAATCAGGCCCGCGGCACACCGGCATCCAGTGCCGAGTACTTCAGGTTATTGCTCTCGACCATCTGTTTGAGCAGCGCATTGACCTGGCGCGTGAAGGTATCGGTCACCGCTTCTTTTGGCGTGTAGGCCATCATCGGGATAAACCAGATACCCAACCAGGTGTTGATCGCATCGTGGTTGCTGCCTTTGCTCAGCGCCTGGCCCTGTGGGTCCAGGGCCTCCAGGCTCATGGTGTACTGGTCGGTACCCAGCGCCGGGATAATGGTGAAGGTGAAGCCGCTGATAAACGCCAATGCCATCTGACCGCCACCTGGCGGATGGTTGTAGACCTTCAGGCGCAGGCTGTAGTCGCCCGGCTGCTTCTGGAACTCATCCAGGGTCACGCGGCCGAACAGGCCGGAATCGGTGAGGATCTTTTGCAGTTGCGGACGCAGCATGTCCCGCGCCTGGGGGACTTCGGCAGCGGCAGCGTTGGTCGGTTCGCCCTGATAGAAATCAAAGTCGACATAGACGTTCGGCTTGTTGGCGAAGCTCGCCTTCGATGGCAGGGTGACTGGCGCGACTTCGTCCTTGGTGAAGCTGGCGCAGCCACTCACTGCCAACATCATCAGGGCCAACCCCAGCATTTTTCCAATGTGCATTACGACTTCCTTAGTTGATGGAGCGTCTCCATGGCCGGAGGTGCTGGGGGCGGATAATAGAGAGTCAACGGCCCGGGTAAAAGGCCGCCGTAGGAAAAATCCTCACTCGTTATCGGCATTTACCACTGATACGTCGCACTGGCCTGCACCGTGCGTTGCGAGCCGTACCAGCACCACGAGTACGAATAGCAGGACGCAACGTACTCTTTGTCCGCCAGGTTGGTGGCGTTCAGCGCCAGGCGCAGGTTGTCGCCCAGGGTGTTGATGTGCGGGATGTCGTAGTGCACCGACGCATCGAACAAGGTGTAGCCGGGAACCTTCAAGGTGTTGGCCGTATCGCCCCAGGACGAGCCGACATAACGCGCACCCGCGCCGACGCCGAAGCCCTTGAGGTTGCCGTCATGCAAGGTGTAATCGGCCCACACCGAAGCGGTGTGGCGCGGCACAGCGTAGGTGGTGGTGCCCTGGGTCGGCACGGCCGGGCCTACGCCGATGTCGGTGATCGGCGCGTAGCGCACGGTGCTGTTGGATTTGCTGATGCGGTTATCGAGGTAGGCATAGGCCGCCGTGATATCCAGGTTGTCGTTGAGGCTGGCCTTGCCTTCGAGTTCAAAGCCACGGGAGCGCACTTCACCGTCCTGGACCTGGCAGCGACCGTTGCCACACAGGTGGGTGGGATCCGGGTCCATGGTCGGCACGTTGTTCTGGCGCAGGTCAAAGATGGCGGCGGTGATAAAGCTGTTGCTGCCTGGCGGCTGGTACTTGATGCCGATTTCGTACTGCTTGCCTTCGGTGGGCTTGAACACCGAACCGCCGTAGCCGGTACCGGTTTGCGGCGAGAAGGATTCGGAATAGCTGGCGTAAGGCGCCAGGCCGTTATCAAAGAGGTAAACCACGCCCAGGCGGCCGGTGAAGGCTTTGCTGTCCAGGGAGGATTTGGTTTTCTTGCCGTCGGTCAAGCTCAACGAGCTGTTATCCGTGCTGGCCCAGTCATAACGACCGCCCATCAACAGTACCCATTTATCCCACTTCGCCTGCTCCTGCAGGTACACACCGGTCTGCTCGCTACGCTGGGTCGCGTCGCTGGAAAATGCCGGGGTGGTCACCGGCGCACCGTACACCGGGTCGAAAATATCCAGGTCCGGTCCCTTGCCGTAACCGGCCTTGGTATCGACGCTGGTGTTCTGGTAATCAAGCCCCATCAACAGCGTGTGCTGCACCGGGCCGGTGTCGAACTTGCCCTGCAACTGGTTATCCAGGTTGTAGGCGTCCATGTCGACATCGGTGGCGATGGTCGAGCGGTTCAAGGTGCGGTAATCGGCCTGCAGGTTGCTGCTGTAGATACTGCGGTAGATCCCTTCGCTGCGCATATAGCGGGCGTTCTGGCGCACGGTCCAGACGTCGTCGAGGTGATGCTCGAAGGCATAGCCGATGGAGTAATGCTCGCGGTCACTCTTCTCGAAGTTTTTCTCGCCATCGTAGAAATCGACATCGATCTTGCGCCCCAGCGGGCTGTGCAACACCGAGCCCCACGCCGGCATCGAGCCGTAGGAAGCCCCCTTGGGATCCTTCTGAAAATGCCCCAGCAGGGTCAGCGACGTGTCCTCGTTCGGGCGCCAGGTGAAGGCCGAGGACAGCGATTGACGACGGGTCTCGGTATGCTCCACCTGCCCGTCGGCATCGTCGAACAATCCGGCGACGCGGTAGGAATACACCCCTTGCTCATCCAGCGGGCCGCTGAGATCGAAGGTGGTGCGCTTTTTGTCGAAGGTGCCGTACTCCACGCCGACTTCATGGAACGGCGTATCCAACGGGCGCTTGGTGACCATATTGATCACGCCACTGGGGCTGCCCTGGCCGTACAACACCGAGGCTGGGCCGCGCAGGACCTCCACGCGTTCAAGGTCGAAGGCATCCTTTTGCGGCGAGGCATCGCGGCTCGATGCCACGCGCAGGCCGTCGAGGTAAGTCACCGGCGAGAAGCCGCGAATGGTCAACTGGTCCAGGCGCGAGGCGGTGGCGCCACGGGTTTCCGGAACAACCGCGGCGCTGTAGCGCAGGATCTGGTTGAGGCTCTCGGCATTCTGCGCACGCATCTGGTCTTTGGTGACCACCGAGATCGATTGCGGGGTCTCGATCAGCGCGGTGTCGGTCTTGGTGCCCGACAGGCTGCGCGTGGCCACATAACCGGACACCGGGCCGACGGGGCTTTCACTTTGAGCAGCGCCGCTGATGGTGGTGGCCTGCAATTCCACCGAGCCATCCGCCTGGGGAATCGGCTCGATGCGATAGCGCTGGGCAGACAGCGCCTGGGCACGCAAACCGCTGCCCGCCAGCAACTGGGCGAGTGCCGCGTCGCTGCTCAAATGCCCGTTCAAACCGCTGCTGCGCTTGCCACGGGTCAAGACCGGATCAAAGGCCAGGACCAGCCCGGCCTGTTCGGCAAAGCCGTTGAGGGCCTGGCTCAGGTCACCGGCAGGGATCGAGAAATGGCTGCTTTCATCAGCCCATGCGGTGTGAATGGTCAGGGGCACAGCGGCAAAAGCCATCGCCACTGACAGCGCCAGCGGGTGCAACGGACGAGCAAAGCGTGACATGAGAGGTCCTGGAAAAGAGGGTTCTATATTCCATGACGGCCATGTCGGGAAATCGGGTATGAATGAGACCGGTTTTTATTTGAACGGGTGTCTTCAGGCAGATCAGAGGGGCTTGATCACCACCAGCAGGTCGGTGAAATACTCCACCTTGATCGGCAGGTTATCCGCCAGGGTCGCCAGCGCCGCGTCGCTGTCATCGAGCTTGAACACCCCCGACACACGCATCCCGTGCAACGCCTGGGCATCAAACCGCACCACCCCATGGCGATAGCTGGCCAGGGTTTGCAGGACTTCGCTCAACGGCCGGTCATCCACCGTGAGCAAGCCCCGGGTCCAGGCTGCCGGGTCGCCGCTGCCGACCGCTTGCGCTGGCTGGGCGTGCCCCTGCCTGAGAATCGCGCGCTGGCCTGCCGTCAACTTCACAACCTCGCTGTCAGTGCCTTTGGCGGCCACCGTTGACTCGATCACCGTGACCACCGTCGAGCCATCCACCGCACGCTGCACCAGAAAACGCGTGCCCAATGCCGTCGCCGTGCCCTGATCGGTGCGCACCACGAACGGCCGTTGCCCATCCTTGGCCACCTCGACCCACATCTCGCCCTTGAGCAATTCGATCACACGCTGTTGGCCGTCGAACTTCACGTCCAACGCCGAGTTGCTGTTGAGCTGCACCTGGCTGCCATCGGTCAATACCACCTGACTGCGCTCGCCGACGCCGGTGCGTTGGTCGGCCATCCACAGCGGCAGTTGCTCGACGCTCGCCCAGCCGGCCACCAACACCCCCAACAACGCCAGGGCTTGCCCGCCGCGCACGGCGTACCCGGCTTTGCGTGGAATGAAGGCTTGCTTCAACGCCAGGCGTGCAGGTGCCGCAGGCAGTTCATCGAGGCTGCCCCACAACGCCCCCATGCGCTCGAAGGCCACCCGGTGGCGTGGATCGGCCGCACACCAGGCTTCAAATGCCTGGCGGTCGGCGGCGCTGACGTCCTCGTCATTGAGCAACGCCAACCATTGCGCTGCCTCGCTGACAATCTGTTCGGCGGGCATCAGAGCGGGTCCGCGCCATAAAGGGTCTGGTAGCAATGCACCAGCGCGCTGGAGATGTAGTTTTTCACCGTGCTGGACGAGACCTGGAGCTGGGCCGCGATTTCACTGTAGGTCAGCCCATCCAGGCGACTGAGCAGGAACGCCTCGCGGGCCTTGTCCGGCAGGCCGGCGAGCATCAGCGCAATGCGTTCCAGGGCCTGCAACGCCACGTGAATGGTCGCAGGGTCAGGCATGCCGGCGTCTTCGTACTGGATGGCCAGGGCTTGCATATAGGCTTTCTCGATCTTGCGCCGCCGCGCACCGTCAATCAGCAAGCGCCCGGCAGTGGTCGCGAGAAATGCCCGAGGCTCCTGAATGTTGTGGGGCTCGGCCAGCAGCAACACCCGCACGAATGCATCCTGGGCCAGGTCCGCCGCATGCTGCGAACAGCCGAGCTTCTTGCGCAGCCACCCCTGGAGCCAGGAATGGTGGTCGCTGTAGAGCGCGGTGAGTGTCTGCTGGCGGCGGGCTGTATCACAATCGGCCACGGGAAAGTCATGCATGCGCAAAAATTTCTCAAACAAGAAAGATTACCAATCGCGCAAACGATGACAGTAAAACGATGGCAGAGCAAGGGCCCAACGATGGCGCCTGGGTATCGGCGTAGGCACCGGCTTGCCGGCGCCTGCAAGGGTTTAGCGCAAGCTCCAGGAAACGCCGGCGTACACGCCCATGCCGTCACCCGGCGTCGAGCGCGCCATATCGCTGCCATGATCGTCATAACCCGGGGTCACGGTATTGGCGTAGCGCTGGTTGGTCAGGTTGCGCAGGTCGACCCAGGCTTGCCAGTCCTGTTTCGGTGCGTCGTAGCCGAGGGTGGCGCCCAACAAGCCATAGGCCGACGCGTAGTAGGAGTTGGCATAGTCCACCGCCACCCGCGAGGAATACTCGCCATTGAGGCTGCTGAAAAAGCCGCTGGGATGGCTGTAGCGCAACTGCGCCTGGTAATAGTGCTTGGGGATACCGGGCAATGTGTTGTCGCCAAAGCGCGGGTCGTCGCGGTAGTGGAAGTTACTGAAGGTGTAGGCCTGGCGCAGGGCCAGGCGACCGGTATTGCCACCGTCCCACAGCGCGCTGGTGAGGCTCAGTTCCAGGCCTTGGTGAAGGGTCGGGCTGGCGTTGGATTCGGCGACCACCTGCGACAAGTTAGGCGTAGCCGCCTGGGTTTCGACGCTCAGCAGTTCATGGCGCACCAGCGAGTGGTACAACGCCAGGTCCCATTGGCCGAACCACGCTTCGCCGCGCCCGCCCACTTCCAGGGTGGTGGCCGTCTGGTTTTGCAGCTTCACGCCTTCGCGGGTCAAGCCGGCCTCCGGCCTACCCGAGTCTTTGGCAAAGAACTTGTTGGAACCCCAGATCATCGACCAGGCATGCGGCGGCTCCACCGAGCGGCTCAGGTTGCCATACACCTGCAACTGCGGGTTGAAGTCATAGCGCAGGCCCACGCGCGGGGCATAGTCCCAGTCATGAGTGCTCAAGGGGGCATGGGTGTCGGGATAGGTGACTTCGGTTTCGCGACGGGTATAGATCGCCGCCAGGCCGGTGGTCAGCCACAGGTCGGGCAGCAGCTCCAGGTCGTTGCTCACGTGCAGCACGGTATCCGACCCCAGGTAACTGTAGTCACGGGTCTTGGTCCCCGGGGCGAAACCGGCGGTGGCACCGGCAGGCACCCGCACGTACTCCGACACACCGTTATTGGGCAGGCCCTGGGTGGTGCGCAGGCCGACTGTGGTCTTGCTGTCGCGACCCAGCAGCGTGTCCTGGCGGATGTAGTTCAAGGTGCCGCTGATATCGGTATACGCCACCTTGAGCCGGTTGGTGCCTTCGCGCAGGTCCATGGGGTAGTCGTGATACACCAGCCCCGCTTCGACGCGGGAGTTATCGTCCAATTGCAGCGTGGTCTTGTTGGCGATCCAGGTAGAGCCCGGCTGCAAGCGCTTGGAGTCGCGTGCCAGGTTGAGGGCGTTGGCTGCGCGCGGGCTGTGCTCGATCTGCTGGCGCGTGAGTTTGCCGGGGCTGTCGTTGGCGGTTTCGCGGTAACGGAAATAGAAGCGGGTTTCCAGGTCTGGGTTGAACCGGTAGCCGAAGTTGGCCGCCACGCCTTTGCCGCTGCCGGCGCTTTGTTGCTGGAAGCCATCGTAGTCAGTGTCGGTCAGGCTGATGTAATAGTCGGCATCGCCCAGCACTTGCCCGGAACTGATTTCCCGCTGGGCGTACCCATGGCTGCCGGCCTCGTAGCGCACGCGCAACTTGGGCGCATCGTAGCCGGTGTGGGTGACATAGTTGACCGCCCCGCCCAGGGCCAGTGCGCCGCGATCAAACCCGTTGGCGCCGCGCAGCACTTCGACCCGGCTGAGCCACAGCGGGTCTTTGAGCTCATAAGGCGTTCCGCCGGGGCCGGTCAGTGGCAGCCCGTCGATGGTTTCATACAGGCCAGATGCATGGCTGCCGGGGCCACGGTTGATGCCCGAGCCACGAATGGAGATTTTCACCCCTTCGTTATTCGCCGCCTTGGCGTAGATGCCAGCCTGGTACTTGAACACATCTTCATTGCTGCTCACCCGCCCCTGCTCGACGCTGGCCATGTCGACGTAATTGGTAGCGCCGGGCACCTGCTGGAGTTGCGCCTGGGCCGCTTCGCCTTCGCTCAGTTCGGTGCTGGTGACTTGCAGCGGCGACAACTGCAGCGCCTCCTGGGCCTGGGCCAGATGGGTGAATGTCAGGGCAACGCCAAAACCGAGCCAACGAGGAGGGAGAAACAGCAAAGGTTGTGGCAGGCGCATGGGGCCGAATCCTGGGAAAGTTCAAGCGTTGGAAGAACATCGGATACGGCAGGTCACGTCTGTTTTTAAGTCCAAAATAGAATTAATAAATGCAAACTCAGTATTTAAGGAAATAAGCTGCGCGCAGTAATGTGGAGCAACCGAGTCACCACCGTCACCCGAGACTGCGCCATGTCGATATCCGCCAACGTCATTGATTTCACCCTCCACCGCAAACGCCGCCAGGCTCGTGCAGCGGCCCAGTTGATGTGGGCAATGTACGCCGCGCGCGCCGGGTTGTCGGTATTCACGTTGCAGGCCAGTAACGCGCCCAGCGACACACGCCGGGCGTAACGCCGATGAGTTTTCTCCAGGCCCTTCCCGACGTGCTGCCCCCCATCGCTCAACCCAAGGATTGCGCCAGCCGCGACGACGATGCCATCGGCCAGTGCGTCGCGCACAACCTGCATCGCCTGCGCAGTAAACGCTACCTGTCCCTGGATGCCCTGGCCCGAGCCTGTGGCGTCAGCCGGGCGATGCTCGCGCAGATCGAGTCCGGGCGCAGCGTACCGTCGATCAAGGTGCTGTGCAAAATCGCCAAGGGCCTGAAAGTGTCGGTGGCGGCGTTCCTGGAAAACCGCTCGTTCGAAGGGGTTGAATTACTGCCCGCCCACCAAAGCAAACGCCTGGTGAGCGCCGACGGCACATTCGTCAGCCGGGCATTGTTCCCCGACGACATGTCGCGCCAGTCCGAATTCTATGAGGTACGCCTGAGCGCACGCGGTGAAGAGGTGTGCGAAGGCCGCCGGCCTGGGATCCAGGCAAACCTGGTGGTGGCCCAGGGCGTGCTGGAGGTCAGCGTCAACGAGGAACGATACTTGCTGTCCACCGGCGACTCGATCCTGTTCTATGCCGACCAGCCCCACCGCTATCGCAACCCGGCAGACAGCGATGCGCTGGCGTTCCTGGTCATCCTCCACCCCGAACGCCTGGACTGAACGCAAAAAGCCCCGCCTGATTGCTCAGGCGGGGCTTTTTCATGCGCACGAAACGTCGGTTCAGCAGGTGCAGCACATCATCGGCATGCCGTTGCAGCTGATCATCATCGGCATGGCGCAATCGTTCATCATTTTCTTCATCAGCATGCAGCAGTTGTCCATCATCACCATGCTCATACCAGGCATCGGCATCATCTTGCAGGTCATGCCATCGGCTTGCAGGGTGCATTCCATGACGCACTTCATCATCGGCATGGTCATCGCTGGCATGTTGTTGAGCATTGCCATGGTGTCCTGCGACATGCACATCATCGACAGGTTGGCGCACTGCATCATCATCGGCATGCCGCAGTTCATCATCATCGCCATCATTTCGGCGTTGTTCTTGAACATCGCCATGTCCATACCGGCGGCCGGCTTCATGGTGCACACCATGGCATCGCCGGTCATCTCGCACTGCATGGTGGCCATCATCATCGGCATGCCCATCATCGGCATCATGGGCATCGTATTGTTCATTGGCATCTGCATGGCATTCATCATGTTCGAAACTCCGTAATCGACAGGAAAGGTCTAAATTCTGGGGCCGATTCTAGAGATGACGCGCCGCGCTGCAAGACGCTGGCCGAGCAGCAGGAATCGACGCCAGACCGTCCACTTCTGATTAAAAGCAGACTGCAAAAACGCGGCAGCAGACGGGCGTTTGTTATTGCATCCAGCGCCTTTGCTGCGACCAGTAAATGGACGCAATGGATATTCACTAAAATGCTATGCACCTTCGATAAGGAAATAAACGATCTAACCCTGATGAAAATAAGCGTCTGATGCAGGCTGGGGCGCAATACTGCGCTACTGTGCCGGGCCTTATCGTCGATCCGCGACCGCCATTTTTGAGGCCGACTCTTTTTATGCGTCTTATGAATTTCGCCGGCGTATGCCTGCTTTCCTCGGTGCTGCTGGGCTGCCAACAGCACCCACCCGCCAACGATCAACTGGATGCGGTGCTGTGGACCCAGACCTCCATCGAACACGAGATGATCTATCGCCAAGTGTTCGCCGACGCCACCCGCCAGCTCGATGTAGCCCTGGCCACCAAGGACTGGGACGCCCTGCCCTTTGCCCCGCGTAACCTCAGCGGCCTGCCGCCGGCAGTGATCGTCGATATCGATGAAACCCTGCTGGACAACGTGCCCCTCAACGCGCGGGACATCGTCAACAACCAGGTCTACTCCTATGACCGCTGGAACACCTGGGTCGACCAGGCCAAGGCCCAGGCCCTGCCCGGTGCCGTGGCGTTTTTGCAGGCGGTGCAGCAACGGGGAATCAAGGTGTATTACCTGACCAACCGCGAGCACAGCCAAGTCCAGGCCACCGTCGCCAACCTGCGCCTGCGCGGCTTCCCGGTGCAGAGCAACGAATACGTACTGGCGGCCGCCACCCCCACCGGCCATTGCGCATCGGCGGGCTACGGCAAGAACTGCCGCCGCCAGTGGGTCGCCAGCCAGGCGCGGGTGTTGTTGATGGTCGGGGATTCCCTGGGGGATTTCGTCCAGGCCGAACACAACACCCTGGCCGCCCAACGCCGGGCAGTCGAACCTTATGTCGGCTGGTTCGGCCAACGCTGGTTCCTGCTGCCGAACCCAACCTACGGCAACTGGTACAGCGCGCCCTATGGCGACCGTGAAGAGATTCCATTTGAGCAGAAGCGTTTTTTCAAGCGTGAGGCCCTTCAGTTGCAGCAATGAGGATCA
Organism: Pseudomonas sp. MF09156; assembly: GCF_059862305.1. Lineage (NCBI taxonomy): Bacteria > Pseudomonadati > Pseudomonadota > Gammaproteobacteria > Pseudomonadales > Pseudomonadaceae > Pseudomonas > Pseudomonas sp. MF09156. The sequence goes on from NZ_JCBCUR010000023.1 coordinate 52,228, forward strand.
GATGGGGCAGCTGAACTGCAATCCTCCAAACCCTGAAGATCGAGGTGGGAGCTGTCGAGCCTTGGCGAGGCTGCGATGGCGGCGGCATTGCTGGGATTGATGTTGGCTGACCCGCCGCTATCGCTGGCAAGCCAGCTCCTACATTGGATCGTCGTACATTGAGTACCGTATGCATCCTGCGGTGGCAGTGAAATGCAATCTTCCAACCCCTGAGGATCAATGTAGGAGCTGTCGAGCCTTGGCGAGGCGGCGATGGCGGCGGCATTGCTGGAGTGGATGTTGGCTGACCCACCGCTATCGCTGGCAAGCCAGCTCCTACATTGGATCGTCGTACATTGAGTACCGTGTGCATCCTGCGGTGGCAGTGAAATGCAATCTTCCAGACCCTGAAGATCGAGGTGGGAGCTGTCGAGCCTTGGCGAGGCTGCGATGGCGGCGGCCTTGCTGAAGTTGATGTTGGCTGACCCGACGCTATCGCTGGCAAGCCAGCTCCTACATTGGATCTTCAGTACATTGAGTACCGTATGCATCCTGCACTGGCAGCTGAAATGCAATCCTCCAATCCCTGAGGATCAATGTAGGAGCTGTCGAGCCTTGGCGAGGCTGCGATGGCGGCGGTATTGCTGGGATTGATGTTGGCTGACCCGACGCTATCGCTGGCAAGCCAGCTCCTACATTGGATCTTCAGTACATTGAGTACCGTATGCATCCTGCGGTGGCAGTGAAATGCAATCGTCCAATCCCTGAGGATCAATGTAGGAGCTGTCGAGCCCCGGCGAGGCTGCGATGGCGGCGGCCTTGCTGAAGTTGATGTTGGCTGACCCGACGCTATCGCTGGCAAGCCAGCTCCTACATTGGATCGTCGTACATTGAGTGCCGTATGCATCCTGCGGTGGCAGTGAAATGCAATCCTCCAATCCCTGAGGATCAATGTAGGAGCTGTCGAGCCTTGGCGAGGCTGCGATGGCGGCGGCATTGCTGGGGTTGATGTTGGCTGACCCGCCGCTATCGCTGGCAAGCCAGCTCCTACAGGGACTTGCGCCCACTCATTAGCGGGTGGCCTGGCGATACTGGCGTGGCGTAAAGCCGGTCAACGCCTTGAACTGGCGGGTGAATGCACTGTGGTCGGTGTAGCCGCATTGCAAGGCCACTTCGGTGATCGGCAACTCGGTATGCAACAGGCGATGGGCATGTTCCAGACGTACTTTCTGGATCATTTGCCGGGGAGTCAGGTGGAACACGCGCTTGCAGTAGCGCTCCAGTTGAGCCACCGACGTGCCGGCGATGCGCGTCAGTTCACCCAAGGTCACGCGCCGGTTGAAATGGGCCCGGATGTGCTCGTCCACCGCCGCCAATCGCTGATAGGCCGGGTGGGTCTCGCTGGCGGATTGCAAGTCGACCGAGATCCCCGCCAGGCCAATGATCGCGCCCTCGCGGTTGTATAACGGCCACTTGTGGGTCAGGCACCAACCGGGTTCGCGGCTGCCGTACAGGTGCAACTCCAGTTGATCCTCCAGCACCAGGCCCTGTTCGAGCACGCGCCGGTCCTGCTCGGTGTAGCCCGGCCCCAACTGCGCGGGGAACACCTCGGCGCTGGTCTTGCCCAGTAGCGGGCGCCGGTCTTTCAAGCCACAACGCTGTACCAGGGTGTGGTTGGCCATGACATAGCGCGCCTGCACATCCTTGATAAACATCGTCGCATTGGGAATCACGTCGAGCATCGGCAACAGCATGGCCACGCCCGCCAGCAGCTGTTCGAGGCTGTGTGGCCGCTGCTCGCCACCTTGGCACAGGGTTGCAAACGCGTTGTGCATCATGCCGCTCACCGCCTCGTTTATCGCCTCGCCGGGCCAGCAGATTGCCCGATGGCCATGGCCCTGTCGAGCGCCGTTGCCCACCTGGCAATTGTGCTGAATTCGTCATTGATGGCCGCGCAAAACATCAATCGCCAGCGGGCTGATGGGTTCACTGTAGCGCCACTGCATGCCTATCCAATAACCCACAAGAAGGCGCCGCTATGTCAGCCCAAGGCAAGTTCAAGAAACAGCTGTCTCTGATTGACCTCACCTTTATCGGACTGGGAGCCATCTTCGGTTCCGGTTGGTTGTTTGCCGCCAGTCACGTGTCGTCCATCGCAGGCCCGGCAGGGATTTTTTCCTGGTTGCTCGGCGGTTTTGCGGTGCTGTTGCTGGGCATTGTGTATTGCGAATTGGGCGCGGCCCTGCCCCGTGCCGGGGGCGTGGTGCGCTACCCGGTGTATTCCCACGGCCCGTTGCTGGGCTACCTGATGGGCTTTATCACACTGATCGCGTTTTCCAGCCTGGTGGCGATTGAAGTGGTCGCCTCAAGGCAATACGCCGCCGCCTGGTTTCCCGAGTTGACCAAGGCCGGCTCCAGCGACCCCACCACCCTCGGCTGGCTGGTGCAGTTCGGCCTGCTCTGCCTGTTTTTCGTGCTCAACTACCGCAGCGTCAAGACCTTCGCCATCGCCAATAACCTGGTCAGCATTTTCAAGTTCATCGTGCCGCTGCTGGTGATCGGCGTGCTGTTCACCTTCTTCAAGCCGGCCAACTTCCACTCCCAGGGGTTCGCCCCGTTCGGCCTGTCGGGGATTGAAATGGCAGTGTCCGCCGGCGGGGTGATTTTTGCCTATCTGGGGCTGACGCCGATCATCTCGGTGGCCAGCGAAGTGAAAAACCCGCAACGCACCATTCCCATTGCCCTGATCCTTTCGGTGCTGCTGTCCACGGCAATTTATGTGCTGCTGCAAGTAGCCTTCCTCGGCGGCGTGCCCACCGAAATGCTCGCCAATGGCTGGGCCGGCATCAGCAAGGAACTGGCTCTGCCCTATCGCGATATCGCCCTGGCCCTGGGGGTGGGCTGGCTGGCCTACCTGGTGGTGGCCGACGCGGTGATCTCCCCCAGCGGCTGCGGCAACATCTACATGAACGCCACGCCACGGGTGATCTATGGCTGGGCGCAGACAGGCACCTTCTTCAAGATTTTCACGCGCATCGATGAGAAATCCGGCATCCCGCGCCCGGCGCTGTGGCTGACCTTTGGCTTGTCGGTGTTCTGGACCCTGCCGTTCCCGTCCTGGGAGGCGCTGATCAATGTGGTGTCCGCCGCCCTGGTGTTGAGCTACGCCGTGGCCCCGGTGTGCGTGGCGGCGCTGCGACGCAATGCGCCGGACATGCCGCGCCCGTTCCGGGTCAAGTGGATGAGTGTGCTGGGCCCGCTGTCATTCATCATCGCCGCGCTGATCGTCTACTGGTCGGGCTGGAGCACCGTGTCCTGGCTGCTGGGCCTGCAAATCGTGATGTTTGTGGTGTACCTGCTGTGCCGTCGCCTGGTGCCGACCCAGCACCTGAACATCGCCCAGCAAGTGCGTTCCAGCGCGTGGCTGATCGGCTTCTACGCCGTAACCATGGTGCTATCAAAACTCGGCAGTTTTGGCGGCCTGGGCGTGCTCAGCCATCCCTTCGACACCCTGGTCGTCGCCGCCTGCGCCCTGGGCATCTACTACTGGGGCGCCGCCACCGGCGTGCCGGCGCACCTGGTGGAACTGGAACACGAAGACGACGAAAGCGAAGCCGTGCTGCCCGCGAGCGGCATGCACCCGGCGAACGCATAACTGGCCAATCACCAAGGAATAGCTGGATGAAACGACTGCATGTGATTGACTCCCACACCGGCGGCGAACCGACGCGCCTGATCATCAATGGCTTCCCGCAGCTGGCCGGCCAGACCATCGCCGAGCAGCTCGACAGCCTGCGCACCACACACGACCAATGGCGCCGCGCCTGCCTGCTGGAGCCCCGTGGCAACGATGTACTGGTTGGCGCGCTGTACTGCGAGCCGGTCTCGCCGGGGGCCACCTGCGGGGTGATTTTCTTCAACAATGCCGGCTACCTCGGCATGTGTGGCCACGGCACCATCGGCCTGGTCGCCTCGTTGCACTACCTGGGCCGCATCGCGCCAGGGGTGCACAGCATCGACACGCCGGTGGGCCAGGTCAGCGCCACCCTGCATGAGGACGGCGCGGTCACCCTGCGCAACGTGCCCGCCTATCGCTATCGCCAGCAGGTGCCCGTGGAGGTGCCGGGGCATGGCCGGATCTACGGCGATATCGCCTGGGGTGGCAACTGGTTTTTCCTGGTGTCCGAGCACGGCCAGGGTGTGCACATGGCCAATGTCGAGGCCCTCACCGACTTCACCTGGGCGATGCTCAAGGCCCTCGAAGCCCAAGGCATCCTTGGCGCAGACGGCGCGTTGATCGACCACATCGAACTGTTCGCCGATGACGAGCAGGCCGACAGCCGCAACTTCGTCATGTGCCCCGGCAAAGCCTACGACCGTTCGCCCTGCGGCACCGGCACCAGCGCCAAGCTGGCGTGCCTGGCCGCCGACGGAAAACTTCAGGCCGGTGAGCCCTGGGTGCAAGCCAGCATCACCGCCAGCCAATTCGAAGGCCGTTTTGAATGGGAGGGCGAACACATCCGCCCCTTCATCACCGGCCGCGCCTATATGACCGCCGACAGCACCTTGCTGATCGACGAACAGGACCCTTTCGCCTGGGGCATTTGAGCACCCGGCAGCTTTTAAACAGACCCTTCCAAGGAGCTAGAACCATGAGCGATAACATCTTCACCGGCTGCATCCCTGCCCTGATGACCCCGTGCACCGCCGAGCGCCAGCCGGACTTCGACGCCCTGGTCGCCAAGGGCCGCGAGCTGATCGATATCGGCATGAGCGCCGTGGTGTACTGCGGCTCCATGGGCGACTGGCCGTTGCTCACCGAAGCCCAGCGCCAGGAAGGCGTGGCGCGCCTGGTCGCGGCGGGCATCCCGACCATCGTCGGCACCGGCGCGGTCAACAGCCGTGAGGCGGTCTCCCATGCGGCCCACGCGGCCAAGGTCGGCGCCCATGGCTTGATGGTCATCCCGCGGGTGCTGTCCCGTGGCGCTTCAGCCAGCGCGCAAAAAGCCCACTTCGCGGCGATCCTCAGCGCCGCGCCGAACCTGCCGTCAGTGATCTACAACAGCCCCTACTACGGCTTTGCCACCCGCGCCGAGCTGTTCTTTGAACTGCGCCGCGAGTACCCGAACCTGATCGGCTTCAAGGAGTTCGGCGGCGGCGCCGACCTGCGCTACGCCGCCGAACACATCACCTCCAAGGACGATGCCGTGACCCTGATGGTCGGTGTCGATACCCAGGTGGTGCACGGTTTCGTCAACTGCAACGCCACCGGCGCGATCACCGGCATCGGCAACGCCCTGCCACGGGAAGTCCTGCAACTGGTGGCCCTGAGCAAGCAGGCCGCCAAGGGCGATGCCAAGGCCCGGCGCCAGGCCCGTGAGCTGGAAGCGGCGCTGGCGGTGCTGTCGTCCTTCGATGAAGGCTGCGACCTGGTGCTCTATTACAAGCACCTGATGGTGCTCAATGGCGACCTGGAATACAGCCTGCACTTCAACCAAAGCGATGTACTGAGCGATGCCCAACGCCGGTATGCCGAGCATCAGTACGCGCTGTTCCGCCAGTGGTACGCCAACTGGTCGGCAGAACAGAACGTCAACTGACTGCTCGTACGCCGCTGTTGCACAGCGGCGTTCCTTCTTATTTCAGGAACAGACCATGACTCTGACAGGCACTATGCTGATCGGTCAGCACTCCATTCCCGGCACCCGCGCAGCCATCCGCGCGATCAACCCAGCCATCGATGCTGCGCTGGAGCCGGCCTATCCCGGCGGTTCCACCGAGCAGGTGGCCCAGGCTTGCGCGTTGGCGTGGTCAGCCTTCGACAGCTACCGCGAGACGTCCCTGACGGCGCGTGCTGAGTTTCTCGAAACCATCGCCAATGAAATCGAAGCCCTCGGCGATGAACTGCTCGAGCGTGCCGTGGCCGAAACCGGCTTGCCCCTCGCGCGGATCCAAGGCGAACGGGGCCGCACCTGCCAGCAACTGCGCACCTTCGCCCGCACCGTACGCGCCGGCGAATGGCTGGACGTGCGGGTCGATAGCGCCCAACCAGGCCGCCAGCCCCTGCCCCGTGCCGACCTGCGCCAACGCCAGGTGCCGCTGGGGCCGGTGGCCGTATTCGGCGCCAGCAACTTCCCGCTGGCATTCTCGGTGGCCGGCGGTGATACCGCTTCAGCCCTCGCCGCCGGTTGCCCGGTGATCGTCAAGGCCCACGGCGCCCACCCCGGCACCAGCGAACTGGTGGGCCGAGCGCTGGCCCGTGCCGTGAAGCAGTGTGGCCTGCCCGAAGGTGTGTTCTCGCTGCTGTACGGCGCTGGCCGCGAAGTGGGGATTGCCCTGGTCAGCGACCCACGGATCAAGGCGGTGGGCTTTACCGGCTCGCAAAGTGGCGGCATCGCTTTGTGCCAGGCGGCCCAGGCGCGGCCGGAGCCGATCCCGGTGTATGCGGAAATGAGTTCGATCAACCCGGTGTACCTGTTCCCGGCCGCCCTCAAGGCGCGCGGCGAAGCGCTGGCGCAAGGGCTTGTCGCCTCGTTGACCCAGGGCGCCGGGCAGTTTTGCACCAATCCCGGGCTGGTGATTGCGGTTCAAGGTCCGCAACTGCAGCAGTTTGTCAGCCTCGCCAGCGACTTGCTGCAACGCAGCCCGGCACAGACCATGCTCACCCCGGGCATCTTCCAGGCCTATGAAGCGGGCGTCGGCGCACTGGCCGAGCATGCCCACTGCGTAGCCAGCGGGTTGCCGGCGCAAGGGCCGAACCAATGCCAGGCGCAGCTGTTTACCACCCACGCGCAAGACTTCCTTGCCAACCCGCATTTGCAGGCCGAAGTCTTCGGCGCCGCCTCGCTCCTGGTGCAATGCGCCGATAACCAACAAATGCGCCAAGTGACCGAGCACCTCGAAGGCCAGTTGACCGCCACCTTGCACCTGGATCAGGACGATCTTGAGCAGGCACGGGCATTGCTGCCGGCCCTTGAGCGCAAGGCTGGCCGGCTGTTGGTCAATGGCTGGCCGACCGGGGTCGAGGTGTGTGATGCCATGGTGCATGGCGGGCCCTTCCCCGCGACCTCGGATTCGCGCTCGACCTCGGTCGGCACCGCCGCGATCCGGCGTTTCCTGCGGCCGGTGTGCTACCAGGATTTCCCCGACAGCCTGCTGCCCGCAGCCCTGAAACAAGACAACCCGCTGGCGTTGCGACGCTTGCTCGACGGCCAGAGAGAAGCCTGAACATGCAAGACAACCGTCAACCCGAGATCGACATTGCAGTGGTCGGCGCCGGCATCATCGGCGTCGCCTGCGCGCTGCAACTGGCGCGCCAGGGCCGGCGCGTGGTGGTCATCGACCAGCAGGACCCGGGGATGGGCGCCTCGTTCGGCAATGCCGGGCATCTGGCCACCGAACAGGTGTTCCCCATCGCCGACCTGTCGATCCTGATGCGCCTGCCCGCGATGCTCATGGACCCCATGGGCCCGCTGCGCCTGGACTGGAAATACCTGCCCCGTGCACTGCCCTGGTTTGCTCGCCTCTTGTTAAACCTGCGCCCGGCCGCTTACCAGCGCACGGTCGCCGGTATCCGTGCCCTCAACGAAAGCAGCCTGGGCGCCTGGCAGCGCTTGTTGGCGAACATCGACCGGCCCCAGTTGATGCGCGAGGATGGCTCGCTGCTGGTGTTCGAGCGTGCAGAGTCGCGACAAGCGATTGAAGGTTTGCAAGCACGTATGACCCAGCAAAACGTGCCGGTGGACTGCTGGTCGGCCAGCGCCGTGCAACAGGCGGCACCGCAGTTAAGCGAGCGGATCCAGGGGGGCTTGTTCTTTCCCCGCACCGGGCATTTCCTCGATCCGTATCGCGTGGTGTGCGAACTGGTCGAGGCCGCCAAGGCCAGCGGCGTGACCTTTCTCAAGCGCCAGGTCCAGGATGGCCAGCTTCAGGCCCAGGGCATTGCACTGATCACCGACCAGGGCCGCTTGGCCGCACGCCAGGTGGTGATCGCCTGCGGCGCCCACTCGGCCAGGCTCACCCAGGCGCTGACGGGCAAAAAGGTGCCCCTGGACACCGAGCGCGGTTATCACCTGATGCTGCCCCATGAGCAAGACCGCTTGCCCTTCGCCGTCACCTCGCTGGAGCGCAAGTTCATCATGACGCCCATGAGCGGTGGGCTACGGCTGGCCGGCACCGTGGAATTCGCCGGCCTCGACCGCCCGCCGAACATGCGGCGCGCCTGGCAGTTGCACCGGCTCAGCCGCGGCCTGTTGCGTAACGAACTGAGCGCTGAGGACGCCACGCCGTGGATGGGCTTTCGGCCCTCGTTGCCGGACTCGCTGCCGATCATCGACCGGGTGTGCGACGGCAAGGTGTTGCTCGCTTTCGGGCATCAACATTTGGGGCTGACGCAAGCGGCCGTCACTGCCGAGCTGGTCGCCCAGTTGGTATCGCCGATCTCCCTGCCCCTGCCCCTGGGATTGCCGGCATTGGCGGCCTATCGGTTGGATCGGTTCTGACGCAGGCCTTGCAGGAGCAATCACTGGTAAATAATCGTAAACGTCGCCGAGGCATTCGCCGGGCCGGGGGTTACCTTGCTCGCCGTCTGCAGGTAACGGGCGCGCAAGGGGATCGTATAACTCCCCTCGTTGGGGCGCAGGGTGAGGCCGCTGCTTTGGTTGGCCCCAAGGATGACCGAGTTGCCGTTGCGGTTCTGCACCTGCACGCCAACCCCTGTGGCGGCGGGCGCACTGCCCGTGGCGCCAGGGTCGAGGCTCAGTACACCGTTATTCGTGTTGATCGCCGTACGCGCGGGGTCGATGCGGTACTGCAGGGTGTTACGCACCAGAGAGCCACTATCGACGTTCGTACCAAGAGGCGACGTGCCACTTTGCGATGACCAGGCCGGCCCCGTTGTCGTATAGATCCCGTTGAACGCCGGGCAGTCATTCAAAGCGATGGAAAAATCCGTCCAGCCCGTGCTGCTGTTGAGCCCGGTGAACTTGGAGGTCAGATGAGAGCCCATGGGCACCGAGACATCCGGTGTACGACAGGTACTCGAGACAATCTGGATATTGCCGGAGATCCCCATACTGAAGCCGCGCATTCTCGCATCGCCGAAGTTGCCGAACAGACTGACGACCGGCAACGTACTGCCCACCAATACACCAGGCGTTACATCGCCCAGTTTGATCAAGATCAGCTCAAAGTTCGAAGGCCCGTCAAATGGGACCAAACACCTGTAGCCAGATGTGCATGTGGTCCATGCCTTGCCAGATTGCCTTGGCAGCAGGCCGCCCGAGCTGTTGAAGGCAACCCCCAGCCCCGGAATGCTGGTTCTATAGACCTTGTTGGCGTAGGTCCCGCTGGACACATTGGCCATGGCATAACTGGAGTCGACTGTCATCTCAGTCCACTGCTGATACGGGGCATAGAGGCATTCAAGCTTGGGCGCCTGGCCCGCAGCCATGCTGAAGCGCTGACGATATACCTCGGTACCCACCGGCAGATCGCGCCCGATAGTGATCGCCGAAATCTGCAATGGCATGGAGCCCACGGCCGGCTGGATACCCTCCATGTAGGTGCAGGTGACCGCCATGGCCGTCCCCGCCGCCGCCCACAATGCCGCGACGGCCAGGCCCGCCTTGATCAAAGCGCCAATATTCATAACTGTACCTTTTGAAGAGTGTTGGGCTGCACGCTGCCAGCGACTTGCTTACCGGCCGCACAAACCGCGTCTACCTGTTGCAATTGCTGCCCTTCGCCGGGGCCCGCCGGGATGACCAGTGCGCACTGTTGATGGGTCTTGCTTCCCCAGTTGATCAGTAACTGACGGGTTTGTGGCTTGATCCGTGCGTAGAGCTGGCCACCCTGCCCGACCACACCGACCGAGGTGCCGTCGATATCTGTCACGCCAGCACCAAAGGGCAGGCTGCTGCCATCGTCGAGGCGTACGTTGAGCAACACTGCGCGGCCCTGGTTGGTGGTGTACTTGAGGTGCACCACCGCACCGGCACGCGGGGCCACCTGTTGGCTGGTTTCGCTGAGCTCGACGTCCAGCGAGCTACCAATAGGGTCGATTGCCACTTCGTTCAACTCATATGGCCGCAGGTACGGCACCACGGCATTGCCGCGGCTGTCGAGCTTGAGGCCAGGGTAGCCGGACACCTTGGCCCCCTGCGCACCCGGGGCACTGACCACCGCCATGGTTTCACCGCGATAAGGAGTCATGGTCACCCCATCGGCATGCGCCACCACGCTGCCGCTCGCGCCCACCGAGGCGCTGGTGTAGCCATCACCGCGTCCCAGGGCAGCGCTGAGCATGGCGCGCGCGCCGGTGTATTGGCCATTGAGGGCCGCGCTCTTGCTGTTACTGGCACCGTCATGGCCGACTGTCGCGCCGTAGCCATATTGACGGTCCTCGCCAGCGGTGCCGCTGATGCCGGCCTGCTCGCTGTAGTTGCCTTGGGAGTCACGTCCTACCTGTGCGGTCATTTGCGGGCTGAAGCCTGGACCGCCAAATTCCAGAGGCATGCTCATGGTCAGCAAAAAGCTGTTTTCCATGTCCCCCAGGCCCATTCGGCTGCGGTTGGCGTTCACACTGAAGCTGATGCGATTGAACTGCTTGCTGTAACTGAACTGGTACTGCAAATCACTGCCCGGCAGGTTCCAGTAGTTCTGCGCATAGCCGCTGATTGCCACTTGCCCCCACTCCCCCAGGCTCTGGTCGGCGGTGACCGAAAAGCGACTGCGCGGGCGCCCGAACATGCTGGTGTCCCACCCCGTTTTCTCGGCATCGAGCAGTTGCATGGCGTTACTGAAGTCCAGGTATTCGCTGGTAGAAAAACGATAAGCCGCAACGGTGAAGTTACTGCCCGTGCTGAGCACATTTTTGCTGTAGGACACCCGCATGCTCTGCCCTTTGGCGGCACCGGTGGCCAGGTCGGTCTGGGCGTGAGTCAAGTCGATGGCCATGGCACCGATCGGCGTACCAAACGCCAGGCCGGTGAGCACGGCGGTGTAGTCATCGCTGGACTGCATCCCGGCAAATCCGGTGAACGTATTGTTCAGGCCATATTGCACAGTGCCTTGTAGCAAGCGCGATTGCTTGTCGACGTAGTTGTTGCGGGTCTCGCCTGCGGTCAGGCTGAAACGCGAGGTACCGGGGCGCAGCAACTGGCTGACCGAGGCATAGGGCACGATGAAGTTCTGCTCGGTGCCGTCGGCTTCCGCCACGCTGACGCTGAGGTCGCCGCCGTAGCCAGTTGAATACAGGTCATCAATCACAAATGCCCCGGGCGCCACGGTGGTTTCCAGCAGGATGTTGCCGGCCTGGCGAATGGTCACACGGGCGTTGGTGCGTGCAATCCCACGGATCACCGGGGCATAGCCGCGCATGGAGTCGGGCAGCATGCGGTCGTCACTGGCCAGTTGCACACCACGGTAGGCCAGGGTGTCGAAGATCTCGCCGGTGGTGTTGGACTCGCCCACCGTCAGTTGGCTTTTCAACGCGGTGATGTCGCGTTGCGCATAGGAGTCCAGGGCTTGGTAATTATTGCCCTGACGTGACTGCCAGCTCATCGACGCGTTGTGGCGCAGGCGCCAGTCACCCAGGTTGAGGCCGGTGTGCAGGCCCAGGAATGCCGAGTCAGAGTTGCCACTGCGGGTACGGTTACGGCTGCCATTGAAGCTGTAGCTGAGCATGCCTGCGGTCACGCCGCGATCCCACAGTTCCGGGCTGACGTATCCCCGGACATTGCGCCGCAGCGCCGCCTGGGGAATGCTCAGGTCGAGGGCCTGGTTTTCCGGGGAAAAATTCGCGGTTGCACCCGGGATCAGACTGCCCACGGCGGCACAGCCCTGGCTGTCCAGCGCCAAAGTGCTTTCAGGCGACAGCTTGCTCATCTCCACGCCCTGACGCTCAAGCAAGCTACGCGTCATGCAGACCACAGGCTTGCTGCCGTCGGCCTGGGCGTCGATGCGAATGTCCTGGCGGCTGTTCAACTGGCCGTTAAGCACTACGTCTGCACGGTATTGCCCGGGCATCACCGGGTTGCCGGTCTGGTAGGCGCCCAAGTCGAGATTGCGCGAGTCTTCAGGCAGGAACGCATCGTTGAACTGCACCTCTTGCGCCAGCGCACCCTGTATACCCCATGCACCTGGGGCGATGGCCAATACCCTGAGGATCAAGGCAGAGAGCGGATTCAAGGCGAAGCAAGGCCGCGCCCGCAGAGAAAGCCTGCAGCTGGAAGAGGTCGACATAAATGACTCGCGACTAAAAAACTTGAGGTTTAATCAGGGCTTGAGCGCTTTACGGGTCGGGATCAGTGCGCCGTAATCGTTGATAGCGCTGAACTCCACCTGAGCACCCGCAGCCGGTCGGACCTTGAGCGTTGGGAGCACAAATTGGCGGGTTTCACCCGGAGCGATCATGCCGTCTTCACTGCGCTCACGCTGGGCGCCAGCCACCAGTTCCAACTCGATCAGCGAAACATGGAACGCCGACGGATTGAAGGCCTGCAAGGCCAAGCCTTGCCCATCGCGTGCGGGCACCAATTGCCACTGCACCTGCTCGATCGCCTCGCTGGCAGTGCCTGGCAAGCCGGTCGGGCGATAAAACAATTTGATCCGCGAACGGAATGCCATTTGCAGCGTATTGATATCTGCACCCGCCTCGGGCTTGGGTGGAATTTCCAATACGTTGAGCCAGAACACCGACTCTTTGTCCTGGGCCATTGGAGCCCCGGTAAACAACACCCGCAGGCTTTGGCCCTTGGTCGGATCGATGCGCGCCACCGGCGGTGAAAGCAGGAACGGCGCCTTGGAGCTGGTCGGAGTCGACTCGACGCTGCCGGTGTCGATCCACGACTGGATCAGCGCTGGCTGCGTGCCATTGTTGTTGAGTTTTACCGTGATTTCTTTCTGGTCCGCCGGGTAGAGCAGGCGGGTTCCGGTAATCACTACACCCCCGATAGCCTGGGAACACGTCAGTGTCACAAGGCTTGCCAGGAGCAATTGTCTGAGGGCAGATGTGCAAGGCATTACGTAATCCCGTTGCTGCCTGGAAGCACGCCCTTTTGTTGCTGAACAGGGCGTGTATCCATGAGCGGCGACTTACTGATAATTGATGGAGTAAGTCACGGAGCCAACTACGGTACCCGGAGTGGTCGGGGCTTGAGCGTAGTACTGGACAGCGTATGGCAGGATGGCGGCCTTGGAGGTTGCATTGATGGCAATACGGCTGGTGGAAGTGACCTGCGCAGTGTTGCCGGCCTTGATCGCGTTGCCATTGGTTGCGTCAACCAATTGCAGCTGAACCTGGGTGGCAGTACCGCTCACGTTCTTCAGGTTGCCGCTGGTTGCATCAACGCTGCCGCTCGACTCAAAGAATGCAGCAGCTGTTTTCAGCGCGGCAGAGCAATCGCTCAGCTCGATATTGAAACCGGTCTGGCCTGCCACTTGGCCTTTTGCTCCCAGGGCAGCGGTAGAGATGGTTGGCAGCGTGACAGTCGACGGGCTCGCACCAGCCGCGCCGTTAACCGCAACCTTGCAGGTTTCGGCTTTCAGTTCGCCGTTGAAATCGATTTTGCCGTCTGAAGCCAGAGCAACGGTAGAGGCGGTGGCAGCGACCAGTACAGCGAGGGCGCGGGCTTTGTAATTCATGAGTAACTCCGAGAGAGCGATGTTCTACAGTAAGTTGTAAAGCCTCCGTTTATCGGAGAGCTTCTGTGCTGTTGCGGGGCCAAGTTTAGGGAGCCCACATCGAACTCAATATAGGAGTGCTCTGAAAAACAATTGAGCACGGTAAATTCCAAACAATTAAACCCACTATAAACTTACTGTTGCACTGCACTGCTTAATGAAAAAAACATTAATAGCCCGTCTATAGGAGCACTCCTAAAAACAGGCGCTGCAATGTTTATCAATAGAGAAGCTGCGAACAACCGGTGGCCGCCATCGAGCTTTATCGAGGCGGTGAGGCATATGTTGCGGCAGGGCATGCAATTCGCGGCGATTGCATCATTCCCAGAGCAACCTGTCCTGCTGTGAAGCCCCTACTCTGCCTAGGCTCCACAGGGAAGCCCGGCCCTGTGCTCAAGCAGGCTACGGGCATGACCCGCAACCGCTTCTGCTGGCCAGTTCACTTCGTCCTGCAACATCACTTCGATACGCTGCGCCGTGGCCGCGAAGTCCTCCCAACCGACGTCCAACGCGGCAGTGCGCAGCCTGTGTAGCGCCTCCAGCGCCATGCCGCGATCGCGCAGGGCAAGTAGTTCTATGAGGCTGTTAAGTTCCTGGCGCACGGCCTCCGGCGACCCTGGAGTTTCCGGGTACTCTGCAACTTGTGGCGCCGGGGTTACTTCGCACCAGAGTTCAATCATCTGCTGCAACATGGCCTGTTGGAGCGGTTTGCTCAGTACACCATCCATACCGGCATCGAAACAACGTTGCAGGTATTCATTCCCGCTAAATTGCGAGAGCGCGATGATCGGGCAATATGAGCGTTCCTGTTGGAGCTGCGACTCACGAAACGCGCTGACCATGCGCTCGGCGTCGCCCTCTGGCGAGTCACAGTCGATCAGCACCATATCGACCCGGTGCGCACTGAACAACGCCACCGCCTGGTCGGCATCAGCCGCCAGCAGCACCGCGCAACCAAGGCTGTCGAGTTGTGCCTGCAACACTTGCCGACTGGGTAGCGAGTCGTCCACCACCAACACCTGCAAACCGTTAGCCGATTCCGCGCTCGGCGCAGGCTCAGGTGCCGGCAGTTGCGGGGAAACAGCCGGCTCAACTGGCAACCGCACCTCGACCTGGGTACCGACCCCCTGCAAGCTGCTGAGCACCAACCTGCCACGCATCAACCTGACCAGGCGCCGGCAGATCACCAGGCCCAGGCCGGTACCGCCAGTGCGTCGATAGGATTGCTTGGCCTGGGCATACGGCCGGAACAGCGAGGCTTGCGCCTGCTTGGACAAGCCTATGCCCGTATCGATGACCCGGATCACCAGTTGTCGCACCTCGGCCGCAGGCTTTTCCAGCTGTAGCAACTGCACCTCTACCCGACCCACATCGGTGAACTTGACGGCGTTGCAGATCAGGTTGCGCAGCACCTGCGCCAGACGCAGTTCGTCCAGCAACAATGGGTCGCCGGGACGCTCGCCGGTGACGAGCAGCTCAATGCCCTTTTCCTGCGCTTGCGTTCGATGCTCGTCGACTACCCGCAAGACCAGCGCCCATGGGTCCACCGGTTCAAGATTGAGGGCCAGTTGCCCGGCTTCCATCTTGGAGATATCCAACACATCATCCACCAGCCGCAGCAAGGTATTGGCGCCGCTATTGGCCAAGCCGGTGAAATGTCGCTGCTGCTCATCGAGCGGGGTGTGCTCCAGCAGTTCCACGGCGGCCAGCACTGCGTTCATCGGCGAACGCACTTCATGGCTGATGACCGCCAGGAACATCGCCTTCTCCCGTTCGCTGTTCATGGCCTGGCGCCGTTGCAGGCGACTTTGCACGACCAGTCCGACGAGCACTGCCACCACGGCCAGCAGCAACCACAGCTCACTTTGGTAGTGCTCGGCAATGGCCTTGACGGTAGGAATGTCCAGGTCCATATCCGCAAACCAGGCGTCATAGATCGCCTTGCGCTCTTCGCCGCTGATGGAAGCCAGCACCTTGTCCAAAATAGACAGCAGGAGCACATCGCTGTCACGTACGGCCATGCTCACACCGGTATGCAGCAACGGCAGCACCCCAGAAATCTGCAGTACCCCATGATATTGGCGGGACAGGTAGGGAATCAGCAGCCATTCCGAAGCAATCGCCGCGTCCGTGCGGCCGTCCTTGACCATCGCCATCATGTCCAGCGCATTCAGGGCAGAAACAATGGTTATCCCCGGGGCCTTACGCTTCAAAAAAGCGACGTAATCCTCCTCGCGCCCCAGCATCACCACCCGCTTGCCGGCGAGTTGCTCCAAGTCGGCAAACGGTTGATCGCCAAAACGGCTGACGATAACGGTCGAGCTGGTGTTGTAGGGCGTGGTGTAACGCAGCCCGAGATCCTTTGCCGGGTCATCGTCCCGGCGCCGGGTGGACAAGATATCGACTTCGCCGCTGATCAGCATGTCCTTGCGGGCGCTGCGCGTAGTGGTGGTGACGGGTTCGAAATACAGGCCCGTGCGCGATGCAATCAACCCCAGGTATTTGGCTGACAACCCTCTGAGTTGGCCATTGCTGATGTATTCAAAAGGCAGCAAGTTATCGAATACGCCAACACGCAGCACCGGATGGGCAGCAATCCAATCACGCTCCTGCTGGGTCAACTCCAGCGGCGTCGGGCCGGCCTGCACCCCGACGCCCAGGTTTCCCAGCACGAACGCTATCAGCAGCAGGCGTAGCAATTTGGCGTTCATCGCTGGGTCACCCGCGTGGCACGCGCGGGCGGCAGCACTTCCAGGGGAGCATCCCCGCCCAAGGCCCGCCAATGCTCAACCAACGCCCGCAGGGCCTGGGCGTAGGCCGGGCTATCCCAGCCCTCCTGCGCACGCAGCAGGCGCTCCAGATACTCGGCACTCTGCCCCAGGGCCAGCCACTCCATAATCAGCGCAGCACCGTGCAGACGATGGGCAACGTGGACGGCGCTGGGGCGGTCACAGAGCGCTATGGCCTTGATCAGGCTCCCCAGGTCACTGGCCATCTCCCGATTGATCGCCGCCTGATCCAGCTGTGGGGCCATCAGGCTCGCACGGGGTGCAGCCAGGGTGACGTCGCACCAACGCTCGATCACTTCGCGCAGTTGCCCAAGGCGTATCGGCTTGCTCAATGCGGCGTCCATCCCAGCATCCATGCAACGTTTGAGGTGCTGTTCACCGGTCAGGGCAGAAATGGCAATGATTGGGCAGCGTGGACGCCCCAAGCCGCGCTCGAACTCACGCAGTTCGCGAACCAGGCTGTAACCGTCCTGGTCCGGCAGGTCACAGTCCATCAGGATCAATTGGTAGGCCTGCTGCGCGAACAAGCTGTGGGCCTGGGCGGCATCGGCGGCGATCACCGCCTCGCAGCCAAAGCCGCCGATCTGCGCCCGCAGCACTTCCTGGTTGGCCAGAGTGTCTTCCACGACCAGGATTTGCAGGCCGCCCGTCTCGGCCTCTGGCGCGGACTGCTGAATCTGCGGTGGTTCAGCAGTCTGGGGGGCAACCGTTACCGGCACGCAGAGGATGAAGGTCGTGCCAACCCCCGGCTCACTGCTGAGTGTGAACGACCCCTGCATCAAGTTCGCCAGTTGCTGGCAGATCACCAGGCCCAGCCCGGTACCACCGGAGCGCTTGTAGGATTGACTGGCCTGGGCATATGGCCGGAACAACGACGCCTGTACCGCTTCGCTGATACCGATCCCGGTATCGCGCACCTTGACTTGCAACTGTTGACCACCGGCCGGTAGGGCCAACAGGCACAGCTTGATGTCGACACCGCCGGCATCGGTGAACTTGATGGCATTGGAAAGCAGGTTATGAAGAATCTGCGTCAGGCGGGAGCTGTCGAGTAACAGCAAGGGCAGCGCGGTGTGGATGCTCACATTCAGGCTCAGGTGCTTTTCCCGGGCGCGCAGGCGGTGCAAGCCCACTACGCCCTGCACCAGCGCCGTCACATCGGTCGGTTCAATGCTCAGGCGCAACGCCCGCGCACCCGAGCCTGGCGTGTCCAGCACGTTATCCAGCAAACGCACCAACGCATTGGCGCCGCCATTGGCAAGGTGCACAAAGTGGCGCTGCTGCTCATTGAGCCGGGTGTGCCCCAATAACTCCATGGCCGCCAGCACGGCATTCATAGGCGAACGAATTTCATGGCCCATGACCGCCAGGAACATGGTTTTTTCCTGCTCGTTGCGCACAGCCTGACGCCGCCTGCGATGGCCGCGATAGACCAGCACACACAGGCTGGCCAGCACCAACGCCCCCATGATCAGGACATGCCAGTAGTGGCTGGAGATGGCAAGCAGGGTTGGAACATCCAGATCCAGCTCGTGATACCAGTGGTCGTACATGTCATTGCGTTGCTCGGCAGTGATCGAGCCCAGGACTTTTTCGAGGATCGAATGCAGCAGTGCCTGGTCCGAGCGAACCGCCATGCTGACATCCAGCATCTGGCTGCCGACCACACCTGAAGCCTCCAGGATGCCCTGGAACTGGCGGTACAGATAAGGCATCAGGAAGGTTTCCGTGGCAACGGCCGCGTCAGCACTGCCATCCTGGACGCGGGTCAGCATCTCCAGGGCCGATTTGCTTTTGATCAGCGTGACCTCGATTCCTGATGCTCCGACGATCTCTTCGTAATGATCCACGTCAGGAACCATCACGGTTTTGCCATGCAGTTGGTCGAGGTCGAAAATATCCGGGCCTTCGAAACGCGTCACGATGATCGGCGAGGTGGTCTGGTAGGTCAGCAAGGCAAGGCCCTTGGTGGCCGGCTCAGACCTGAAACGCAAGTAAGAGGACAGCAGATCCACCTGGCCATCGAGGAGCATTTGCTCGCGTATCTCAATGGTCTTTCCCGGAACATAGGTGAATTCAAGGCCGGTGGCATCGGTCACCAATTGCAGGTAATGCACTGAGCGTCCCTGCAGGGTGCCATCACGCATGTACTCAAAAGGTATCAGGTCTTCGACCACGCCCACCCGCAACACCGGATGCTGCTGTATCCAGCGCTGCTCCTGCTCGCTCAGTTGAACCGGGCCAGCAGCGAAGACGGCCCCTCCAAGCGACCACAACAACAAGCCCCCCAACCACCACCGCCTCATGGCGAGCCAATGATTTTGTTGAGCTTGAACAGTTCGTTGTTCGACGTAACCCCCAGCTTGCGAAACGCCGAGGTTTTCTGGGTGCTGATGGTCTTGATGCTGCGATTGAACTTCTCGGCAATTTCAGTGATGGTCATGCCCGCCAGGTAACAACGAATGACCTCCTGCTCGCGACTGGTCAACTCCGCCAGGATCAGGGCGTCCGGCACTTCGTCAGAGCCTTTGCGGGTATCACTGGTGACGGTTTCGGCCAGGCGATAGGTCATGTCGGGACTCAGGTACACCGCCCCCGATGCCACTTTGCGGATGGCCTTGACCAGCTGGTCCATGTCCTCACCCTTGCCGACAAACCCGCGGGCTCCGACACGCATGGCCAGGCCCACGGTCGCCGGGTCGTGGTGGGTGGACAACACAAGGATGTGGCTAGCGGGAAACTTGACTCGCAAGGCACGGATCAATGAGACGCCGTCCAACTCCTCGGGACTCAGGGAGAAATCCAGTAGCAGCAAGTCTGCAGGCGCCGTGGCGAGACCGGCGATCAGGTCGCGGCTGCGCTCATAAATGCCTACTACTTCAAAGTTCGCCTCGGCCGCCAGGGTATTGGCCAGACCATGTCGAACAACCGCGTGATCATCCAACAAAGCAATACGTATAGATTTCATTATGATCGAGCCCACTCAACCCAGCGCAAGCCGCGCTGCCGAAAACAGGGATACCCAACGATAGAACAGTATATGCAACAAGCGGCAAATGACACGGCGCCAACCCGCCAGGTTCAGATACCTTCAATGAGGTGCTTGATCTTGAATAGCTCGTTGTTCGATATCACACCCAACTTGCGAAAAGCCGAAGCCTTTTGGGAGCTGATGGTCTTGATGCTACGGCTGAATTTCTCAGCAATTTCGGTGATGGTCATGCCCGTCAGATAACAGCGAATCACTTCTTGCTCACGGGCAGACAGACTGACAAAGCGCAACGCGTCCTCGCGATTGCGCGCCTCGCCGTCATAGTTGACCGCAGTGGCTTCGGCAACCCTGTAGGCCATGTCCGGGCTCAGGTAAACCGCCCCCGACGCCACCAACCGGACGGCGTCGACCAACTGACCCATATCTTCACCCTTGCCGAGAAATCCCCGGGCACCGGCACGCAAGGCCAGGATCACGGTGGCGGCGTCATGGTGCGTAGAGAACACCAGGATGCGGCATTGTGGAAACTTCACCCGTAACGCTCGAATCAGTAACACGCCATCCAACTCGCTGGGCCCCAGGACATAGTCCAGTAACAGCACCTGCGCCGGGTCCTTGGCCAGCCCTGCCAATAGTTCACGCGTACGGGCGTAGACACCGACCACTTCAAAATCAGGTTCCTGCAGCAATCGATTGACCAGGCCATGTCGCACGATTGCATGATCATCCAGCAAAGCAATTTGTAAGCGTTTCATAGATCACAGGACACTCGGCGGCGGCAAAAACTGAGTGCAACACCTGACCTTTCCGGTACGGTGCTGCCCCTATGTCTTATACCGAACTCAGCGTTGAAGAGCGCGCCACCATTCAAATCAGTCATGCCCAAGGCTTCAGCCT